>NZ_JAPEPB010000001.1:3879772-4189090 GCF_026340565.1 Kitasatospora sp. NBC_01287
TCCGGGTGCGCGTGCACCGCCATCAGCCGCAACTGCTCAGTCAACGCCTGGTTCCTTCCGGGAATGTCCGGGCTCAGCATCGTGGGGCTCAGCATCGTCCCCCTATAGTGACGGACTGGAAGGCCCGCACATTCCCCGCGCTCGGTGCGCGAACCGGTGCAGCAGCCAGCGGTCTTCCCGGAAGGGACCGACCTGCCATGACCGCCACCAGCAGCACCCCGCCCGGCGCCCTGCCCCAGGGCCGCTACGGCCGGCGCAGCGACCAGCAGGCGGACCGCAGCCTGAAGGTGGTCGGCCTGGTGCTGGCCGTCCTGGTGGTGGCGCTGGTGGCCTGGTTCGGCAGCTCGTACATCGAGACGGCGAGCAAGCTCAACGGGACCGTGCCGACCTTCCAGATCGTCTCCGACTCGCAGGTGCAGGCCGAGCTGTCGGTGCTCAAGGACTCCGGCGTCGGCGGCACCTGCACGATCCGCTCACAGGCCGCCGACGGCTCGGTGGTCGGCATGCTCGACGTGCCGGTCCCGACCCACGGCACCACCTATGTGCAGACGGTCACCATCCGGACCAACGCGCGCGGCACCACCGCCGAGCTGATGGGCTGTACGCCCTCGAAGTAACCCGGTCGGGTGGGCCCCGCGGGGCATCACCGCACCCTTCGGGGGGCACCCGAGCAGCCACGGAGCCGGAAACGGACCGTTAACGCGCCACTGCGGGACTCCCACCTCGGGCCGGACATTGTTAGGCTCGTGGTTTCGCCCCTTCCGTGCCGGACGGCTCGGTCGCGGGCGTTGCTTCGTAGAGAGACCCGTACCACTGCTGACGACAACCCTCAGCACCTCCCAGCACCGACGAGGAGCACCCGTGACCCAGACCAGCGAGAACGTGACCTGGCTCACTCAGTCCGGCTACGACAAGCTCAGGGATGAGCTGAACCAGCTGACCGGTCCCATGCGCACCGAGATCACGCAGAAGATCGAGGCGGCACGCGAAGAGGGTGACCTCAAGGAGAACGCCGGCTACCACGCAGCCCGCGAGGAGCAGGGCAAGATGGAGCTGCGGATCCGCCAGCTCACCCAGCTCCTGGAGCGCGCCAAGGTCGGCGAGGCCCCCGCGGACTCCGGCGTGGTGGCCCCCGGCATGGTCGTGACCGTGGCCTTCGGCGGCGACCCGGACGACACCATGGTCTTCCTGCTCGGCTCGCGCGAGGTGGCCGGCGACGACCTGGACGTCTACTCCCCGCAGTCCCCCCTCGGCCGCGCCATCGACGGCAAGAAGATCGGCGACAGCGCCCAGTACGACCTGCCGAACGGCAAGAAGGCCGGTGTGAAGATCCTCGAGGTCAAGCCGTACGTCGGCTGACCCGGCGCCGCGCACGACGAGCGCCCCGGACCTCGACGGTCCGGGGCGCTTCGTCGCGCGCGGGATCAGCTCACGGCCGAGCGGTACTTGCGCACCGAGAGCCAGGAGAAGACCGCCAGCACCACCAGCGAGGAGCCGATCGACACGCCGATCGCGTGCTGCATCGGCCAGGCCTTGTCCACCGGCCCGATCTGGTTGCCGAAGAGGTCGCGGCAGGCCTGCACGGTCGCGCTGAACGGGTTCCAGTAGGCGATCGGCTGCAGCCAGCCCGGCATGCTGCTGATCGGCACGAAGGCGTTGGAGACGAAGGTCAGCGGGAAGAGCCAGATCAGGCCCGCCGAGGTGGCCGCCTCCGGGCTGCGCACCGAGAGCCCGATCAGCGCGCCGATCCAGGAGAAGGCGTACCCGAGCAGGAGCAGCAGCGCGAAGGCCGCCAGCGCCCTCGGCAGGCCGCGGTGGATCCGCCAGCCGACCGCGAGCGCCACCAGGGCCAGCACCAGCAGGGTGAACGCGGTCTGGCACAGGTCGGCCAGCGTGCGCCCGACCAGCACCGCGGAGCGGGTCATCGGCAGCGAGCGGAACCGGTCCACCAGGCCCTTGGTCATGTCCTCCGCGATGCCCGCCGAGGCGCCGGCCACCGCGAAGGTGACGGTCTGCGCGAAGATGCCGGCCATCAGGAACTGGATGTAGATCGAGGAACTGGCCCCCGCCCCGGGGACGTTGATGGCCCCACCCATCACGTACGAGAAGAGCAGCACGAACATCACCGGCTGCAGCAGCCCGAAGACCACGATCTCCGGGATGCGGGACATCCGGCGCAGGTTGCGCCGGGCGATCACCCAGGAGTCGTGCAGCATGGCGGCGACGCCGCGCCGCTGGCGCGGGATCGCGCCGCCGATCGCGTGCTCGGTCGCGGTGGACGCGCTCATCTCAGGCCTCCTCGCCCGTCTCGCCGATCACGTCGTCCTCGCCCGTCCCGCCGTCGCCGGCCTCGCTGAGGTGCCCGGTCAGCGACAGGAAGACGTCGTCCAGGGTGGGCCGGCGCAGTCCGATGTCGTCGATCTCGACCCCCCGCGCGTCCAGCTCGCGGATCACGTCGGCGAGCACCTTGGCGCCGCCGGTGACCGGCATGGTGATCCGCCGGGTGTTCCTCTCCAGGCTCGGCTCGCCCACCGCGTAGCCCTTCAGCGCCTCGACGGCGGTGGCGATCAGTTCGGGATCGTGCACCACCACCTCCACCCGCTCGCCGCCGATCTGCGCCTTGAGCTGGTCGGCGGTGCCCCGGGCGATCACCCTGCCGTGGTCGACCACCGCGATGTCGTGCGCCAGCCGGTCGGCCTCCTCCAGGTACTGGGTGGTGAGCAGCAGCGTGGTGCCCTGCTCCACCAGGCTCTCGATCACCCCCCAGAGCGCCAGCCGGTTGCGCGGGTCGAGCCCGGTGGTCGGCTCGTCGAGGAACATCACCGGCGGGCGGACCACCAGCGCGGCCGCCAGGTCGAGCCGGCGCCGCATGCCGCCGGAGTAGGTCTTCGCGGTGCGGTCGGCGGCCTCGGTGAGGTTGAACCAGGCCAGCAGCTCCCGCGCCCTGGCCTTGGCGTCCCGGGCGCTCATCTGGTAGAGCTCGCCGACCATCCGGAGGTTCTCCCGGCCGGTCAGGTACTCGTCCACGGCGGCGTACTGGCCGGAGAGGCCGATCAGGCTGCGCACCCGGTTGGGGTGCTTGAGCACGTCCACCCCGGCCACCACGGCGCCGCCCGAGTCCGGGCGCAGCAGGGTGGTGAGCACCTTCACGGTGGTGGTCTTGCCCGCCCCGTTGGGACCGAGCAGGCCCAGCACCGTCCCCTCCGGGACGTCCAGGCTCACCCCGTCCAGGGCGCGTACGTCGCCGAAGGTCTTCACCAGGTTCTCGGCTCGGATGGCTGGCGTCACGGGCCTGTCCCATCTGCTCAGGGTCGGCTCGCGCCCCCTCGGGAGCGGGGCGCGGTACTGGTCCACTCTGGCCCGCCCCGCCCGGCCCAGCCACCGCAACGCCGCAAAGGCCCGGTCCTCAGCGCGAGACCACGTATCCTGCCTCGCCCAGGGCTGGCCTCCACCGGGGTCACCCGGGCGACCCCGGCGAGCGTCTTCCGCGCACCGCGCACGTCGTCCAGGGTGATCGGCCGGCTCTGCGCGGGGCCGGCGTAGGGCGCCGCCGGACGCCCCACGCCGTGGTGACCAGTGGTCGGACTCGGACCGACCAGCAGATGGCCGGACTCAGTGGTGACTCAGTGGTCCAGTGCCTGCGCCAGGTCGGCGACCAGGTCCTCGGCCGACTCGATGCCCACCGAGAGGCGCACCAGGTCCGCCGGGACCTCCAGCAGCGAGCCCGCGACCGAGGCGTGGGTCATCCGGCCGGGGTGCTCGATCAGCGACTCCACGCCGCCCAGCGACTCACCGAGGGTGAAGAGCTTGGCCTGGTTGCAGACCTCGACCGCCGCCTGCTCGCCGCCCTCGACGCGGAAGGAGATCATGCCGCCGAAGGCCTTCATCTGCTTGGCCGCGACCTCGTGGTTGGGGTGCGAGGCCAGACCGGGGTAGTAGATCCGGGTGACCTTCGGGTGCCGGGCCAGCAGCGCCACGACCTGCTCGGCATTGCTGGTGTGCCGGTCCATCCGCACGCCCAGGGTCTTGATCCCGCGCAGCACCAGCCAGGAGTCGAACGGGCCGGCCACCGCGCCCATCGCGTTCTGGTGGTAGGCCAACTCCTCGCCGAGCCCGGCGTCCGCCGCGACCAGCGCGCCGCCGACGACATCCGAGTGCCCGCCCATGTACTTGGTGGTGGAGTGCACCACCACGTCGGCGCCGAGCGCCAGCGGCTGCTGCAGGTAGGGGCTGGCGAAGGTGTTGTCGACCACCAGCAGCGCGCCCGCCTGGTGCGCGATCTGCGCGACGGCGGCGATGTCGGTGACACCGAGCAGCGGGTTGCTGGGCGTCTCGACCCAGACCGCCTTGGTGTTCGGCCGCAGCGCCTGGCGGACCTGCTCGGGGTGCTGGGTGTCGGCGACGGAGAACTCCACGCCCCACCGGGTGAGCACCTTGTTGAAGAGCCGGAAGGTGCCGCCGTAGGCGTCGTTGGGGATCACGATGTGATCGCCGGGCGCCAGGATCGTGCGCAGCAGGGTGTCCTCGGCGGCCAGCCCGGAGGCGAAGGCCAGCCCGCGCTGCCCGCCCTCCAGCGCCGCCAGGCACTCCTCCAGCGCGGTGCGGGTGGGGTTGGCCGAGCGGCTGTACTCGTAGCCGCCGCGCAGGCCGCCGACGCCGTCCTGCTTGTAGGTGGAGACCTGGTAGATCGGAGGGACGACCGCCCCGGTACGGGGGTCCGCTTCCTGACCCGCGTGGATGGCAAGGGTCTCGAAGCCCTGAGGGTGCTGATGATCGGTCATGGCTCCGAGCGTAGTGCCCGCCCGGAATCCCCCGCTCCCGCCGCGCGTTCACCAAGCATGCTGTTCAACCGCCACAAGACCGCGCCCGTCGCCGCCGACCAGGCCCTGCCCGGCCGCCCGGGTCCAGGCTTCACCCTGTCCGAGCCGCACACCGTGCTCGGCCACCCGCTCACCGAGCCCTACCCGGCCGGTCTTGAGGTCGCCGACTTCGGCCTCGGCTGCTTCTGGGGCGCCGAGCGGACGTTCTGGCGCCTGCCCGGCGTCTGGACCACCCTGGCCGGCTACCAGGGCGGCCACACCCAGAACCCGACCTACGAGGAGGTGTGCAGCGGCCTGACCGGGCACACCGAGGCCGTCCGGGTCGTCTACGACCCGGCCCTGATCTCCTACGAGGCCCTGCTCAAGACCTTCTGGGAGGCGCACGACCCGACCCAGGGCAACCGCCAGGGCAACGACGTCGGCACCCAGTACCGCTCGGCCCTCTACACCCACTCCCCGGCCCAGCTGGCCGCCGCGACCGCCTCGCGGGACGCCTTCCAGCCCGCGCTCACCGCGATCGGCCTGGGCCCGATCACCACCGAGATCGCCCCGGCCGGCCCCTTCTACCCCGCCGAGCCGTACCACCAGCAGTACCTCTCCGACGCCAAGAACCCGAACGGCTACTGCGGCCTCGGCGGCACGGGCGCCAGTTGCCCGATCGGCGTGGCCAGGGCGGACGGCTGACGCCGAGCGGTCGTGCTGATCCGGGTGCGCCGACCCGCCCGGGACGGGTCTGCGCACCCCGGGTGCCGGGTCAGGTCGCCCGCAGGGCCTCGGTCAGCCAGCCGAAGGCCGGGCCCAGTTCGGCCTGCACCGGCCAGCCGTTGATCCTGGCGATGAGCTGCCAGTAGCGCTCGTAGCGCGGGTCGTTGCCGTTCTCCATCCGGTCCAGCAGCCAGGCGCGGAACTCCGCGTCGTCGGTGCGCCGGAAGAACTCGGCGAAGGCGCCCGCCAGTTCGTCCAGCACCGGGCGGGCGAACCCGGCGGCCGGGTCGATGCCGGAGGCCAGCGCGGCGCCGGCCCGGGCGATGACCAGGTCCACCAGCGCGCGGTTGGCCGCCGGATCGGTGTCGGCACTGGCCGCGATGTCCCTGGCCTGGTATTCGGCCGCCTTGCGGACCCCGGCGCGGAAGGCCGGGTCCTGGACGAGTTCGGCCAGTTCGACCCAGGCCTCGGTCTGCTCGGGCGTCGGGTCGTCGGGCAGCTCGGGCATCGCGGCCCGCATCTTGGCCAGGAACTCGGGCCCCACCTCGATCCCCTCGAAGGCCTCGTCGATGAAGTCGTTGATCAGGCGGCGGCGCTCCTGATCGGTCAGCTTGGCGAGCTTGTGCATCAGTTCCATCTCCTCCGGTGTGGCCCCCCGCCGGGCCACCGCGCGCAGCACGGACCGGCGCAGCCGCAGCATGGGCCCCTCCTGCCCGTTGGCGGGCAAGGAGGGAGGATCTGCACGTCCAGCGCCTCGGCGTGCGCCTGGGCCACCTCGGCGACGGTGACCTCGCGGGCCAGCAGCCGCTGGATGGTCGCGAGGTCGACGCCGAGGTCGCGCAGCGTTCGCACCAGATCGAGACGGGCATGGGGGCACCTCCCGGCCGAAGGCCGGGGGAGCGTCGGTTCCGTAGAGCCGGTAGCCGGCGGGGGTGCGGTCGGTCGGCGGCACCACGCCCACGTCGGACCAGAACCGGATGGTCTTGACCGGCAGGCCGGTCAGCCGGGCCAGGTCCCCGATGGTGCGCAGGGTGTCGTCGTCCATGGCCACCACCTTGGGGTCTCCCGTCACTGGAGACTCAAGCCTACTGACGGCCTCACACGGCGCTGCCGGCCGTCCAGTCGGCCCAGGAGAGGTTCCAGTCGCTCAGGCCGTTGGCCGGATCCACCGTGCGGTCACCGGAGTTGACCACCTCGACCACGTCGCCGACGATCGAGGACCGGTAGAACCTGGCGGCGTCGGTGCCCGGGTCGCCGGCGCCCTGGACGTCGCGCAGCGCGATGCAGCCGTGGCTGGTGTTGGCCTTGCCGAAGGCCGCCGGGGAGGACCAGTAGTTGCCGTGCACGAAGGTGCCGGAGGTGGTCAGCCGCTGGGCGTGCGGGACGTCGGGGATGTTGTACTCGTCGCCGAGGCCGACCGTGGTGGAGTCCATCTTGGTCTCCTCGAAGCGCTCGGCGATGACCATCGTGCCGGCCCAGGTGCGGTGGTCCGGCGCGCCGCCGATCACCTGGTAGACCGCGCTGACCTGGCCGTCGGTGGTCACCGTCAGGGTGCCGGCGGCCAGGTCGGCGACCGAGGTCTGGGCACGGCCGACGGTGAAGGAGACGTCCTTGGACTGGGTGCCGAAGACACCCGTGGCGCCCTCGACGTCCTTGAGCCGCAACCGGAGCGTCACCTCGGTGCCCTTCGCCCAGTACTGCTGCGGGCGGAAGTCGAGCCGGGTGCTGGAGTACCAGTGGCCGACCACCTCGACGCCCGGGTCGGCGACCACGGTGACCGCCTGCTGGACCGCCTTGCGGTCGGTGATCGGCTTGTTGAAGGTGATCGAGACCGGCATGCCGACCCCGACAGTGCTGCCGTCCTCCGGCGTGAAGTAGCCGACGAAGGTGCTCGCGGGGGTCGCGGTGCCGAACGAGGTGTTGGAGTCGGCCGCGAGCTTGCGCGCGTCGGACGCGACGGCCGCCACGGTGTACCTGGTGCCGCTGCTCAGCGGCGCGGTGCTGGTCCAGCTGCGGCCGTCGGCGGCCAGTTGGCCGGCTATTCGGCCGCCGGCGCCGTCGGTGACGGTGACCGAGCCGAGCGTGCCGTCGGTGACGGTGACGGTGACCGGGGTGGCGAACGGCGCGTCGGCGGTGCCGTCGGCGGGCGAGACGGTGATCCGGGCCGCCGAGCTGGTCGGGCTCGGACTCGGGGCCGCCGCTCCCGCCCCGCCACCCGGTGCGGCCGAGGAGCCGCCCTTGCCGCCACCGCAGGCCGTGACCAGCACCGCCGAGGCCCCGAGCAGGCCGGCCAGCACCCCGCGCCGGCTCAGGCGTCCACCGCCCGCCCCGCGCTCCCCCGGCTCCTGCCCCCGCGCCCGCACCCGCTCCTCTGCCGCCATGTCCGTCTCCCTACCCTGCCGGCCAATACGGATCCAACGACTCAATCCGGGGCGAATCGGTTCCCCGAAGAGGATCAGATCGTATGAGATAGCGATAGATTGCGCCAAAAATGGACATACCGCCCGGCCGACAGACGGCGGGGCGGTATGGCGCACGGCGCACAGGGCGCCGGGGAGTTGGACCGACCGGTCTCACTCCACCTCGAACTCGTAGCTGTCGTCCTCCGGGTCGAACGCGGTCTGCGCGGACTCCCAGGTGGCCTGGGTCAGTTCGATGCCCGGCACGTCGCCGAGCAGCGCGACCGGGTCGATGAAGTGGGCGAGCGAACCCGACGGGTCCACCTCGATCGCCTCGACGGACTGGGCGCGCTCCTCGTCGTCGAGGTACTCGTCGGCCTCGACCTGGGCGAGCGCGGCGGCCTTGAGGGCACCCTCGTCGGTGATCTCGGCGATCAGCTCGATGCTGAGCCGGACGTAGCGGGGGGCGTCGGTGTCTTCGGTGCTGATGCCTTCGGTGCTGGTCATGGGGCGAGCGTAGGCGAGAACCCCGCGCGGACCCAACGGAGCCGGTCGGCCCGGGCGCGCGGCTGCCGGGGGACGCGACGAGGGCCGGCCCCGGGAGACCCGGGACCGGCCCTGCCGGTGCTCCGCCCGGTTCCCCCACCCGGGAACCGCGGAGCCGCGCCACCAGGGGCGCGAGGTGCCGTGGGAGCCGCCACACCCTGCTCGCCGCCGACGAGGGACCGGAGCAGGGGCGGGACGACGACGGCCCCCACGTGGGGCCCCTCCGGCCCGCGGGCGGGCCTGGAGGGAGACACGGCGGGCCGGGTCAGGCCGGCCCATGTGTCCGAACAGCCGCGGCGTCCGGGGAGCCGCTCCCGGTCACCACCGCTGTCACGCTCGGCGTCTTGCCGTGCCCACTACAGTGCCGGACGCGTGTTAACCGGGTGCTGCGCCCAGATGTCGCCGGTGTACCACGTGGTGGGAAAACGAACCATCAGGTGAACCGGGGCGTCCCGCGGCCGATCCGGCGTCAGTGCGCGACGCGGCCCGCCATGAAGGCGAGCAGGTCCTGGCGGGTCACGATGCCCTGCGGCTTGCCCTCCACCAGCACCACGGCCGCGTCGTTGGCCTCCAGCACGCTCATCAGACCGGTCACCGACTCACCCGAGCCGACCACCGGCAGCGGGCGCGACATGTGCTGCTCCAGCCGGTCGGTGAGCTGCGCACCGCCGCTGAACAGCGCCGCCAGCAGGTCGCGCTCGGCCACCGAGCCGATCACCTCGCCGGCCATGATGTCCGGGTGCCCCGCACCCGGCGAGACCACCGGCATCTGCGAGACGCCGAAGTCGCGCAGCACCTGCACCGCCTCGCCGACCGTCTCGCCCGGGTGCATGTGGACGAACTGCGGGATGCCCTCGTGCTCGATGGCGTCCTTGCGGGCCAGCACCTCGCCGATGTGCGCCTCGTCGGCGGCGGTGGGCAGGAAGCCGTAGTCCGCCATCCAGTCGTCGTTGAAGATCTTCGACAGGTAGCCGCGGCCGCCGTCCGGCAGCAGCACCACGACCACGTCGTCCGGGCCGAGCCGCTTGGCCACCTCCAGCGCGGCCACCACGGCCATCCCGCAGGAGCCGCCCACCAGCAGGCCCTCCTCCTTGGCCAGGCGGCGGGTCATCTGGAAGGAGTCCTTGTCGGAGACCGCGACGATCTCGTCGGCCACCGTGCGGTCGTAGGCGGTGGGCCAGAAGTCCTCACCGACGCCCTCGACCAGGTACGGGCGGCCGGTGCCGCCGGAGTAGACCGAGCCCTCCGGGTCGGCGCCGACCACCTGGACCCGGCCCTCGGAGGCGTCCTTCAGGTAGCGGCCGGTGCCGGAGATGGTGCCGCCGGTGCCGACGCCCGCGACGAAGTGGGTGATCTTCCCCTCGGTCTGCTCCCACAGCTCAGGACCGGTGGAGTGGTAGTGCGAGGCCGGGTTGTCGGGGTTGGAGTACTGGTCCGGCTTCCAGGCGTTCGGGGTCTCACGGACCAGGCGGTCGGAGACGTTGTAGTACGAGTCGGGGTGCTCGGGGGCCACCGCGGTCGGACAGACCACCACCTCGGCGCCGTAGGCCCGCAGCGTGTTGATCTTGTCGGTGGACACCTTGTCCGGACAGACGAAGATGCACTTGTAGCCCTTCTGCTGGGCCACGATCGCCAGACCCACCCCGGTGTTGCCACTGGTCGGCTCCACGATGGTGCCGCCGGGCTTGAGCGCGCCGGAGGCCTCGGCCGCCTCGATCATGCGCATCGCGATGCGGTCCTTGACCGAGCCACCGGGGTTGAAGTACTCGACCTTCGCCAGCACGGTCGCGGAGATGCCCTCGGTGACCTTGGTGAGCTTCACCAGAGGGGTGTTTCCGACCAGATCGATGATCGAATTGTGGTACCGCACGGGGGTCCTCCCGGTCTGTGGCCTTGGCAGTTCTTCGGTGCCACCAGCCTATGGCTCCAGATGGCCGATGCCGCCCGATAGCGCGAAGGTGTCAACGGGTATGGAGGCGGTGGGTGTGCGCGCTGCAGGAGGAGTGGGACACCTGCGAGAGACCGGCTCCGCACGGCGCGGCTGACCGGAGGGACGCGAAGGGGGTTGCCGGATGCCTGGGGCGCAGGATTCGAGGGCGCGGGTCGCCCGGCGGATCGCCACCGCGGCGGCGTACGGCGGCGGCGGGCTCGGCCTGCTGGGGGCCGGGCTGGCCGGGGTGCTCTTCACCGAGAGCCGGCTCGCGGTGCGGGCGGTGGGCCTGCTGGAGGGCGACCCGCCGAAGGCCGACGGGGTCTACGGGGACGTCTTCGCCGATCAGCGCAGCGAGGCCCAGGAGCCGCTGGTGCTGGCCTTCCTCGGCGACTCCACCGCGGTCGGGCTGGGCGTCCGGCGCAGCCGGGAGACCCCGGGCGCGCTGCTGGCCACCGGGCTGGCGGCGGTCGCCGAGCGGCGGGTGCGGCTGGTCAACGTGGCCGTCTCCGGTGCGCGTTCGGACGACCTGGTGCGCCAGGTGCGGCTCGCCCTGGTCGCGCGGCCCGCGGTCGCGGTGGTGATCATCGGCGCCAACGACGTCACCCGGCACACTCCTGCCGCCCAGGCCGTGCGGCAGCTCGGCGAGGCGGTCCGGGACCTGCGCACGCTGGGCTGCGAGGTGGTGGTCGCCACCTGCCCGGATCTGGGCACCATCAAGCCGGTGCGGCCGCCGCTGCGCTGGCTGGCCCGGCGGGTCAGCCGGCAGCTGGCGGCGGCGCAGACGATCGCGGTGGTCGAGGCCGGCGGGCGCACCGTCTCGCTCGGCTCGCTGCTCGGCCCCGAGTTCGCGGCCAGACCCGAGATGTTCTCCTCCGACCGGTTCCACCCCTCCGCCCAGGGCTACGCCACCGCGGCGATGGCCGTGCTGCCCTCGCTCTGCGCGGCGCTGGGCCTGTGGCCGCAGGCGGCCGAGCAGGAGCCGCAGGCCCGCCGCGAGGCGGTGCTGCCGATGGCGGTGGCCGCGGCGACCGCCGCCGGGCAGTCGGGCACCGAGGTGGCCGCCACCGGGAGCGGCGCGGGGGGCAAGCGCTGGGCCCTGGTCAAGCACCGGCTGCGGTTCGGCCTGCCGGAGGCGGCCCAGCCCGGCGAGAGCGCGCACGCGCACGGCACCGAGTCGGCCAACTCACAGCCGGGCTCGGATGACGTGCGCGCTACTTGAGAGTAACTTTCCTCCCCGTAGCGTCCGGACACGTCACCAGGAGCCGTCATGCCCGAAGCCGTCATCGTCAGCGCCGCCCGTTCGCCGATCGGCCGGGCGTTCAAGGGGTCGCTCAAGGAGGTCCGCCCGGACGACCTCACCGCCCAGATCATCGCCGCCGCACTGGCCAAGGTCCCGCAGCTGGACCCGCGCCAGATCGACGACCTGATGCTCGGCTGCGGCCTGCCCGGCGGCGAGCAGGGCCACAACCTGGCCCGGATCATCGCGGTCCAGATGGGCATGGACTACCTGCCCGGCACCACGATCACCCGCTACTGCTCCTCCTCGCTGCAGACCACGCGCATGGCGCTGCACGCGATCAAGGCGGGCGAGGGCGACGTCTTCATCTCCGCCGGTGTGGAGACCGTCTCGCGCTCGATCAACGGCAGCTCGGACGGCATGCCGAACACCCAGAACCCGCTCTTCGACGAGGCCGTGGCCCGCACCGCCCAGCGCGCCGAGCAGGGTGGCGGCCAGTGGCACGACCCGCGCGAGGACGGCCTGCTGCCGGACGCCTACATCGCGATGGGCCAGACCGCCGAGAACCTGGCCGCGCTCAAGGGCATCACCCGGGCCGACCAGGACGAGTTCGGGGTGCGCTCGCAGAACCTGGCCGAGGCGGCGATCAAGTCCGGCTTCTGGCAGCGCGAGATCACCCCGGTCAGCACGCCGGACGGCACCGTCGTCTCGGCCGACGACGGCCCGCGCGCCGGCGTCACGCTGGAGGCCGTGCAGGGCCTCAAGCCGGTCTTCCGCCCCGACGGCACGGTCACCGCCGGCAACTGCTGCCCGCTGAACGACGGCGCCGCCGCGCTGGTCATCATGTCCGACACCAAGGCGCGCGAGCTGGGCATCACCCCACTGGCCCGGGTGGTCTCCACCGGCGTCTCGGCGCTCTCCCCCGAGATCATGGGCTACGGCCCGGTCGAGGCCTCGCGCCAGGCGCTGAAGCGCGCCGGGCTGGGCATCGGCGACATCGACCTGGTGGAGATCAACGAGGCCTTCGCCGCCCAGGTCATCCCCTCCTACCGGGACCTGGGCATCGACCTGGACAAGCTGAACGTGAACGGCGGCGCGATCGCGGTCGGCCACCCCTTCGGCATGACCGGCGCCCGGATCACCACCACCCTGATCAACTCGCTGCAGTGGCACGACAAGCAGTTCGGCCTGGAGACCATGTGCGTGGGCGGCGGGCAGGGCATGGCGATGGTGATCGAGCGGCTGAGCTGAGACGCAGCGGAGGGTGGGGGCCGCCCTGCTCCGGCCAGAGGCAGGAGCGGCAGCGGCACCCGCCCGCAGCGCAGGAGCAGCTCAGCCGCGACCAGAAACACAGAGCGGCTGAGCTGAGACGCGGCGGCGAGTGGGAGCCGGTGGCCCCCACCCTCCGCCGCCGTGCTCGGCGCGGTCAGCTGCCGGCGGGCACCCAGGGAGCGCCGCCGCAGTTCTGCGCCTGCTGGGTGGCGGTCAGCAGGCCGCGCAGCAGGGTGCCGCTGTCCGGCGGCGCGGTGCCGGCCGGCGCGGCGCCGTCGCCGGGGGTGACGGCGACCAGGACCGGCCGGTCGCCGCAGCGGGCGAGCACCTCGTCGGCGCCGGCGGTCAGCACGGGCCGGCCCTGCGCGTCCGGCTCGGCGAGCCGCGTCGTCCTGGCCTCGGAGGTGGCCAGCCGGGAGTCGGTCACCACGACCAGCCGCAGGAAGGGCCGGCCCCCGGCCTCGCCCGAGACTGACGGATCCGCCGCACCGGGCGCCGCGCCGAGGTCACAGGTCCAGATCGGAGCCGACCGGGGCACCGCCTGCTGGAACGCGCCCGCCGCCCACGGCGCGCGAAGGCCGGGCAGGCCGCAGAGCGCGTCCGGGGTCGCCGCGGCCGCCGACGCCGGGGCGAGCACCCGGCCGGCCGGCTCACCGCCCGGCGCCGGGCACCCGGCCGTGCGGGCGTATCCGTCGGCGGCGGCGGCGAGCAGCGTGAGCAGGGCCTGCGGCGGCACGTCGCGCACGGTGCTCGCCTCGACCTGCCAGGCCCGGCCCGGCCCGGGCGCGCCGTCCTTCCCCGTGCCGGTGGGGGCGCGGCCGTCGCAACCGGCCGGCAGCAGCAGCCAGCCGCCCCGCGCGGAGAGCACGCCCACCCGGCCGCCACCCACCACGGCGGAGCCGGCGGGCGCGGTGGCCGGGCCGAGCGAGGCGGACACCTCGGCCAGGGTCGTCTGCAGCACCACGGTGTCGGTGCTGCTGGTGAGCAGGCCCGCCGTCCGGGTCACCGAGCAGCCCGGCACCAGCCGCGCGGCCTTCTGGTCGAAGGCCGTGTCGGCCAGCCGCCCCGACCCGAGGAGCCCGGACGCCGCGGATGCGGGGAGCGCGCCGCCGCAGAGCCGGTCCGGGCCGAGCAGGTTCGTGCCGGTCCAGGCCCAGCGGGCGCCGACCGCGCCGGCTACCAGCACCGCCAGGGCCGCACCGACCCGGACGGTCCGACCGGCGGAGCGGCGGCCCGGCCGGGCGGTGGGCCGGTCCACCGGCTGCTCCACCGGCTGCTCCACGGGCCGGTCCACGGGCCGCTCCGCCGGCTGCTCCGCCGCGTCCGTCATCGGGCCAGCCAGCCGAGGTTGCGGCCGGTCGCGTCGAACCGGCTGTTGTACTGGGCCAGCGCGGACTGCTTGATGCCCAGCACCTGGGAGGCGTTCGGGTCCAGGCCTTGGGACATCGCCCAGGTGTCCACGACGTTGTCGACCCCGGTCTCGCCGGAGGAGAAGTTCGCCGCCGCGGCCTCGCTCGCCTGGTGGGCGATGGCGTGCTGCTGCTGCTCCACGTAGGCGGAGACCGGGAGGTCGACCGCCTTGCCCAGCCAGTCGGCCACCGGGATCCGGCCGATGGTGTCCCAGGGCTTGATCTTGGCCACCCCGGAGATCACGTCGGTGGTGATCTTCCCGTCGAAGGCCGGCGCGTCCTTGGCGTCGTCACGCTTGGTCATGATGGCGTCGGCCTGGATCGCGTCATAGGCGCCGAGTGCGCCGAAGGCGCTGTTGCCCGCGGTCTGCCAGGCCGGTGAGCCGGGGTCGGGGGTGTGCACCAGCAGATCGGTGACGCGGCTCGCCTCGGCCTGCCGGAGCTGGTCGAAGGCGGTCGGGTCGTCGGCGATCCCGCGCATCACGTTGCTCAGGTCCCTGGACTGCCCGCCCATGTGGACCCCGTTCGCGTCGGTCCAGACCCCGTCCGTCAGGGTGCCGCCCTCGGTGCCGGAGAGGATGTTCTCGGTGTCGGCCGAGTAGCTCGCCAGCGCGTTGGCGAGCGGCTCACGCAGGCCCGCCGGCAGCGTGGAGCCCTGCTCGCCGAGGATGCTCACGGTGTCGTGCATGACCCGGGCCTCGGCCTCGGTGTGGGTGCTCGGGTGCGGGGAGCCGGCCGGCTGGCCGGTGGTGGCGGCCTCCAGCGCGGCGCCCAGGCCGGGGTGGCCGGCGTCGGGCACGTCCATGACCGCGCCCGGTCCCGTCATGTACTGCTCCGGCCAGTGCCGGTCCTTCAGCACGTACCGCAGGTGGTCGGCGCCGGCGGTGGTGCCGGGGTCGAGGAAGGCGGTGGCCGCGGCCGGCTGGCGGCCCATGAGGCCGAGCACCGCGTCCAGCGGGTCGGCGGCCAGCGTCGGGCGGGTGCCGTCCACGGCGTGGAGCCAGACGTTCGGGTCGGCCTTCTCGGTGTCGATGATGTCCTGGCCGAGGTCCTGCAGATAGGTCGAGCCGTAGGGGGCCGGCGCGGACTGCATCAGGGTGGCGAGGAGCTGGTAGCCGTCGACCGGCGAGAGGTTGTCGCCCAGGTTCTTCGTGCCGATGGCCTTCATTCCGGCGCGCCACTGCTGGTAGAAGGCGGTGTTCGGGTCCTGGGTGGCACTGTCCAGGCTGCGGGCCAGGTCGGTCCGCAGTTCCGCGTCGCCGTCCGGCTTGTCGCCGCCGGGGACCCGGAGCTCGTCGGCCAGCCGGAGGGTGCCCTCCGGGCCGAGCGTGCCGAGCAGGCTCTGGCTGAAGGCGGGGTCGTCGGCCTTGGCGTGCAGCAGCTCGGTGAGCAGCCGCCGCTGGTCCGGCGAGAGGCTGTCGAGCCGGGAGGCCAGCTGGGCCGCGCGCCGGCCGTCGGCCGCGGGGCCGCCGCCGATGGCGTCGTGGTTGAACTGGCCGCCGGTGTCGCCGACCTTGGCGTCGGAGCGCAGCTCCTGGTTGATCCGGTCGTCGGCGTCACCGGCCTCCTGCAGGGCCGCCGTGATCGCCGCCGTGAAGGCGTCCCCCTGGTCCTCCCGCTCCTGGCGGGAGTCCGGGTCCTGCGGCAGGGCCTGCTGGGCGGCCTGGTCGAGCTTGCTGGTGTCGAAGACCGCGACGCCCGACCCGGTGACGGTGTAGCCGGCCGCGGCGGCGGCGGCGGTCGCGTCCGTCAGCTTCTTCCGCGCGGCGGCGAAGTCCGTGGCGGCCTCGTCCAACAGGCTCGCGACGGCGTTCGCCTCGATCTGGGCGTCCGCCAGGTCACCCCTGGTGCCGAGCAGCTGGAAGCGGGCCATGGTGGCGGCCGTGCCGATCCACAACCCGTGGTCGAGCATGCTCATCACCTGACTGTCCATGACCTGCAGCTGCTGCTGGAAGCTCTGCGCCATGGCGCGCCAGCGGGCGGCGGCGGTGCTGAGCGCGGTGGGGTCGGCGTGCAGGACGTCCTCGTAGGCCGGCACGGTCACCTGCCCAGCCGCGAGAAGAGGGTGCTCGTGTCGGTGTTGACCTGCTGGTAGCCCGCGGCGGTGGCGCTCATCGCGGCGCTGTTCTGGTGCAGCTGCCCGGTCAGCGAGGACACCTGCGAGTGCCACTCCTGCAGCACCGCGTCGAGCGCCCCGGCGGTGGCCCAGCCGGACAGGGCCTTGGCCGCCGCCTGGGTGTCGGCGTCGGCCGAGGCGCCGATGTTCGGCGCGTCCAGGGCCATCCCGTTCAACGCCCCCGTGGCCTGGGACAGCGCCGGCAGGTTCACCTCCAGGCTTCCTCCCCCGCCGCCGACCGCTGCTGAGTTCGTCATGCCGCCCTCCCCGTGTGCGTGCGCCGCTGCCGCGGAAACGTGCCCCACTGTATGAGAACTGATGACACGTCAGATACGTCTGTGGAAACGCCTGCGGAACAGGGGATGACGCGCCGTGGTCGAGCACCTACCAGGGCGGGAAATGGCGGGACTTACGAGGCGTTGACACTCGTCTGGCGTCACGGACGGTAATTGAGGCCCAGATCACATCAGGGGGCCCGATCCGGCCGCCAACTCGTCCCGAGAGCCCTCGATTTCAACTCGCTGAAGTCGCCCAACCGCGCAGCGTACACCATGGGCGTCCTTAGATTTTTGGACAATGACCAACATCACCGGCATTTCGGACATCTTCCTCTGCAGCATCACCCGCCCATGCGGCAGGGTGGAGATGTTCCCCTGTTCCACTCCGCGCGAGGAGTACATTCCGTGAGCGCCTTGTACGTCATCCTGCTGCTGGTCCTGATCACCGTCTGCACCGCCGTCCTCTTCCAGGTGCACGCCCTGCGCAAGTTGGCCGCCGCGAGGTCCGCCGGGCCCGCCGCGGTGGACGAGGAAGCGATACGCCGCGCCGTGACCGAGGCGCTTGCCGCCGACCGGGAGCGGGAGATCAGTGAGGCCCGGGCGTTCTGGGCCGAGCAGGAGGCCCGGGCGGCCGAGGACGACCCGCTGCTCGACACGCCCTTCGCCGGGCCCTCGGAGGCGCTGGGCCTGGGCGCGCTGGACCCGGTCGAGAACTGGCCGCTCTTCTTCCCCCGCCCCACCGGGCCGGAGGAGGCCGCGGACAGCGCGGGCGCCATGGACCCCGCCTTCGGCGAGGCGCTGCGCTCGGCCCTGGAGGACATGATCGGCGACGGCGACCCGGTGTCGGGGCCGGCCGGCCCGATCGCGCCGAGCGGTGAGGTCAGCGCGACCCACGAGGCACGCGCGGCCCGCGAGGCCGACCTGCTGGCCACCGGCCTGGAGGCGGGGCTGCTCGACCCGGAGTCGGCCGCCGCGACGGTCCCCGTCCCCGATCCGCGCCGGCACCCCTCGCACCCCGACTTCGTGCCCAGCCAGGCCCCGTCCCGCGAGTGGACCGACACCCGGCTGACCGCGCTCGCCGAGGAGCGGATCGCGCTCACCGACGTGCGCCCCGGCCCGCTCGGCACCCTGGACGTCTACGCCTTCGCCGACGGCACCACGCTCTGCGTCGCCCCCGGCGACCGGGAGGCCGCCTACCGCCTGATCGACGCGGTCCGGGCGGGCGAGGACGTGCGGCTGCTCGGCGGCTCGCGCTTCTCCGGCTCGTACTCGCTGACCTTCTCCACCGACGAGGAGACCGTCTACGTGCTGGCCGACCGGGTGGTCGCCAGCATCTGACGGGCCCCGCGGCGGGCCGGCGGGCGGAGCGGCTCGGCCCGCCGGCCCGCCGATCTCCCGGGCCCGTCAGCCCGTCAGCCCGTCAGCTTCGCCGTCGTCCGCACCGCCGCGACCGCCTCACCCAGCAGGCCGGGCGCGGCGTCCGGCGCTTGGGCCAGCGCGATGACCAGGTCGTGGCCGGCCACCGAGAGCTGGTCGCCGACCGCGAAGACCCCGGCGTCCGGGATCTCCCGCGGCCGCGCCGCCGGCCCCTCCTCGACCCGCTGGGCCCAGGTCGCCAACTGCCGGGCCAGCTCCAGCCCGGCCGCCGCCCGTGAGGGGTGGCCGGGGACCGCGAGCAGCAGGTGGCTCTGCGCCATCGCGCGGAAACGATCCGCAAGGCGGTCGAGCACCGCCACCAACTCGTCCAGCCCGTCGTCACCCATGCCGCGAGCCTAGTGCCACCTCAGTCGTCCCCTCGCAGGACGGCGATCAGCCGCAGCAGCTCCAGGTAGATCCAGACCAGCGAGAGGGTCAGTCCGAACGCGGCCCGCCAGGACTCGCGGCGCGGCGCCCCGCCGCGGATCGCCTGCTCCACCGCCGCGAAGTCCAGCGACAGGAAGAACGCGCCGAGGCCGACCCCGACCAGCCCCACCACGATGCCCAGCGGCCCGGAGTCCAGCCCCGCCGAGGCGCCGAAGAGCGAGGCCACCAGGTTCACCACCAGCAGCAGCACGAAGCCGACCGCGATCGCCAGCCCGATCCTGGTGTACCGCTCGGTGACCCTGATCCGCCCGCTGCGGTAGGCGATCAGCATGCCCGCGAAGACGGCGGCCGTGCCCAGCACCGCCTGGATCGCGATGCCCGGCCAGATGCCGTTGAAGACCTTGGTGAGCGCGCCGAGGAAGAAGCCCTCCAGGCCGGCGTAGAGCAGCACCAGCGCCGGATTGACGCTCCGTCGGAAACTGATCACCAGGCCCACCAGCAGGGCCGCCAGCGCGGCCAGCCCGGCGACCGGGAAGCTCGCGTCGGGCAGCGCGAACCAGGCCACCGCCCCGGCGGCCACCACCGTCAGCAGGGTCAACGCGGTGCTGGCGACCACGCCGTCCATGGTCATCCGGCCGGTGGCCCGCGCGTCGGCGGCCGGCGCGCGGTACATCTCCTCCAACCGCTCGGCACTGACCGGCCGGTCGGCCCCGCCGAACCCCGCGTATCCGGCGTCGCGGCCGAAGGAACCCTCCCGCGAGAAGACCGGGTTGCTGCTGCGCATGCTCTTCCTCCCAGGGACGGCACGGCGCCGCCCGCGGAGCCAATGGTAATGCGTTGGTAAAGGAAACCCGGGAGGCACGGGACCCGAGGCCCGGCGGGCGGCGACGAAAAACGCCCCGCCTCCTGGAGGAGGCGGGGCGCTGCCACGTCCTGTTCGCATCGGTGCCCGGAGCCGGACTCGAACCGGCACGGCCTCGCGGCCAAGCAGTTTTAAGCTGCCCGTGTCTGCGTTCCACCATCCGGGCGCGGACCGCTCCGCCCGTGTGCGGGCTCCCCCTGAGCCTAGTCGCCCGTATCCCCGTCGCGCATGTTCCTTGGCAGGGAAGTTGTCATGTTTCCTTGCCATCTGACGAACAGTCCGCGATCTGGCCAGCCGACCCACTGGATCCGGCCATCAGGGGCACCGTCATCCCGCAGGAGGAGAACGAGGGGCCCCGGGTCAGCCTGCGGACCGGCGGTCCAACCGTCCGCCGGAGCTACGCGTGCGGCCCCGGCGGCGACGAGCATGGAAGCACCCCCCAGCGAACCGCCGTCGACCGGGCCCGCCCCCGACGGCCGACCCACAGGAGTGCCCGTGACCACCACGACCGCGGTCCGCACCGGCCGAGCCGCCGCCCGCGCCGTCCGGCTGAGCAAGGTGTACGGCGGCGGCGAGACCCGGGTGGTGGCGCTGGACCAGGTGGATGTCGAGTTCCACCAGGGCGAGTTCACCGCGATCATGGGTCCCTCGGGCTCCGGCAAGTCCACCCTGATGCACTGCATGGCGGGCCTGGACTCGGTCAGCGCCGGTTCGGCCACCATCGGGGAGACCGAGCTGGTCGGCCTGAAGGACAAGCAGTTGACCCAGCTGCGCCGGGACAAGATCGGCTTCGTCTTCCAGGCCTTCAACCTGCTCCCCACGCTCACCGCGCTGGAAAACATCACGCTGCCGATGGACATCGCGGGGCGCCGGGTCGACCGGGCCTGGCTGGACGCGGTGGTGGCGACCGTGGGCCTCGCCGAGCGGCTCGGCCACCGCCCCTCCCAGCTCTCCGGCGGCCAGCAGCAGCGCGTCGCCTGCGCCCGGGCCCTGGCCGGCAAGCCGGACATCGTCTTCGCCGACGAGCCCACCGGCAACCTCGACTCCCGCTCCGGCGCCGAGATCCTCTCCTTCCTGCGCAACTCGGTGCGCGAACTGGGCCAGACCGTGGTGATGGTGACCCACGACCCGGTCGCGGCGAGCTACGCCGACCGCGTCGTCTTCCTCGCCGACGGCCGGATCGTCGACGAGCTGACCGGGCCCAGCGCCGACACCGTCCTGGACCGGATGCGTCGTTTCGACGCCAAGGGCCGCACCAGCTGAAGGGCCGGCAACCACCATGTACCGCACCGCACTGCGCAACGTGCTGGCCCACAAGGGCCGACTGCTGATGACCATGCTGGCCGTGCTGCTCGGCACCGCCTTCGTGGCCGGCACCATGGTCTTCTCCGACACCTTCGGGTCGGCGCTGAAGAACAGCTACGCCAAGAACTACTCGGACGTCTCGGTGCTGGTCACCGACTCCGGCTCGCGGTCCACCGGTGCCGGCGCCGACCGGACCGGCTCCGAGGCGCCGAAGCTCACCGCCGACACCGTCCAGCGGCTCACCGCGCTGCCCGGGGTGGCGGCCGCCCGCGGCACGGTCGCCAACTTCGCCGCCGTCGCGGACAAGCAGGGCAAGGCGATCAGCAAGGGCGCCGGCTCCTCCGGCGCCAACTACGTGCCGAACGGCGCCGGCCAGGACCCGCGCTACCCGATGGCCCAGGGCCACGGGCCGCGGCGGGCGGGCGAGGTGGCGCTCGACCAGCAGAGCGCGGACAAGGCGGGCTACCACGTCGGTGACACCGTCCGGGTGGCCACCGACGGGCCGGCCATGGACGCCACCCTCACCGGCATCTTCACCTCCGACGACCCCCAGGTCGGCTCCGGCGACCCCCTGGTGCTCTTCGACACCGCCAGCGCCCAGCGCCTGCTGCTGGCGCCCGGTCAGTTCTCCGAGATCTCCCTCACCGCCGCGCCCGGCACCAGCCAGGCCGCCCTGCTGAGCGAGGTCGACCAGGTCCTCCCGCACGCCGACGGCATCACCGCCAGGACCGCCGACCAGTTGGAGGCCGACCAGCGCACCCTGATCTCCGAGTCGATGTCCGGCATCCGCACCCTGCTGCTGGCCTTCGCCGGGATCTCACTCTTCGTCGGCGTCTTCATCATCGCCAACACCTTCACCATGCTGGTGGCCCAGCGCACCAGGGAGTTGGCCCTGCTGCGGGCGATCGGGGCCAGTCGCAAGCAGGTCACCCGCTCGGTGCTGGTCGAGGCCGTGCTGATCGGCCTGCTCTCCGGGGCGGGCGGCCTGGTGGCCGGCATCGGGATCGGGGCCGGGCTGCAGGTGCTGATCGGTCGGCTGGGCACCGGCCACACCCCCTCGGGCCCGCTGGTCGTGGCGCCCGCCACCGTGCTCACCGCGCTGCTGGTCGGCGTCCTGGTCACGGCGGCCTCGGCCCTGCTGCCGGCCCGCCGGGCGGCCCGGATCGCCCCGGTGGCCGCGATGAGCAGCGGCGAGACGCCGGCCGACCAGAAGAGCCTGCTGGTGCGCAACAGCGTCGGCGCGGTGATCACCGGTGCGGGTCTGGCGCTCATCCTCTGGGGCGCCAACGCCGGCAGTGACGGCAAGTGGATCGTGGCCGGCGGCGCGGGGGCCACGCTGATCGGGATCTTCATCCTGACCCCGCTGCTCACCCACCCGGTGATCGCCCTGATCGGCCCGGCGCTCGGCCGCCTGTTCGGGGTCTCCGGCAAGCTGGCCCGGCGCAACGCGGTGCGCAACCCGCGCCGCACCGCCGCCACCGCCTCCGCCCTCACCGTCGGCCTGACCCTGGTGAGCGCGCTCACCGTGCTGGGTGCCTCGTTGAACGGCTGGCTGAGCGACGCGGTGGACAACTCGCTGAAGGCCGACTACTCGGTGCAGATGTCCAACGGCCTGAACATCTCGCCGGCCATCGCCGACCAGGTGGCCAGGACGCCCGGCGTCGCGGCCTCCTCGCCGATCGACAGCGCCTACTTCTCGATCGGCGGCCGGCAGTCGCCGGTCACCGGGGTGGACCCGGCGCAGGTCGGGCAGTTGCTCACGCTGACCATGAACAGCGGCTCCGTCGCCGCACTGGCCCAGGGCCGGCTGCTGGTCGACGCGGACACCGCGAAGAGCGGGCAGCTGAGCGTGGGCAGCACCGTGCCGGCCGTCTTCCCGGACGGCAGCAGCGGCAGCCTGACGGTCGGCGGCGTCTACGCCAGGAACCCGCTGATCAGCGAGATGGCCATGAGCAACGCGGCGTTGACGAGCCACGGCGCCACCCCGCAGTACAGCCAGGTGCTGGTCAAGGGCGCCGACGGGGCGAGCGCCGCGCTGGAGCGCTCACTGACCGCGGCCGGCGGCGACAATCCGCTGATCCAGGTCCAGAGCAAGGCCGACCTGCGCGAACAGCTCAGCTCGACCATCAGCTTCGCGCTGAACATGCTCTACGGCCTGCTGGCGATGTCGGTCCTGGTGGCCGTGCTCGGCGTGGTCAACACCATGGCGATGTCGGTCTTCGAGCGCAGGCGCGAGATCGGGATGCTGCGGGCGATCGGCCTGGACCGCTCCCGGGTCAAGCGGATGGTCCGGTTGGAGTCGGTGGTGATCTCGCTCTTCGGCGCGGTGCTCGGCCTGGGCCTGGGCTGCTTCCTGGCCTGGGCGGTGAACAGCAGCCTGCGGCACTCGCTCACCGGCCTGAGCACCGTGCTGCCCTACGGCAAGCTGCTGACCTTCCTGGCGCTGGCCGGTTTGGTCGGCCTGGTGGCGGCCCTCTGGCCGTCGCGGCGGGCGGCCAGGATGGACATCCTGGAGAGCATCAAGGCCGCCTGACGGCCCGCCGGCGGGCAAGCCGGGCGGCGAAACGCGAACGGGCCCCGGTCCGGTGGTCCTCTCCACCGGGCCGGGGCCCGTTCAATGCCCTACTGGTACTGCGTTCGTACTCCGCCCGGTCGCACGGCCGGCTGAGCACCACGGAGGTCGTGGTCCGGCGACGCTGCCGGGCGGAGGGCCTCCGACTCACACCCCGGCTCCCTACCGCCGGGGTCAGTCGCTTACTCGCGATGGATCACTTGCTGGCGAGCGCCTTGTCACTCTGCTCGGCCTCGACCGGCTTCGCCGGGGCCGGAACGGCGACGGTGACCTCCTGGAAGGCACCGAACGGCTTCTCCATCTCGGAGAGGCCCACCGTCTCGCGCTTGAAGAACATCGCGAGCGTCCAGTCCGTGAAGACCCGGACCTTGCGGTTCATGGTGGGGACCCGGCTGCCGTGGTACAGGCGGTGGAACCACCAGGCGGGGCGGCCCTTCAGCTTGTACTTGCCGAAGAGGATCGCGACACCCTTGTGCAGACCCAGACCGGCGACCGCGCCGAGGTTCTTGTGCTTGTACTGCTTCTGCGGGAAGCCGCGCATCCCGGAGATCACGTTGTCACCGAGCACCACGGCCTGGCGCACCGCGTGCTGGGCGTTCGGCGGGCACCAGGCGCCCTCGCCGACGGCGAGGTCCGGCACCTGGGAGTTGTCGCCGGCCGACCAGACGTTGTCGAAGCCCTGGACCTGCAGCGTCGGCGCGGTGTCGACGTGGCCGCGCGGGCCCAGCGGCAGGCCGAAGTTGGCGACCACCGGGTTGGGCTTGACGCCCGCGGTCCACACGATGGTGGCCGCGTCGGCCTCCACGCCGTTCTTCAGCACCACGTGCTGGTCGAGGCAGGAGTCCATCGAGGTCTCGATGTAGATCTCGATGGCGCGCTCTTCGAGCTTCGCCTTGGTCCACAGGCCGAGGTCCGGGCCCATCTCGGGCAGGATCCGGTTGGCCGCCTCGACCAGGATGAAGCGCATGTCGTCGCGGCTGACGGTCTTGTAGAGCTTGGCCGCGTCCCGCGCCATGTCCTCGACCTCGGCGATGGTCTCCACGCCGGCGAAGCCGCCGCCGATGACCACGAAGGTGAGGGCCTTGCGCCGGATCTCCGGGTCCGCGGTGGACTCGGCCTTGTCCAGCTGCGCCATGACGTGGTTGCGGAGGCTGATCGCCTCCTCCACCGTCTTCATGCCGATGCCGTGCTCGGCCAGGCCGGGGATCGGGAAGGTGCGGGAGACCGAGCCGGTGGCCACGACGAGGTAGTCGAAGGGCAGCTCGTAGGTGTCGCCGGCCAGCGGCGCGATGGTGGCGACCTTGCGGGCGTGGTCCACAGCGGTCACGTGACCGGTGAGCACCTCCGCCTTCTTCAGGGCGCTGCGCAGCGGCGCGACGAGGTTGCGAGGCGCGACGTTGCCGCCGGCCGCCTCGGGAAGGAAGGGCAGGTACGTCATGTACGACCGCGGGTCGACGACCGTGACGGTCGCCTCCCCGTAGCGCATCTTCTTGAGGATGCGCATCGCGGCATACAGGCCGACGTAACCACCGCCGACAATGAGGATGCGAGGACGCTCCGTGGTGCTCATATCCGAAAGTATCCACCCCCGGTCGGAGCACCCTTCGTGAGGCCCGTCACAAGGGTCTGGACACCACCTGCTACACTGCCCGGCCACACTTCGGCACTTGAGGGGCGGTCAAGCGGCCTCCGGTTCGAGGGCACCCGGGTTTGATCACCGGCGGCCTACGTGAGCAGCAACGATCCGACTGCCGAGCGGGTTCCCGAGGGCTGTTTCGATTCCACGAGCCGACCCGGAAGCCCACCTGGGATCCAGCGGGCCGCTCCGGTGGACAGCCTTCGCTCTCGCAATCCGGACGAACCACCCCCGGAAATGCGCCGAACGGCCGGATCGCCATGTGAAGAAATTCACGAACTTTCTCGCGACACCCCGCCGAGCCGCCGCCACGGGCGGCCCGGCAGGTGTCCGCGAGGGGTTCCGGCAGGTGGCCGCCAGGCGTCCACGAGTCTGCCGACGGACCCTCAGAGCGCCGCGCTCCAGGCGATGCCGTCCAGGATGTCGTGCTCGCTGACCACCAGCTCGGCGGCCCCGGTGCGCTCCATGATCGAGCGCAGCACCAGCGCACCGGCGGCGATCACGTCCACCCGGCCCGGGTGCATCACCGGGATCGCGGCCCGCTCCGCGTGGGTGGCGCCGAGCAGCCGCCCGGTCACCTCGCGGACCTGGGCCGGTGAGAGGCGCGCGTGGTGCACGGCGGTGGAGTCGTACTCCGGCAGGCCGAGCGCGATCGCGGCCACCGTGGTGACCGTCCCGGCCAGGCCCACCAGGGAGGCCGCCCCGGTCAGCGGGACCACCTCGGCGGCCAGGTCCAGGGCGGCCGCGATGTCCGCCTCGGCCGCCGCGATCGACGCGGCCGTCGGCACCTCGGCACCGGCGAAGTGCCGCTCGGTCAGGCGCACGCAGCCGATGTCCACCGAGCGGGCCGCGTCCACCCGCTCGCCGCCCAGCACGAACTCGGTGGACCCGCCGCCCAGGTCGAAGACCAGGTACGGGGACGGCACCGCGACGCCGCCCAACTCCTTGGTGGCCCCGGTGAAGGAGAGCTGGGCCTCCTCGTCACCGCTGACCACCTCGGGCTCCACGCCCAGGATCTCGCGCACGCCCGTGGTGAAGTCCGCGCTGTTCTCGGCGTCCCGGGAGGCGCTGGTGGCCACGAAGCGGGTCCGCTCCGGGCCCACCCCGTAGCCGGCGATGACCGCGGCGTACTCCCGGCAGGCCGCGAAGGTGCGCTCCAGCGCCTCGGGGGCCAGCCGGCCGGTGCGGTCCACGTCCTGGCCGAGCCGGACGATCAGCATCCGGCGGTCCAGGTCGGCGATCTGCCCGGTGGCCGGGTCGAGGTCGGCGATCAGCAGGCGGATCGAGTTGGTGCCGCAGTCGATCGCGGCGACCCGGGTGGTGGTCACTCGGACTCCTCGGCCTGCTCGGCCTGCTCTGCCTGCTCCGCCTGGCGCTTGGCCGCACGCTCGGCGGTCTTGCGCTCCTTCGCGGCGATCACCGCCGCGTGGTCCTCGGCCGCGGCACGCCCGGCCACCAGCGCCTCGACCCCGGCCTCGACCTGCTGCTCGCCGACGCAGGCGCCCTTGCGCCACCACTCGGGCAGCATCGCCAGCGCCTCGTCGCCCAGCGGGTTGACCCCGGGGCCGGCCGCCAGCGAGTGGCCGACCAGCACGTGCAGGCACTTCACCCGGTCCGGCATCCCGCCGGCCGACGGGAAGCCCTCCAGCACCTCGATCGCGTCGCGGCGGGCGATGTAGTCCTCGTGCGCCTTCTGGTAGGCGGCGGCGAGTTCCGGGTCCTCGGCGAGCCGGGCGGTCTGCTCCTTCATCACCCCGTCCGCCTCCAGGGTGCCGATCAGCGAGGCGGCCTTGGGGCAGGTCAAGTAGTACAGGGTCGGGAACGGGGTGCCGTCGGGCAGCCGCGGGGCGGTCTCCACCACGTCGGGGTTGCCGCACGGGCAGCGGTGCGCCACCGCCCGGGTGCCGCGCGGGACGCGGCCGAGCTGGGCCGCCACGGCGGCCAGGTCGCGGTCGGCGACCGGCTGGTTCTCAAGTGTCATGTGGCTGTCTTCTTCACGGGGGCGGGCATCTCACGGAGCGGGGGCGGGGACGGGAGCGGGGGTCGCGGCCGCGTCCACCGAGTCCCAGACGGCGGCGTACCAGGGCTTGGCCGCCTGCGCGGCGGCCCGGGCGGAGCCGCGGCCCGAGGGCTGGGCGGCGGCCGACGGGGTGGGGTCGACCGAGACGAAGGGGGTCTCGCCGGGCATCGCGTAGTGCAGCCGCTCCCGGGCCTGCGCCTTGACGAACTCCGGGTCCTGCCAGCGGGCCAGCTCACCGGTCAGCTGCTCGACCTGCCGGCGGGCCTGCTCGGCCTTGACCCGCTGGGCGTTGATCTGGTCGCGCTGGTTGATGAACTGCCTGGTCGGATAGGCGAGGATCGCCACCAGCGAGCAGAGCACCAGGATCAGCACGGTGGCCCGGCTGGTGAACCGCGGCCGGCCGCTCAGACCCGGGATCTTCCAGCCTGCCATCTTCTGGTCCCTCCCACTCGCGCCGGTGCCCCGCCGTCCACCCTACGGGGTCGACGGCGGGGCACCGGCGCAGCGGCTCGTTGTCAGGTGCGGGGAGTCGCCGACGGATCCGGCTCGGCCCGCGCACCCGGCTCTCGGCTCAGCCCTCGTGCTTGAACCGCGGGAAGGCGGCGCGGCCCGCGTACTCGGCGGCGTCGTCGAGGATCTCCTCGATGCGCAGCAGCTGGTTGTACTTGGCGACGCGCTCGGAGCGGGCCGGGGCACCGGTCTTGATCTGGCCGCAGTTGGTGGCGACGGCCAGGTCGGCGATGGTGACGTCCTCGGTCTCTCCGGAGCGGTGCGACATCATGCAGCGGTAGCCGTTGCGCTGGGCCAGCTCGACCGCGTCCAGCGTCTCGGTCAGCGAGCCGATCTGGTTCACCTTCACCAGCAGGGCGTTGGCGGTGCCGGTCTCGATGCCCCGGGCCAGGCGCGCCGGGTTGGTGACGAACAGGTCGTCACCGACCAGCTGCACCTTGCTGCCCAGCTCGTCGGTGAGGGCCTTCCAGCCGTCCCAGTCCGACTCGTCCAGCGGGTCCTCGATGGAGACCAGCGGGTAGTTGGCGACCAGGTCGGCGTAGTACGCGCTCAGCTCGGCGGCGGTCAGCGCCTTGCCCTCGAACTGGTAGGCGCCGTCCTTGTAGAACTCGGAGGAGGCGACGTCCAGCGCCAGCGCGACGTCCTTGCCGGGCACGTAGCCAGCCTTCTTGATCGCCTCGACGATCAGGTCCAGCGCCTCGCGGTTGGAGTCCAGGTTCGGCGCGAAGCCGCCCTCGTCGCCCAGGCCGGTGGAGAGGCCGCGCTCCTTGAGCACGCCCTTGAGGGTGTGGTAGACCTCCACGCCCCAGCGCACGGCCTCGGAGAACGACTCGGCGCCGATCGGCGCGATCATGAACTCCTGGATGTCGACGTTGGAGTCCGCGTGCGAACCGCCGTTGAGGATGTTCATCATCGGGACCGGCAGCACGTGCGCGTTGGGGCCGCCGAGGTAGCGGAACAGCGGCAGGTCGCTGGCCTCGGAGGCGGCGTGCGCGACGGCCAGCGAGACGCCGAGGATCGCGTTGGCGCCCAGCGAGGACTTGTCCGGGGTGGCGTCCAGGTCGAGCATCGCCTGGTCGATCAGCCGCTGCTCGGTGGCGTCGTAGCCCACCAGCTCCGGGCCGATCTGCTCGATCACGGCGAGGACGGCCTTCTCGACGCCCTTGCCGAAGTAGCGGTTCTTGTCACCGTCGCGCAGCTCCAGCGCCTCGAAGGCACCGGTGGAGGCACCGGACGGGACAGCGGCACGGCCGGTGCTGCCGTCGTCGAGGCCGACCTCGACCTCGACCGTGGGGTTGCCGCGCGAGTCGAGAATCTCACGGGCGACGACGACATCAATGGACGGCACGAGGCATCTCCTAGGCGGAAGCGGTCCTGCGGACGTGGATACGGAGTCGTTACGACCAGAGCCTAACCGCACCCGCAGCCGCGACCACCCGGACCTGGGTGCCGTCTCACGGTGTGGCTCGGCTACCCGCCGGTAGTTCACCTGAATGCGTGCCGGCTGTCGTCCGGCCCCGCCGCTCGCGCCCGGACGCCCGTGGCGACCGCGCGCGAGCGGACGGGCGGTCAGCCGAGGTTCAGCTGCTGGCCGGGCACGATCAGGTCCGGATTCGCGCCCACCGTCCGGTGGTTGGCCTGGTAGAGCCCCTGCCAGCCGTCGGCCAGGTGCTGGCTCTGGGCGATGGTGGAGAGGGTGTCGCCGGCCCGCACGGTGTAGTCGTGGCCCGAGCCCGCGACGGCGGGTGCGGCGGCCGGCACCTGCACCGGGGTCTGCATCGCGGCCGGGGCCTGCGCCGGGGCCGCGGCCCGCGCCTGGGCGGCGGCCTGGTCGTACACGCCCTGGTGGCTGGTCCAGTACCAGCCGCCGTCACTCTGGAACCAGTACACCTGGCTCGCCGCGTCCCAGCCGGCCTTGCCGGGGAAGGACGGGTCGGCGGACTGCGGGGCCTGCTGAGGATGCTGGGACTGCGGGGCCTGCTGGGCTTGCGTCTGCGGCTCGGCCTGCTGGGTCTGCTGGCTCTGCTGCGTCTGCTGGGTCTGGGCCGCCGGGGCAGCGGTGTCGACGGACGCCGCGGCGCCCCCCTTGCCCAGCCCCGCCTGCACCGAGCAGACCGGCCAGGCGCCCGGGCCCTGGTCCGCCAGCACCCGCTCGGCGACCGCGATCTGCTGCCCCTTGCTGGCCTGGTCGGCCTGGGCCGCGTACTGGGTGCCGCCGTACGCGGCCCAGGTGGACGAAGTGAACTGCAGGCCGCCGTAGAAGCCGTTGCCGGTGTTGATCGACCAGTTGTTGGTGCTCTCGCAGTTGGCGACCTTGTCCCAGACCGTGACGGGGGCCGCGTGCGCGGCGGTCGCGGTGAGCAGCGGCACCGCGACCGCCGCGCCGGCGACGCCGGCCACTGCGAGGGCCTTCTCGGCCTGGGTGCGACGACGATGACGGCCATTGCCGGTGAGCAGCATGAACTGTCCCTCTCCGCACGCCTGCGAGGTGAGCTGTCGGGTTCGGGCCCGTGAGGTTGGCCCGGCCGCGCGAGCGGCTTCACCCCTAGCCGTGGGAGACGGCAGAAATCCTGGGTCCCCCGCCCCTGCCCAAGGTGTAGGTCGGTGTCCCGGCCGCGCGGTGGGCAGGATTCGGCGTACCGCGCACGGGGTTCGCAGCTGCGAACTCCTGGGAGAGTAGGCAGATTGACCCACCAATCACAAGCTCATATCGCGTACATCACACGAGAATTACGGACGGTCGCCGATCGTCCACCAACTGATGGCGTTTGGTCAGGTTGATGCCCATTCAGATCGCCTCTGTCGGAGTAGTGCCGACACGCCGTCAGGACTTGTCGGACCTTCATCAAACTCCGCGTCAGCGCTCGACGGCGACACCGGACGGCCCCTCAGGCGTGAAGGCGACCGGCAGCGCGCGCAGTCCACGCATGATCAGGCCGCCGCGCCGGCGCAGCTCCTCGGGCGCGGCGGCGAGGTCGACATCGGGCGGCCTGGTCAGCAGGGTGGCCGGCGCCGCCCGCCCCTCCAACCCGGCCGGCGGGGCGCCGACGCAGTAGTGGATGCCGTGGCCGAAGCCGAGGTGCGGGCCGTCCGTGCGGGCCGGGTCCAGGGTGTCGGGCCCGCGGACCTGGTCGGGCCCGCGGGCCTGGTCGGGTCGAGACCGGCCGACGGCTCACACCGTGGCAGCAGGGGCGTCAGAGGTCGGACGGTCGCCGAACACCAGCAGCGGGATACCGTCGAGGCATGTCTGATCGGCCCGAACTCTTCACCTGGGGGTTCGCCTCCAACCCCTACCCGGCGTACGCCTGGCTGCGTGAGCACGCGCCCGTGTACAAGGCCCAGCTGCCGAGCGGCGTCGAAGCCTGGCTCGTGACCCGCTATGCCGACGCCCGCCAGGCGCTCGCGGACAGCCGTCTCAGCAAGAACCCGGCCCACCACGACGAGTCGGCACACGCGAAGGGGAAGACCGGGATCCCGGGAGAGCGCAGCGCCAACCTGATGACGCACCTGCTCAACATCGACCCGCCGGACCACACCCGCTTGCGCCGGCTGGTCTCCAAGGCGTTCACGCCGGGCCGAGTGGCGGAGTTCGAGCCCCAGGTGCAGGGCCTCGCGGATCGACTCCTCTCGGAATTCTCCGGCAGGGGCGAAGCGGACCTCATCCATGAGTTCGCCTTCCCGCTGCCGATCTACGCGATCTGCGACCTCCTCGGTGTTCCCAAGGAGGATCAGGAGGACTTCCGCGACTGGGCGGGCATGATGATCCGCCACGGCGGCGGTCCACGTGGAGGGGTGGGCCGAGCCGTCAAGCGCATCCGCGCGTACCTGGCAGACCTGATTCACCGCAAGCGGGCGGACCTCGGGGACGACCTGATCTCCGGTCTGATCCGGGCCGGCGACCACGGCGAGCACCTCACCGAGAACGAGGCCGTCGCGATGTGCTTCGTGCTGTTGTTCGCGGGGTTCGAGACGACCATCAATCTGATCGGCAACGGCGCGCTGGCGCTGTTTCAGAATCCGCCCCAGCGAGCGCTCCTTCAGGCTGCCGTCGCGGACGGGGATTCCCGATTGCTCGACACGGGGATCGAGGAACTGCTGCGCTACGACGGCCCGGTGGAGTTGGCCACCTGGCGCTACGCCACCCGACCACTCGAAATCGGCGGCCAGGCCGTGTCCACGGGTGACCCGGTCCTCGTCGTCCTCGCCGCCGCGGACCGTGATCCCGCCAGGTTCGGCCAACCGAACACCCTCGACCTGGCCCGCGCCGACAACCCGCACCTCGGTTTCGGCCACGGGATCCACTACTGCATCGGCGCCCCGCTGGCCCGCCTGGAGGGTCGGGTGGCGCTCTCCAGCCTGCTGACCCGGCTGCCCGACCTGCGGCTCGCCGTGGACCCGGCAGAACTGCGCTGGCGCGGCGGTCTGATCATGCGCGGGCTGCGGGAACTGCCGGTCGAATTCACTCCCGAATCGCCCCGCTGAACATCGACGGCGTCGGCGTAGCGGGTCACCAGCCAGGCGTCAACCCCGCTCGGCAGGGTGGTCCGGTGCACTGGGGCGTGCTCGCGCGGCCAGGCGTACGCCCGGGTGCGGATCGGCGGCGAACTCCCAGGTGAACAGGGGCGGCGGCGGGAAATCCGGCTGATCCGGCATGTCTTGACGTTATCCCGTCCCCAGGAGGAGTGAGCCTGGTCACCTGACGGGTAATCCCTGTTGCGGAGGGTCAGGAGAAGCCTACGATCCTCCGATACGTGGTTGGCGGGCGCTCCGGTGCGGCGGCGCCCCCAGGGAGGAGCAGGCCATGCGAGTAACCGGGGCAGTGGTGGTCATCGCGGTACTCAGCGGCGGCGACGGCGACGGGCCGGCCCATCGCTTCGCCGCCGCGGGAGCCGCCGGCCTGCTGATCGCCGACCCCCGGGCCGGTGTCGCCGAGGACCTGGCCACCGCCCTCGACCGGACGGGCTGCCCGGTGATCGGGGTCAGCTCCGACATCCACCAGCCCAGCGACATCGCGGCCCTGGTCGACACCGCCGAGAAGCACCTCGGCCCGATCGACCTGTTCTGCGTGGCCGGCCCCGACGGCGAGCGGATCGTCGCCATGGCCGAGCTGCCCGGCCAGCTGGACCGGCTCGCCGAGCTGCTCGACCCGCTGGGCGAGGCGATCGGCGAGGTCGTGCCGCGGCAGCGCCAGGCGCACCGCCCGCCACACGTCCAGCAGCACACCCAGCAGCACGTCCAGACGGCCTGACCCGGCCGGCACCAGGTGACGCACCGGCGGGCTCAGCTCGCCGGCAGCCCCTCGGCGGCCCGCACCGCGTCCCGGTAGTCGCGCGCGGCCGCCCGCAGCGCCGCGTCCGGATCCACCTTCGCGTCGTGGGCCCGCTGCACCACGGCCAGCAGCAGCGCGCCCGCCGTCCGCTCGGTCAGCTCCCCCGGCAGCGCGTACGGCGCGTCGGCCACCCCGGTGAAACCGGCCCGGCGCACCCGGGAGACCAGCTTCGCCGCGTAGGCCAGGGCCGGCAGCCCGGCCGGCACCCCGTCCAGCACCGACTCCCGGTCCTGCTTCTCGGCCGCCTTCAGCTGCTCCCAGTTGGCCTCGACCTGGTCGGTGGTGGCGGCGTCGGAGTCACCGAAGACGTGCGGGTGGCGGTACATCAGCTTCTCGACGATCGCCCCGGCCACGTCGTCCACGGAGAACGGGTCCTCGGGGTGCTCCTCGGCGATCCGGGCGTGGAAGAAGACCTGGAGCAGCACATCGCCCAGTTCCTCGCGCAGCGTCTCGCGGTCGCCCTCCTCGATCGCCTCGACCAGCTCGTAGGCCTCCTCCACCAGGTACTTCACCAGGCTCGCGTGGGTCTGCTCGGCGTCCCACGGGCAGCCGCCGGGCGAGCGCAGCCGGTCCATCACCGACACCAGGTCGAGCAGCCGCGCGCCGGGCAGGTCGTAGGAGCCGGGCAGCAGCTCGATCTCGGGCGCCCGGCCCGCCTCCTCGACCGCGATCCTGGCCAGCGCGTCGGTCAGCCCCGGGTCGCCGTCCGGGCTGCCGAGGAAGAGCACGGGGGCGCGTCCGGTCAGCGTGCGGGCCAGCGCCGGCGCGCTGCTCCGCTCCACCAGCTCGACCGCCACGCCCGCCTGGGCCAGCGCGGGCAGTTGGGGGTGCGCCGGGTCGGCGGCCAGCACCAGCGGCGCCGCGCGCAGCGCCTCCCAGGCGGGCCAGCTGAGCAGGCCCGGCGCCACCCGGTGGGTGGTGGTGAGCAGGGTCAGCTTCGGGGCGGCAGCGGCGTTCGGGGTGTCCGGGGTGTCCGTCGAGATCTCCACCCCTCGAACCTACCGGTCAGGAGGCGGCACCCGACTGCGGCAGCCAGTCCTCGCTCGGGCTGTCCAGGACCGCCTGCTGGACGTCCCAGCTGCCGTAGCGCGGGTTGACCGTCACCTTGAGCTCGGTGGCCGCCTCGGCGAGCAGCTGGTGCACCGTCTTGTTGCCGTCCGTGGTGCCCAGCTGCTGGCCGGCCTGCGCGGCGAGCTTCTGCAGGCCGATCTGCTCGCGGTAGAAGGTGTCGATCCGGCCCGCCGGGACCGCGTGCTTGAGCAGCAGCATCTGTTCGAGGCCCGACTCGCCGCCCCAGGCCCGCACCTGGTCCGCGCGGAGCTGGGCGACCTCGGTGGCGGTGACGGCGAGCTGGTGCTCGGCCAGCGTGTGGTCGACCACGTCGCTGAAGACCATCCCGGAGACGGTGGCCCCGACCAGGCCGGCCTGCTCCTGGTACTGCCCGGCCGGCAGCTGGTCCGCCTGTGCGCGGAACTCCGCCACCCTGGCGCGCATCGCCGACTCGCTGATCCGGTCCCGGCCGACCACCGCGGCCACCCCGGGATACGCCGGGTTCCGGCCGCACCCGGTGAGCACGGCCGCCGCGAGCAGCGCGCCGACGATCGGCAGCGCCCGGCGCGCCCGGCGGCGGGCCGGCAGGGCGGCGGCGGGGCGGGCGGAGACGAGGTGAGCGGAGACGAGGTGAGCGGTGGCGGGACGGGCGGTGGCGGGCTGGGCGGCGGCGGGATGGGCGGAACGGCTGCGGATCACGCGGGGCCTCCCGGACGGGCTGCGGTGGCGGCTGCCTCCTGACGGGACACGAGGATAGAGAGCCGGGCGGGCCGTTGCCCAAACGCTGCGCCGAACGAGTGAGTGCGGGCCGCCATGTCCGACGGACCGTCAGGCGCGGTACGGGTTGGGGCCGGAGACGTGCGGCGGGTGGCTCGGCCAGCTGCCGGTGCGCGGGTCGAGCGGCTGCGGCACGGCGGGGCCCGGGGGCGGCGGCCACGTCGGCGACAGTTGGGGCAGCGGCGGCTGGGACCCGGTGCGGCGGTGGTGCTGGAGCTGGTCCAGGTGCCGGCGCAGCCGCTGCACGTCCGGATGGTGCGGGCCGAGCCGCGGCTCGCGGTCGAAGAGCAGCGCGAGCAGCCAGTCCCAGGCGCCCTCGGTGTCCCCCGACCCCGCGAGCAGCAGGCCGATCCGCTCCCGCAGGTCGAAGCAGCGCGACGGGTCGGTGTCCTGCCCCGAGGCCAGCCGGGCCGTGTGGTCCGCGAGCAGCCCCTGGTACTCCGCCAGGGCCTGTGCCCCCCGGCCCAGCTGCTCCAGGCAGGCGGCCGCCTTGCGCCGGTGCTCCAGCGCCTGCTCCGCCCGCGGGCCGGCTTCGGCCGACGCGGCGGCGGCCAGCAGCTGGTACTCCGGCAGCGCCGCCCGGTACTGCCCCTCCTGCAGCAGCGTGCGGGCGTAGATGGTGCGCAGCGTGCGGACCAGCGGCGCGCCGTCCCCGTGAGCGGCCCGGGCCCGCGGGAGCAGTCGGGCGGCCAGGTCGATCACCTCGGCGTAGCGGTGCGCGGCGAGCAGGTCGGAGACCTCGCCGCAGGCGGCGGCGAGGTCGGCGGGGACCGACGGCGCCGAGGGCGGGGCCGGCAGCGGCAGCGGGGGTGGGGCGGCCACGGGCGCCGTGGCGGGGCCGGGCAGCGGCTGGTGCGGGTGGCGGAACGGGCCGGTCGGGTCCGGCACCGGTCCGTAGGGCGGTCGTGCGCCCGGCGCCGCGCCCGGCAGCAGCGGGCGCAGCCGCTGGTGGACCGTCTGCGCGTCGGCGGGGCGCGCGGCCGGCGGCTTGGCGAGCAGGTCCAGCACCAGCGCCTCCAACTCGGCCGGCACCTCGGGCCGCAGCTGCCGCAGCGGCACCGGCGCGTCGTCCACCTGGCGGCGCAGCACCCCGAGCGCGGTGGGCGCCCGGAACGGCTCCTCGCCCGCGAGCATCTCGTGCAGCAGGCAGCCCAGCGCGTACAGGTCACTGCGCGCGTCCACCGCGCCGGAGAGCGCCTGCTCGGGCGCCATGTACGAGGGGCTGCCGATCGGGACGCCGGTCATGGTGAGCCTGGTGTGCTCGCCGTCCAGCGCGGTGGCGATGCCCAGGTCCAGCACCACCACCCGCCCGTCCGGACGGACCATCACATTGCTCGGCTTCAGATCCCGGTGCACCACCGGGACGGCGTGCACCACCGAGAGGGCGGCGCAGATCTGCGCGGCCACCGCGACCGCCCACGGGATCGGCAGCGGGCCCTCCTCGGCGAGCAGGTCGCCCAGCCCGATGCCGGGCAGCCGCTGCATCACCAGGTAGAGCTCGTCCTCGTCCTGCCCCGCGTCGAAGACCGTGACCAGCCCGGGGTGGTCGAGCCCGGCGGTGATCCGGCACTCGCGCAGGAACCGCCGCCGCAGGTCCTCGCGGAGCGCCGTCCGCTCGCGCGTCCCCTCGCCGCCGAGCAGCGCCTCGGTGCGCAGCAGCTTCACCGCCACCCGCCGGTCCAGCCGCTCGTCGTACCCGGCCCAGACCTGGCCCATCCCGCCGTGCCCGATCTTCTCGGCCAGCCGGTAGCGGTTCCCGATCACCCGGCCCCCGATCACCTGGCCCCCGATCACCCGGTCCCCGGCCGCGCTCACCGCCCGCCGTCCTCGGCCTGCCGCCGCAGCAGCTCGCCGAGCCGCTGCAACTCGTCGACGGGTGGCTGCTGTTGCTGCTGCTGCGATTGCTCCTGCTGCTGCGTCGGCTGCTGCTGGTACGACGGGTACGACTGGTGGCCCGGCGCCCCGTAGCCCGGCGGCACGGGCAGCGTGGGCGCCGCGTACCCCGGCGGCACGTAGCCCGGCGGCGCGTAGCCGGGCACCGCGTAGCCGGCTGCCCCGTACCCAGGCACCGCGTGTCCGGCCGCGAGCGGGTACCGACCGCGCCGGTCCATCAGCAGGAAGTACGTCGGCGCCGCCACGATCAGCACGCCCATGGTGATCTCACCGATGGCGTTGGCCGCCACCGCGCGCTTGTCCTGCCCGGCGATGCCCGCGCAGACCATCATCAGCAGCGAGAGCGCGCCGAAGAGCACCGCTCCCAGCACATCCACCCGCTGCTTGCGCCGCACCGCCAGCAGCAGCGGCGGCAGGAACCCGAGCAGTCCGCCGGTGAGCACCGCCGCCAGGCAGAGCAGCACCTTGCCGCCCACCCCGAACGGCCCCTTCGGCTTCACCACCCGCGCCGGAACCGGCCCGAACTGCCCGGGAAACTGGCCTGCCATGCGTATCCGCCCCCGCACGAAGAGGTAACCCGACGATGATCTTGCCCACGGTACCGCCCCCACCCCAGGCCCCGCCGGGCTCCGCCCGGACCGCTACCGGTCCGTGACCGGCGGCCAGGCGAGCGCCCTCGCCGGGCCGCTCGCCGGTCAGGCCCCGGTGCCCTGAACGGCCGTGGCCCGCCTCCCTCCTCACTCCACCCCCAGCTCCCCCTCCGCCAGACCGTCCGTCAGGCCCTGGGCCAGCCGGCGGGCCAGCTCGGCCGCCTGGCGGACGCCGGTTTCGAAGGCGGCCACCTGGCGGAAGGCCTCGCCCAGTTCGCGCTGGCGGGCCAGCGGCAGCCGGGGCAGCTGGACCCGGCGGACGTCGAGGCGGGAGGTGGTGGAGGCGTGGCTGCCCGCGGTCCGCGCGGCGGCGGTGGAGCGCAGCCGGCCGGCCAGGAACTCCGGGTCGAGCGCGGCGGGGTCGGGGCGCAGCAGGTGCAGCCGGGGGCCCAGGGCCGCGCCGTCGGCCGGGTCGCCGGGGTGGACCACCAGGGCGGCGCCGCCGGCCAGGGCCGGGACCAGGACGTCGCCCGGACGGGCGCGGAGCGCCTCGCCGGCGGCCAGCGCCAGGCTCGGCGGGCGGCCGGCGAGGAGGTCCTGGTCGGTGAGGACGGGCGGGGCCGCCGGGTCGTCAGGAAGCGCCCGGGTGGCGGGCCCGGTGCCGGAGGAGAAGACCTCCAGCGCACCCTGCCGGGCCAGCTCGCCGACCGTGGTCAGCGGCGCGGCGGGGGCGGCTCCGGCCTCGGTCACGGCGGGCAGCGCCCGGTCGAGCTCGGCCAGCGAGCCGAGCAGCTCACCGAGCCGGCCGCGCAGCCGACCCAGCGCGGCCGCGCCGTCCGCGGGGGCGGGCGGCGGCAGGTGGCGGGCCGGGGCGAGGTCGGTGTCGTCGTCCAGCAGCTCGATCGAGTCGAGCACCCGGTACACCCCCGGGCGGTCGGCCACCGAGCCGCCGTCGAAGGCCTGCCACCCCTCCAGCACGGTGCGGTGCAGGGTCGGCCAGTCGAACTGCTCGGGCTGCGTGGCGGTCGCGTCCAGCAGCAGCAACCGGCGGGCGGGCGCGGCCTCCTGCGGGTCGGGGCGGCGCAGCAGCCAGAGCTGGAGCGGGACGCCGTACGGCGGCGCGGCGCCGGCCGGCAGCGCGGCCACCGCGCGCAGCGCGCCGGTGCGCAGCAGTTCGGCGCGCAGCCGGCGCCCGGAGCGGCGGGAGGCGACGGTGGGGGGCAGCAGCAGCGCGGTCAGACCACCCGGGCGGGTGTGCGCCAGGCAGTGCAGCAGCCAGGCGAGTTCGGGTTCGGCGCGCGGCGGGGCCTGGTCGAAGAGCCAGCGCGGGTCGTAGCGCAACTCCTCGTGGCCCCAGTCCCGTTCGTTGAAGGGCGGGCGGCAGAGCACGGCGTCGGCGAGCAGCTGCGGGTACCCGTCGGCGCGCAGCGCGTCACCGGCGCGCACCCCCAGCGGCAGCGGCCCCGGCGTGTCGGCGGGGGTGTGCAGGGCGAGCCGGAGCAGGGCGGCGGCGGCGGTCACCGGGTCGCGGTCCTGGCCGTGGCGGCTGGCTCCGGCGGGCGCGGCCAGCAGCACCGGGCCGAGCCCGCAGCTGGGGTCGAGCACGCTGGCGGGCTCCCCCGCGAGCGCGAGCAGCAGGGCGGCGGCCTCGGGCGGCAGCTGGTTGGGCTGCCGGGTGCCCGCCAGCAGGGCCTCGTACACGGCGGCGGGTGGCTGCTCCTCGGCGAGCCGGGCGAGCATCCGGCAGAGGTCGAGCTGGGTGCTGCCGTAGAGGGTGGGCAGCCCCGGCGCGCCCGGGTCCGCACCGCTGCCGGCACCACTGCCGGCAGCACTGCCCGCGCCGCCGCCCGCACCGGCGCCGAGGGCCTCGTCGAGCGCGGTGCCGAGCGCCGCGTGGAGCACCTCGGTCACCGCGCGCGGCAGCGCGAGGGCGAGCCGGGTGTCCGGCCGGCCGGCCGGCTCCGTCCAGCGCTCCGGGGCGCGGTGCAGCAGCAGCAGGAAGGCGCCGGCGAGCAGCAGCGGGGCGCCCGGGTGCCCGGCCGGGTCGCGCAGCGCGTCCAGCTGGCGCCGGCAGCGCTCCAGCGGCGGCAGTTCGGCGATCTTGCCCTGGCGGCGCAGCCACTCCTCGACCTGGGCGAGCGCGAAGGCGGGGCTGGCCTCGCTGCCGCCGACGGGCTGCGGGAAGTCGGCGTGCCGCTTGCGCCAGTTGCTCACCGCCGCCCGGCCGACCCCGGCCAGTCGGGCGATCTCGACGGCGGTCACCTCGGGGCTCGGCGGCATGGCGGCTCCTCAACGGACGGCGGCTGTGACCACCCAGCATAGCCAGCCGAGCACGAGACCCCTGTTCACGCGTGAACATGGGTCTTATCGATTTCCCTGTTGACGCTGTTCACAGTGATCTGCTCTGATGGAGCCATCGCCGAACGGGGCGAGCACCGGAGAACCGCACGAAACCCGCGTCGAACACCGCGCCGAACAGAGGAACCCGCCATGCGCAGCACCGCCACCGCCCGTCGCCGCTCCACCTCCGTCGCCCTGCTGGCCGGCGGCGCCCTGCTCGCCCTCGCCACCACCGCCTGCGGGCCGACCAGCACCAACTCGGTCTCCACCACGCCGAAGAAGTCCACCGCGGCGGCCGCCCCGAGCGGCCAGGCAGCGGGCGGCCAGGCAGCGGGCGGCACGGGCGGCGCGGCATCCACCGGCAAGGCCCCGAGCGTCGCCAAGGTCGGCGACACCATCGCGCTCAAGGGGCAGGACCAGGGCTCCGCCGACGACGTGACGGTGGTCAAGGTCGTCGACAACGCGCAGAGCACCCCCGACGGCTTCGGCAAGCCCGCCGATGGCAAGCGCTGGATCGCGGTGCAGTTCCGGCTCAAGAACACCGGGACCGCCGCCTACAGCGACTCGCCGGAGAACGGCGCCACCGTGGCGGACGACAAGGGCCAGTCCTACACCTCGGTGGTCGCCGACACCACCGCCGGCCAGAGCTTCGCCAGCCCGGTGAACAACGCGCCCGGCGACACCGCGCTCGGCTTCATCACCTTCGAGGTCCCCGCCGACGCCAAGATCGTCAAGGCCCAGTTCACCCTGGACAGCGGCTTCGCCGACCAGACCGGTCAGTGGAACCTCGGCTGAGCGGGTGCGGCGACCCGAGCACCAGCGGCCCGAGCACCAGCGGCCCGAGCACCGACCGGCCCGAGCGCCAGCGGCCCGAGCCCCGACCGGCCCGAGCGCCAGCGGCCCGGAAGCTGCGGCCAGGGCGCCGGCGCCGGCCGAAAAGAGTGAGCGGCGGGTGGCCCGAGGCCACCCGCCGCCTGGATCAACCCGGGCCGCGGCCCGGCACCGCTACTTCCGGCCGGCCGCCAACTCCTCGAACATCGTGCTCAGGAAAGTGCCGCACCATGTCAGCAGCTCCCGCCCGACCACCGGCTTGCCGCCGATCCGCGCCGTGGTCGGCCGCGGCACCAGCACCTGCTGGGCGGCCGCCTTGACCTGGCTGCGCGGGTAGAGCCGGTTCAGCCGCAGGGACTGCGACTCGCGCAGCTCGACCGGACCGAAGCGCACGTTGGCGCCCTGCAGGGTGATGTCCGCGACCCCGCAGCGCCGCGCGAACAGCCGCAGCGCCGCGACCAGCAGCAGGTTCTCCACCGGATCGGGCAGCTTGCCGTAGCGGTCGCCCAGTTCGGCCCGCACCTGCTCGATGTCGGCCTCGGAGTTGACCGCCGCGATCGAGCGGTAGGCCTGCAGCCGCAGCCGCTCGCCGGGGGCGTAGTCGTGCGGCACGTGGGCGTCCACCGGCAGCTCGATCTTCACCTCCAGCGGCTCCTCCTCCACCTCGCCGCCGCCACCGGCCAGCGACCCGCGGAACTCGGCCACCGCCTCGCCGACCATCCGCATGTAGAGGTCGAAGCCCACGCCCGCGATGTGCCCGGACTGCTCGCCGCCGAGCAGGTTGCCCGCGCCGCGGATCTCCAGGTCCTTCATCGCCACGTACATGCCCGCGCCCATCTCGGTGTGCTGGGCGATGGTGGCCAGCCGCTCGTGCGCCGTCTCGGTGAGCGGCCTCTCCGGCGGGTAGAGCATGTACGCGTAGCCGCGCTCGCGCCCGCGGCCCACCCGGCCGCGCAGCTGGTGCAGTTGGGAGAGGCCGAAGGTGTCGCCGCGCTCCACGATCAGGGTGTTGGCGTTGGAGATGTCGATGCCCGACTCCACGATCGTGGTGGAGACCAGCACGTCGAACTCCTTCTCCCAGAAGTCGACCACCACCTTCTCCAGCGCCGTCTCCCCCATCTGCCCGTGCGCGGTGGCCACCCGGGCCTCGGGCACCAGGTCCTTCAGCCGGGCGGCCGCCTTGTCGATCGACTCGACCCGGTTGTGGATGTAGAAGACCTGGCCCTCGCGCAGCAGTTCACGCCGGATCGCCGCCGAGATCTGCTTCTCGTCGTACGGCCCGACGAAGGTCAGCACCGGGTGCCGCTCCTCCGGCGGGGTGGTGATGGTGGACATCTCGCGGATGCCGGTGACCGCCATCTCCAGGGTGCGCGGGATCGGGGTCGCCGACATGGTCAGCACGTCGACGTTGGCCCGCAGCTTCTTGAGCTGCTCCTTGTGCTCGACGCCGAAGCGCTGCTCCTCGTCCACGATCACCAGGCCGAGGTCCTTGAACCGCGTCTCGGCGGCGAAGAGCCGGTGGGTGCCGATCACCACGTCCACCGAGCCGTCCCGCAGGCCCTCCAGCACGGCCTTGGCCTCGGAGTCGCTCTGGAACCGGGAGAGCGCCTTCACCACCACGGGGAAGTTGGCGTACCGCTCGGCGAAGGTGGAGAAGTGCTGCTGCACCAGCAGCGTGGTCGGTACCAGCACCGCCACCTGCTTGCCGTCCTGCACCGCCTTGAACGCCGCACGCACGGCGATCTCGGTCTTCCCGTAGCCGACGTCGCCGCAGATCAGCCGGTCCATCGGGACCGACTTCTCCATGTCGGACTTCACCTCGGCGATGGTGGTCAGCTGGTCGGGCGTCTCCGCGTACGGGAAGGCGTCCTCCAGCTCGCGCTGCCAGGGGGTGTCCGGGCCGAAGGTGTGCCCGGGGGCCGCCATCCGGGCCGAGTAGAGCTTGATCAGGTCGGCGGCGATCTCCTTGACCGCCTTCTTGGCCCGCTGCTTGGTCTTGGCCCAGTCGGCGCCGCCGAGCCGGTGCAGGGTCGGGGCCTCGCCGCCGACGTACTTGGTCACCTGGTCGAGCTGGTCGGTCGGCACGAAGAGCCGGTCGCCGGGGTGGCCGCGCTTGGCCGGCGCGTACTCCAGCACCAGGTACTCGCGGGTGGCGCCCTGCACGGTGCGCTGCACCATCTCCACGTAGCGGCCCACCCCGTGCGCCTCGTGCACCACGTAGTCGCCGGCCGCCAGCGCCAGCGGGTCGATCGCGTTGCGGCGCCGCGACGGCATCCGGCGCATGTCCTTGGTGGAGGAGCGCTGGCCGGACAGGTCGGTCTCGGTGATCACCGTGAGCCTGAGCGCCTCGTCGACGAAGCCGTGCTCGATCGAGCCGCAGGAGACGTGGACGACGTCCCGGGTGGGCGCATCGACCAGGTCGGGCAGCAGCCGGGCCGCGATCCCCTCGTTGCCGAGCACCTCGGCCAGCCGGGAGGCCGGGCCCTGGCCCTCCGTCACCATGACCACCCGCCAGTCGGCGGCCAGCCGCTCCTTGGCGTCGGCGATCGCCCGCGCGGTGTCGCCGCGGTAGGCCTCCACGGCGCGCATGCCCAGGGTCAGCGTGTCGCTGCCGCCGGGCAGGCCGGCGGCAGCGCTGCCGTCCGGCACCGGGCCGAGGTCGGCGTCGGTGCTCGCGAACGGGCTGACCGACCACCAGGAGAGGCCGATCGCGGCGGCGTGCTCGCGGACCTCGGCCAGCGAGCGCAGCGAGGCGGCCGAGACGTCGATCTGCTCGACGTCGATCGGCCGCTCACCGCCGGCGGCCGCGGCCACCCAGGAGGCGTGCAGGAACTCCTGGCTGGTGGCCACCAGATCGGCGGCCCGGGTGCGGATCCGCTCCGGGTCGCAGAGCACGGCGACCGAGCCGGCCGGCAGCACGTCGACCAGCAGCTCCATGTCGTCCACCAGCACCGGGGCCAGCGACTCCATGCCCTCGACCGCGATCCCCTCGGCGATCTTGTCCAGGATCTCGGCCAGTTCGGGGTGGGCGAGGGCCAACTCGGCCGCCCTGGCCCGGACCTGATCGGTCAGCAGCAGCTCGCGGCAGGGCGGCGCCCACAGGCCGTGCTCGGCGATCTCCAGCGAGCGCTGGTCGGCCACCTTGAAGTAGCGGACCTCCTCGACCTCGTCGCCCCAGAACTCCACCCGCAGCGGGTGCTCCTCGGTCGGCGGGAAGACGTCCAGGATGCCGCCGCGCACCGCGAACTCGCCGCGCTTCTCGACCAGTTCGACCCGGGCGTAGGCGGCGGCGGACAGCCGCGCGGCGATGTCCGCCAGGTCCGCCGTGTCCCGGTGCCGCAGTGCCACCGGCTCCAGCTCGGCCAACCCCTTGACCTGCGGCTGCAGCACCGAGCGGACGGGGGCCACCACCACCTGCACCGGCCCGGCCACCGCGTCTCCCCCGGCCTCCGGCTGGGAGGTGCCCCCATCACGCGGGTGGACGATCCGGCGCAGCACCGCGAGGCGGCGGCCCACCGTGTCCGAGCGCGGCGAGAGCCGCTCGTGCGGCAGCGTCTCCCAGGCCGGGAACTCAGCGACGGCGTCCGGCGGCAGCAGCGAGCGCAGGCTGGCGGCCAGGTCCTCGGCCTCCCGCCCGGTGGCGGTCACCGCGAGCACCGGGCGCCCGCGCTCGCCGGCCCCCGCGGCCAGCGAGCGGGCCAGCGCGGCGATCACGAAGGGCCGGGCCGCGGGCGGACCGATCAGGTCGAGATGGGGGCGGTGGCCGCCGGCCGCCGCCTCGATCGCCTCGGCGAGGGCGGCGTCGCGGGCCACGACATCGAGCAAACCGATCAGGCTCATGGAGTCTCTTCGTCCCGTTGCGTCCAGGCGGAGCGCCCGGTGGCGAACGATCCTGCCGCCGGGCAGCTTGATGGGCCCGGCACGCGTGTGGCGGGGGCCGGGTCAAGCTCCCAGGGTACGCCGCGCGGTGGAGAGCGCGCCGGGCAGGCGCGGCCATGCACATGCCCGGCCGCGGCACCGATGACCTGCCGTTCGGACCCAGCGGTCGATTGTCAAGAAGTGGACACACTCCTGTCACTGGGAGTCCATGGAGGGCGCGCAGGATGGTTCTCGTGCCCGCCGCTCCAACCGTGGGGGATGGACGTGGTGGGCCGAACGCATTCCGATGGGGGTCGGGGTGCGAGGCCGGGCGACCCTGGGTGGGGGCGCCCGCCCGATCGTCGGGAGTCGTGGCGCCCTTTCCTGGAGGGCGCCACGGGTCCTGGCCCCGCACCGCGGCGACCGCCGGCCCGCCGAGCCGGCCCTGCCCGCCGCCGCGGGGCCCTTCGCCCACCCGCCCCACTGGGCCGATCGTGTCGCTGCCGATCGCGCCGCACCCCGACCACTACGCTGGGTCCCGGCGGCTGAGCAGACCGTCACATTCGGCCTGCCCAGGGGGTTTTGCCCGTCATGCGCGTCCTCATCGCCGGCCAGGGCTACGTCGGACTGCCACTGGCGGTGCGCGCCGCCGAGGTCGGCCACCAGGTGGTCGGCTACGACATCGACCCGCGCCGGATCGAACGGCTGGCCCGCGGCGAGTCCTACGTCGAGGACATCCCGGCCGAGCGGCTGCGACCGCTGCTGGCCACCGGCGCCTACCGCCCCTCCGCCGACCCGCGGGCGGTGGCGGGCTTCGACTTCGCGGTGATCACCGTGCCGACCCCGCTGCGCGACGGGGCGCCCGACCTCTCCTACATCGAGTCCTCGGCGAAGCTGCTGGCCGGCCACCTGCGCCCGGGCGCCACGGTGGTCCTGGAGTCCACCACCTACCCGGGCACCACCGAGGAGCTGCTCACCCCGCTGCTGGAGAAGGGCTCGGGGCTGAGCGCGGGCCTGGACTTCCAGGTCGGCTACAGCCCCGAACGGATCGACCCGGGCAACCCGCTCTGGCGGCTGGAGAACACCCCCAAGGTGGTCTCCGGTCTGGGCGCCGAGGCACTGCGCGCGGTGGACGACTTCTACCGGCAGCTGGTGGAGCGCACGGTGCCGGTCTCCTCCTGCAAGGAGGCCGAGCTGACCAAGCTGCTGGAGAACACCTTCCGGCACGTCAACATCGCGCTGGTGAACGAGCTGGCGATGTTCGCCCACGACCTCGGGATCGACGTCTGGGAGGCGATCGATGCCGCCGCCACCAAGCCCTTCGGCTTCCTGCGCTTCAACCCGGGCCCGGGCGTCGGCGGGCACTGCCTGCCGATCGACCCCTCCTACCTCTCCTGGCGGGTGGAGCGCGCGCTCGGCCACTCCTTCCGCTTCGTCGAGCTGGCCAACGACGTCAACAGCCACATGCCCGACTACGTGGTCCGCCGCCTCGCCGAGGGCCTCAACGAGCGCAAGCGGTCGGTGAACGGCTCCCGGATCCTGCTGCTGGGCCTGGCCTACAAGAAGAACACCGGCGACGCCCGGGAGACGCCGGCCGCCCGGGTCGCCGAGCTGCTCACCCGGATGGGGGCCGAGGTCCGCGCCGCCGACCCGCACGTGGTTACCGGCGTGCACGTCGGCGACCCGGCCGTCCCCGGTCAGCGCGGCCCCTTCTCCCGGGTGGTCCGGGTCACCGCGACCCCCCAGGAGCTGGCCGCGGCCGACGCGGTGGTGCTGCTCGCCGACCACGACGACTTCGACTACCCCGCCATCGGCGCCCACGCCCGCTACGTCCTCGACTGCCGCCGCCGGCTGAGCGGGGCGACGGTCGAGGTGCTGTAGGCGCGGCGGGGCCGGGGCCGCTCAGCTGCGCCGGCGGCCCACCGTGTTGGGCAGGCTGTCCAGGGCCGTCCCGTCGTCGATGATCACGATCTTCGGGATGATCGCGGTCTCGTCGTTGCCCGCGGCGCTCGCGGGGTTCGCGGCGGCTGCGACCGCACCCGCTCCGCCGCCCGGCGCGGCCTCGAAGCGGGGCATGACGGCGGTCTCGGCCGCCGGGTCGGTCGGCTCCGCCGGAGCCGCCGCGCGGGCGGCCGGCGGCGGGGTGGCCGGACGGGGCGGGAGCGGCGGCCGGGCGGCACCCGCGGCGTGCAGCGCGCTGCGCGGGTCGACGGCGGCGGGCTGCGGCTGCGGGGTGACGGCCGTCGCCTCCAGCAGTTCGGCGGGCAGCCGCAGCACGGTCGTTGGCGCGTCGGCGCCGCCGGCCTGCGTGGCGGGCGACCCGGCCGGCGCCGCCGGTGCGGCGGCGGGCGGCACGGCCGGCAGCGGGACCTCGCCGGTGTCCGCCTCCGGGTCGGCGCCCGCGGCAGCGGCCCGCGCGGCGGCACCGGCGGCGAACTCGCCCGGCTCGATCATGCCGACCGCCTTGCCGGTGAGCGAGGCGAGCGTGCCCTTGATGTGGTCCAGGTGCGTCTGCACCGTTTCGAGCCGCTTGTCGAACTCCGCGCGCTCGGCCGCGGTGGCCACGTTGGTGCGCTCCGCCTCCCGGCGGGCGGTCTCGATCAGCTGGTCGGCCTTGGCCTGCGCGTCGGTGTCGGTCTGCTTGATCAGGCCGAGCACGGACTCCCGGTGCTGCTCGGCCTCCTTGAGGCGGCGCTCGGCGGCCAGCGAGACCTTGGCGTCCTCGGCGGCGGCAGCGGCGTCCTCGGCGGCGAACCGCTCGTCGGCGTCGCGGCGCAGCTCGGCCAGCCTGGTCTCGGCGCGCTCGCCGGCCTCGGCCGCCTCCACCCGCAGCCGGGCGGCGTCGGCGGTGGCCGTGTCGCGGATGGTGCGGGCGTCCTGATCGGCCTCGGCGCGCAGCTTCTCGGCCTCGGCCCGGGTGCGCTCGTCGGTGCGGCGGGCGGACTGGTCGGCGTCCTCGCGGGTGGCGGTGGCGAAGGCGGCGGCCTCGGCCTGCAGGCGCCGGCCGGCCTCGGCGGCGCCGTCGCGGGTGTCCTCGGCGGACCGCTCCGACTTCTCGCGGATCTGCCGGGCCTCGTTCTCGGCGATCGCCATCAGGTCGCCGGCCTGCTCGCTGAGCGTGGTGTAGTCCGGCTCGGGCGCCTGGGCGGCGGCCTCCCTGGCGGCGGCCAGCGCCGTCTCCAGCTCGCGGATCTGGGCGCCGAGCTGGCTCAGCCGGTGCCATGCGTGGTCGCGCTGGCCGGTCAGGGCGGCCAGCGCGCGATCGACCTGTTCGGGCGCGTAGCCCTTCCGGGCAGCGGTGAAGCCGTACGACGGGATGGCGTCGCTCATCTACTGTCTTCCCCTCAGTGGCCGGCAGGGCGCGGTGCCAGGCTGGGCTCGGTCGTGTGCTCGGGTACCAGTGGTCTTCTTGACCTATTTTGCGCAGATCATTCAGAAAGCCCAAGGAAGCGACACTGCCGGCCGGGGCCGCACCTCTCGGTGCCGCCCCGGCCCCAGCCGCCGGGCGGCTAGAGCAGGCCGTCCCAGAACTGCTCCAGGAGGACCGCCCACCAGGTGTCCGGCGCCTGGAGGGCCGCCGGGTCCAGCGCGGCCAGCTCGGCCTGGAAGTCGGCGGTCCAGCGCCCGGCCTGATCCGGGGTCAGACCGTAGCGCAGCGGCCACATCCGACCGAGCAGTGCGAGCGACCGGACGAATTCCGGCACACCGCTGTTGACGAAGCGCGGGGCCTCGGTGGTTCCCTCCAGGTCCACCGCCACCACGGCGGCTGTGCCGTACTGCACACAGAGCTGCCGCCCGTAGTCGTTGCCGAGCACCAGGTAGCCGCCCGCGTCCGGGGCGGCCGGGCGGCCCCGCTCGGCGGCCAGTTCGGCCAGGGTCGGGATCGGCCGGTTCTCGGGCGTGTGCGCCCAGAAGAACGGCCCGAAGTTGGTCGGCAGACCGGCCCAGACCAGGGTCTGCGCGACCGCCTCGGGCACCCCGGCCCGGGACACGGCCCGCTGCTCGTAGCGGAAGACGCCCTGGCCGAAGAACTGCCCGAGCTCCGCGGCCAGCTGCTGCGGCGGCACCGGCGGACGCGGCGGGACCGTCCCGGGCACGGGCAGCGGCACCCTGACCGGGCGCTGGCGGCGCGGGCCGGCCGCCAGCTGGTGCAGCTCGTCCAGGTGGTTCAGCAGGTTGGCCATGCCGGCCTGGCGGCTCTGGTGGTCGCGGCCGTAGGCGGCGCTGTGGGTGATCCGCACGTTCGGCCAGGAGGTGGCGACCAGCCGGGAGCAGTAGCCCCCGGGCAGGTCGCAGGACTCCAGCTCGGTGTGCAGTTCGAGCACCTGCTCGGCGGGCACGCCGAGGCGGCGCAGCTCCTGGAGGATCTTCCACTCCGGGTGCGGCGTGCCGGGCTCGCTGCGCTGCATCACCTTCTGCTCGGAGCCGTCGGGTGCCCGGTAGCTGAGCACGGCCAGGTAGCCGGGGCCCACCATGGGCACGCCGGGCGGGACCGGCGCGCCCTGCGGCGGCAGCCCGGGCACCGGCGCCGCGGCGCCGGGCACGGCGGCGGGGGCCGACGGGCCGGGGAAGCCGAGGCCGCTGTCGGGGACGGCCGAGGCCAGCTGGGTCGCCGCCTGCGCGACCCCGGCGGCCTGCGCGCCGCCGGTCGAGCCGGGACGCGGCGGCGGGGACGCCTTGCTGGTCGCGGCATCGGCGAGGTCGGCCGCGCCGGGGGCACCGGGCGCGGCGGGCGTGCCCGGTGCGGCGCGCAGACCGGCCGGCGGCGGAGGCGGCGGGACGCTGCCCGCACCGCGACCGCCCGGGTGGGCGGACGGCTCGCCGCCGCCCGCGTGCAGCAGGCCGCCGGGCGGGGGCGGGGGCGGCGCGCTCCCGGCGCCACGGCCGGCGGCGGGCGCGGCGGGCGGCGACGCGGGCGCGCCGGACTGGGCCGCGCCACGCAGCGCGGCCGGCGGCGGAGGCGGCGGCACGCTCGCCCCGCCGCGGCCACCCGTGGCGGGCGGCAGCGGCGCCCCGGCGGTGCCGGGGGCACCGGGCAGGCCCATCAGTCCGGGCGGGCCGTCGCCGGCCAGCATGGTCGGCGCGTAGTCGATCGACGGCGCGGCGGGCGGCACCGGAGCCGGCGCGGGAACGGGCGCGGGACCAGGGCCGGGGGCACCGGGCAGGCCCAGCAGCCCGGGCGGGCCGTCGGTGGCGAGCATGGTCGGGGCGTACCCGCCCACCGGCGTGGCGGGAGCGGGCGCGGTCGGCACCTGCGGCGCGGCCGGGACGGCGGGCGGGAGCGGCACGGCGGGCGGCTCGGGCGTGAGCGCCGGGGCCGGGACCGGTGCCGGTGCCGCCGCTGTCCCAGCGGCGGGCGGTGGCATCCGGACCGTCATCGCCTCCGGCGGGGTCCGCGGGGCGAGCGGCCCCTCCTCACCGTGCTCGGCCAGCTCCCAGCTGGGCGGCGGGGCCAGCATGGTCGGCGCGTCGCCGGCCGGCCGGTCGGAGACCGGCGGGGCGGTCAGCCGGGCGGGCTCGGGCAGCACGGGCTCGGGCAGCACGGGCTCGGCCGGGGCCGGAGTCGGTGCCGGAGCAGAGGTCAGGACCGGCTCGGCGGCCGGCGTCCCGCCGAACTGCTCGGCCTCGGCCGCGAGCGCGGCCGAGCCGGCGTCCAGCACCCACTGCGGCGGGCTGAGCAGGAAGGAGGTCGCCTCGATCGGTCCTGGCAGCTGCCTGGCCAGCCCGGAGGGGGTCGCGCCGACCGGTCGGCCGTACGCCTCCTCGTAGCGCCGCACCACCTCGTTGACCGGCAGCGCGGGCCAGAGCGTGCTCGCCCCGGTGTCCCGGGCGATCACCAGCTTGACCGCCCCGCCGTCCGAGGAGGGCCCGCCGTCGCGGTCCTCCGCCCAGCAGACGAAGCCGAGGTCGAACTCCCGCACCCGCACCTCGCGCTGCTGGTAGTGCGGCACCCCGCCGTTGATCCACTCCGTCGCCAGGTCCTGCGCCTGCGCGTACGTCATCGCCATGCCGGGACCGCCTCCGCCTTGTCCACCACCGCTGTCGTCCCCCTGCCGCTACCGCCCGCCGCGCGCCTCACGGCGCCGGCACCGCGCGGGCGAACCCGCCGTCCACCATCAGCTCGGCCACCGTCTCCAGCTCGGGCGGGCTGCCGGCCAGCCGGAGCAGGAAGTCGTCGAACGTGTCGCCGCAGCGCAGCAGCAGCCGCCGCACCCGCTCGGCCGGCTCCTCCGCCGCGCCGGTGTCCCGGGCGTCGTCGTAGAGGCAGAACCAGACCGAGCCCAGCTCGTCGCCGCGCACCTTGAGCGCGAGGATGCCGCCCTGGGCGTAGGCGATGCCCAGGTAGTCCTTGGTCAGATGGTCACGCAGGCACTTGTTGGCATAGACCAGGTCATCGATCCCGTACTCCTCGCCGAGGGTCAGGAACGGCTGGTCGAGCAGCAGCCCGAGCTCGGTGTCCAGGGCCACACCCACCGGGGCGCGCCCGCCGGCCAGCTTGAGGAAGCTCCGGTACGGGCCGGGCAGCCGGTAGCCGAGCTTCTCCTCGGCGGCCTGCAGCAGGTCCTCGCTGACGCTCAGCGGCGTGTCGCCGTCCTTGGCGAGCGAGAGGTGCACGGCCTTGCTCTCCTGCAGCGGCCGGGTGCCGCGCCGGGAGTGGTCGGCGGGCGAGGTGGCCAGTCCGCCGTGGTGCCGCAGCAGCGCCTTGACCTCGACCGGCACCAGTTCCATCCGCCGCCAGCCGGGCGCCGCGCGGCCGACCGCGTGGTGCCAGGTCCAGCCCACCGGGGTCGCCACGGCGGCCTCCTGGTCGGCCCACAGCTCATGGCCCTGGCTGAAGAGCGCGGCGTTGGCCGAGACGTAGTCGGTCAGCCGCAGCTCGTCCACACCGAAACCCTCGGGCGGGTCGGCCACCTCGGCCGCGGCCTTGGCGTACGGACCGAAGTCCGGGTAGCCCTGGGCGTCCACCCGCACCCCCTCGGGGTACTTGGCGGCGCGCACCGGGTCGGGAAAGTGGACCACCTGACCCGCGTAGGCCGCGTTGGGCGCGGCGGCGGCGGCGCCGGGCCGACCTGTCGTCATCTGGGTGCCCCCTGCTGAAGCCGATGTAGCTAGCCACCAGGGTATGGGGTCGGGCCTTCGGGTGGTCCCCCTGGCCCGGCCCCCCGGGACGAACCGGAGCCGCCACCCTGATTTGTGAATGATCCGTGTGCCCGACGGCCCGTCAGGACACCTGCCGTACCCCCGGGTGATCCACTGTCCGAGACGTTTGGCAGGCTGGCCCCGAGCGCGCCCCGACCCATCGGAGCGCGCCCGACCGGACGGAGAGGAGCAGCCGTGGGTGACAGCGCACCGGCCGCGCCGCTGCTGCGCCACGACCGGGACAGCCTGCTGCCCGCCGTCGCCGCCGCCCTCTCGCTGCGCGGCGGCGAGGTGCACACCCTGGCCGGGCGCAAGGCCGACCAGGCGCCCGAGCTGCACCCACTGGTCGGCGAGTTCCTGACCCGGCTGCCGGTGGAGCACCGGGAGCGGTTCACCGGTCGCTGCCCGGAGGCCGTGCTGCTCTCCAAGTACCTCAGCACGGTGGACGGCGGCCGCTCCAAGCGCGCCGCCAAGAAGCCGCTGAGCCTGCACGACGCCCGCAAGGCGCTCAAGGGCGCCAAACTGACCACGGTGCGGATCCGCGAGCAGGACGACCCGGCCCACGGCACCCACGCCCCGCCGTGCCGCTCCTGCGCACCGCTGCTGGAGCACTTCACCGTGCAGAGCGTCGCGATCGGACCCCGAGCCGAGGCCTGACCCGGCCTCAGGTCCCTGTCCCCCGAGCCCGGAGCACCCCCTGAATCCGCTCAGCCCGCCGGCCCCAGGCCCGGTCCGCACGCAGCCCCGCTTCCCCGCCGACGTCGCCGCCGCCCTCAAGCAGGCCGGCTGGCACCCGGGCCGCTGGGAGCTCCCGCGCGCCGAGGGGTGGGCCGACGAGCTGCTCGCCCGGCACGACCGGCACGATCTGGACACGGTCCCGCACGCGGTCTTCCCGGCCGCGATCGAGGCCTGGGCCGAGTTCGGCGGCCTCTCCTTCGACCTGTCCGGCGCCGGCCGCGAGGTGGCCCGCACTCCTTTCCTGCTCGACCCGCTCTGCGGCCTGCACCTGTCGCGCACCCTGGCCGACCTGTCGCGCGCGCTCGGCAGCCGGGTGGCCCCGCTGGGCGAGGAGCGCTACGGCCAGGCGCTGCTGGCGATCGACGAGGAGGGCCGGGTCTACAGCCTGGACCACACCGGCGAGTGGTACCTGGGTCCCGACCTGGACCACGCGGTCGCCACCCTGGTCCTGGGCACCCGCCCGGAGCGCCTGCGCACCGCCGCCGACCCCGGCTGACCCCGCCACCACGCCGAGCCACACCACACCACACCGACGACGCCACGCCTCGTCCCGCCCGAGGCGTCAGTGCAGCGGATCCGCCCGCTCGGCCAACCGGGAGGGCAGCAGCGCCTCGACCCGGAAGCCGCCGTCCCGCTCCGGCCCGGCCCGGAAGTTGCCGCCCAGCGCCCGGACCCGCTCCTCCATGCCGACCAGCCCGTTGCCGCCGCTGGGCAGTTTGACCTGCTCGCCACCGACCGGGCTCTCGTTCACCACCGCGACCCGCACCCCGTTGGGCACGTAGGCCACCAGCACCGAGACCCGCGCGCCGCCGGCGTGCTTGTGCGCGTTGGTCAACCCCTCCTGGACCACCCGGTAGGCGGTCTGCTCGGCCTCGCCCCGGTAGGGCAGCCGGGCACCGCTGACGGTCAGGGTCACCTGCATCCCGGCCGCCGTGGACTGGCCGACCAGCCGCTCCAGATCGGTCAGCCCGCAGACGCTCTCGGCCGCCGGCTCCTCGTTCATCCGCAGCACACCGAGGATCTCGCGCAGCTCGTCCAGCGCCTGCCGCCCGGTGTCGGCCATCAGCTTGGCGCTCTGCGCCGCCTTGACCGGGTCGCGGGCCACGATCCGCTCCAGCGCCCCCGCGTGCACCACCATCAGGCTGACCCGGTGCGCGACCACGTCGTGCATCTCCCGGGCGATCCGGGTGCGCTCCTCCAGCCGGGCCCGGCTGGCCCGCTCCCTGGCCCGCTCGGCCAGCAGGTCCAGCTCGGCCTCCAGGCCGTGCGCCCGGTCCTTGAGCGACTCGACCAGCCGCCGCTTGGCACCGATGTAGAGGCCGGTGACCACCGGCGGCACGGTCAGCCCGACCGCGACCAGCACCGAGAGCAGCACGAAGACCCAGGTGGCCGGCAACTGCTCGCCGGGCTGCGGCTTGGTGGTGAGCAGCGAGAAGAGCACCATCCCCAGCGTCTCCACGAAGACCACCGCGGAGAGCGCCACCACCCGCCGCCGCCCCTGCGGCCAGGCCCAGGTCGCGGTGAGGGTGTAGAGCGCCACCACCAGCAGCACGATCCCGAACAGACCGGGGACCAGGATCATCGAGACCAGCACCGGCAGCGCCGGCCAGCGGCGGCGCAGCAGCAGGGTGGCCCCGCTCAGCGCGCCGATGACGGCGGCCGCCACGGTCGCCGCGGTGCCCAGGTGCAACCGGTCACCGGCCAGGCTGTAGCCGCCGGCCGCGCACTCCAACGCGGCCAGCGCGGCCAGCAACGCGTCCAGGAGCGCGCTGCGCCGCCGCTCCCACCACCACCAGCCGCGGTCGTACGCGCCCTCCCCAGGCGACAAGCTCATGGGCGACAGCCTAAGCGAGGCGCACCCGGCTGCCCCACCGACTTCTCATCCGGGTTTCAGCGCGATCTCATCCACCGGTCCTCGCCACCGAGGCCGGCCACCAGGGCCGGTCTCCCGCCGGTCTCCCGCCGGTCTCCCGCCGACCGGTCGCCTACCGGTCGCCCGGTCCGGGCCACCTGATCAGCGCGGCAACCGCCGCGGCCGCGCCGCGCTGTCCGGCATGCGACCGGCTCAACCGAGGGGCAAGGGGTGCCACCTATGCTGGTCCGGTCGGACAGCGCGGTCCGCCGTCGCCCACCCCACCACCCCAGGGAGCCAGCCGTGACCGCTCCGGTCCCCACCTCGGCCGACCACCCGAGTGCTGACCCGTCGAGCCCGCTGACCACCGATGACGCGGCCACCGGTGCCGCGGCCGTCGAGCGGGCGGCCGCCGACCTGCCGCCCCTCGACCCGGCGGCCGACAACGCCGCCCTGCGCGCCGACATCCGCCGCCTCGGCGACCTGCTCGGTGAGACCCTGGTGCGCCAGGAGGGCGCGGAGGTGCTCGGCCTGGTCGAGCAGGTCCGGCTGCTGAGCCGCACCGACGGCGAGGCCACCGCGGAACTGCTCGCCAACATCGACCTGGAGACCGCGGCCAAGCTGGTTCGGGCCTTCTCCACCTACTTCCACCTGGCCAACGTCACCGAGCAGGTGCACCGCGGCCGCGAGTTCGCCGCCCGCCGGGCCCGCGAGGGCTCGCTGCTGGCGCAGACCGCCGACCAGTTGGCCGACGCCGACCCCAAGCACCTGGCCGACACGCTGGCCAACCTGGCGGTCCGCCCGGTCTTCACCGCGCACCCCACCGAGGCGGCCCGCCGCAGCGTGCTGAACAAGCTGCGCCGGATCGGCGAGCTGCTGGAGCGCGTCCACCGCGAGCACGTGGCCTCGGGCCTGTCGACCAGCGACCCGGTGCGCCACTCCTCCGCCAAGCGCTCGGCCGACCGCCGGCTCGCCGAGGTGATCGACCTGCTCTGGCAGACCGACGAGCTGCGGATCGCCCGTCCCGAGCCCACCGACGAGGCCCGCAACGCCGTCTACTACCTGGACGAGCTCTACCGCGAGGCCGTCCCCGAGGTGCTGGAGGAGCTGCACGAGGAGCTGGCCCGGGTCGGCGCCGTGCTGCCCGAAGGGGTGCGCCCGCTGACCTTCGGCACCTGGATCGGCGGCGACCGGGACGGCAACCCCAACGTCACCCCGCAGGTCACCTGGGACGTGCTCAACCTGCAGCACGAGTACGGCATCAAGGACGCCCTGGACACCGTCGACGACCTGCGCAACTCGCTCTCCACCTCGGTCCGCCTGGCCGGTGCCTCGGAGGAGCTGCTGGCCTCGCTGGAGGCCGACCTCAAGGTGCTGCCCGAACTGAGCCCGCGGTACAAGCGGATGAACGCCGAGGAGCCCTACCGGCTCAAGGCCACCTGCGTGCGGCTCAAGCTGGAGAACACCCGCGAGCGGCTGGCCGCCGGCACCCCGCACGTGGACGGCCGGGACTACCTGGGCACCCGCGAACTGGTCGCCGACCTCAAGCTGATCCAGGAGTCGCTGCGCTCGCACCGCGGCGAGCTGATCGCCGACGGCCGCCTGGCCCGCGCGATCCGCACCGTCGAGGCCTTCGGCCTGCAGCTGGCCACCATGGACGTGCGCGAGCACGCCGAGGCCCACCACCACGCGCTCGGCCAGCTCTTCGACCGGCTGGGCGAGGAGGCCTGGCGGTACAACGACATGCCGCGCGAGTACCGCCAGAAGCTGCTCGCCAAGGAGCTGCGCTCGCGCCGCCCGCTGGCCCCCACCCCGGCGCCGCTGGACGCCGCGGGCATCAAGACGCTGGGCGTCTTCACCACCATCCGCGAGGGCTTCGAGCGGTTCGGCGACGAGATCGTCGAGAGCTACATCATCTCGATGTGCCAGGGCGCCGACGACGTCTTCGCCGCCGCGGTGCTGGCCCGCGAGGCCGGCCTGATCGACCTGCACGCGGGCGTCGCCCGGATCGGCATCGTGCCGCTGCTGGAGACCACCGACGAGCTGCAGCAGGCCGACCGGATCCTGGAGGAGATGCTCTCCGACCCCTCCTACCGCCTGCTGGTCTCGCTGCGCGGGGACATCCAGGAGGTCATGCTCGGCTACTCCGACTCCTCCAAGTTCGGCGGCATCACCACCTCGCAGTGGGAGATCCACCGGGCGCAGCGCCGGCTGCGCGACGTGGCCCACCGCTACGGCATCCGGCTGCGGCTCTTCCACGGCCGCGGCGGCACCGTGGGCCGCGGCGGCGGCCCCTCGCACGAGGCGATCCTCGCCCAGCCCTGGGGCACCCTGGAGGGCGAGATCAAGGTGACCGAGCAGGGCGAGGTGATCTCCGACAAGTACCTGCTGCCCTCACTGGCCCGGGAGAACCTGGAGCTCACCCTCTCCGCCACGCTGGCCGCCTCCGCGATGCACACCTCACCGCGCCAGGCGCCCGAGGAGCTGGCCCGCTGGGACGCCGCGATGGACAGCGTCTCCGAGGCCGCGCACAACACCTACCGGGCCCTGGTCGAGCAGGAGGACCTGCCGAAGTACTTCTTCGCCGCCACCCCGGTCGACCAGCTCGCCTCGCTGCACCTGGGCTCCCGCCCCTCCCGCCGCCCCGACTCGGGCGCCGGCCTGGACGGCCTGCGGGCCATCCCGTGGGTCTTCGGCTGGACCCAGTCCCGCCAGATCGTCCCGGGCTGGTACGGGGTCGGCTCCGGCCTGGCCGCCGCACGGGCCGCGGGCCTGGGCGACGTGCTGCCGGAGATGTACGGCAAGTGGCACTTCTTCCGCAACTTCCTCTCCAACGTCGCGATGACGCTGGCCAAGACGGACCTGCGGATCGCCCGCCACTACGTGGAGCAGCTGGTCCCCGGCGAGCTGCAGTACATCTTCGACCAGATCACCGCCGAGCACGACCTGACCCTGCGCGAGGTGCTGCGGCTGACCGGCGAGGGCGAACTGCTGGAGCACAACCCGGTGCTCAAGCAGACCTTCACGGTCCGCGACGCCTACCTGGACCCGATCTCCTACCTGCAGGTGGCGCTGCTGCGCCGGCAGCGCGAGGAGGTCGCCGCCGGCCGGCCCGAGGACCCGCTGCGGGCCCGCGCACTGCTGCTGACGGTCAACGGCATCGCCGCGGGCCTGCGCAACACCGGCTGACGCCGCGTCGCACGACCCGGACGCCCGAGGGGCCCGCTCGCCTGGTTGCGAGCGGGCCCCTCGGGCGTCCTGCCGGTGCTGTGCGCCGCCGTGCTGCCGGTGCCTCAGGCGCGCTTCTCGCCGCGGCGGCGCTTGAGCCAGAGCGCCCCGCCGCCGGCCGCGACCGCCACGCCGCCGGCCACCGCCGGGATCCCGGCGTTGCTGCCGAGAGTTGAGATGAAGGCGCCGGAGAACGCCTGCGGCGCGGGCGCCTGGGTCGGGCTGGGCGAGGCGGTCGGCGGCTGCGCGTCGACCAGCTGGGCGTCCAGCGCGGTCGGCGCGGGGGCCGGCCTGGCCTGGTGGACCCGGGCGCTGCCGCGCGACCCGCTGTACGAGGAGGCGCTGGTGCGGGTGACCGTCGGGCTGGGGGACGGCGTCGGTGTCGGACAGCCGCTGGGCAGCTCGGTGGCCGTGGGCGAGGGGCGCGTGCCGGGCGAGGAGGCGGCACTCGCACCGGCACTCGCACCGGAGCTCGCACTGGCACTGGCGCTGCCACCGGCACTCGGCAGCGGCGGGCAGCTGGGGTCCGGGCTCGGGCTCGCGCTGGGCGAGGGGCTCGTGCTGCCGGCCGCGAGCGTGGCGGTCGGCGTGGGAGCGGCGGCGGTGGGCTCCGGTGCGGAAGCGGAGCTGCTCGGCACCGGCGTCGGCGAGGGGGCCGCGCTCGCCGAGGGGGCGGGCGAGCCACTGGGCTCGGCGGCCCGGACCGAGGTGGCGCCGCCCAGCAGCGCAACGGCCGAAAGAATCCACGCACCGGCCACTCGTGCCGTGCCCAAGCCCGCGCCCACCAGCGCCCCCATCTTCCCGAGTCCGGGTGAACCGTACCCGATCCGCCACCGGCCACCGGGCCCGGATCGGGTGCTGCGGGGAAGAGTTGTACGACTGTTGCCCTGCCCGTCACGCGTCGGGCCGGGCTTGACGGCAGCTCAGGTGTTGTAGGTGCCCTGAGCCCGCTCCAGACCCTCCGTCAGCAGCGCTTCGACCGCGTCGGCAGAGCGGTCCACGAACCAGTCCAGCTCCTTGCGCTCGCTGGACGAGAAGTCCTTGAGCACGAAGTCGGCGACCTCCATCCGGCCCGGCGGGCGGCCGATCCCGCAGCGCACCCGGTGGTAGTCGGGGCCGAGCGACTTGGTGATCGACTTGAGCCCGTTGTGGCCGTTGTCGCCGCCGCCGAGCTTGAGCCGCAGCGTCGCGTAGTCGATGTCCAGCTCGTCGTGGACCGCCACCAGGGCGCCGGTGGGGGCCTTGTAGAAGTCGCGCAGCGCGGTGACCGGGCCGCCGGAGAGGTTCATGAAGGTCATCGGCTTGGCCAGCACCACCCGCTGCCCGGCGAGCCGCCCCTCTGCCACCTGGGCCCTGCTCTTGTGCGCCTTGAACTTCGCGCCGATCCGCTGGGCCAGCAGGTCGACCACCATGAACCCGATGTTGTGCCGGTTGCGGGCGTAGCCCTCCCCCGGATTGCCCAGGCCCGCGACCAGCCAGGGGCCGGTGTACTCATCACTCATCTCGCACTCCTCCTCCGGAGTCCTCTGGAGCCTCATCATCGCGCGGACGCGCCGCTGCCCCGGCCCCCACACGGGGAGCCGGGGCAGCGGCGGAGAAAAGGACGAGCGCGGGGCTCAGGCCTCGACGGTCGCCTCGGCGGCCTCGGTCTCGGCCTCCTCCTCGACCGGCGCGGCCTGGGCGGCGATGACCTGCAGCACGACGGTGTCGGCCTCGACGGCCAGGGTGGTGCCCTTCGGCAGCGCGATGTCGCCGGCGGTGATGGCGGCACCGGCCTCCAGGCCCTCGACCGAGACGGTGACGGACTCGGGCAGGTGGGTGGCCTCGGCCTCGATCGGCAGCGCGTTCAGCACGTGCTCCAGCAGGTTGCCGCCGGGGGCGAGCTCGCCCTCGACGAGCACCGGGATCTCGACGTTGACCTTCTCGCCGCGCTTGACCAGCAGCAGGTCGACGTGCTCGATGGTGCGCTTGATGGCCTCGCGCTGGACGGCCTTCGGCAGCACGAACTCGTCCTTGCCCTCGATCGGGACGACCAGCAGGGCGTTCGGGGTCTTGAGCGCCATCATCAGGTCGTGGCTGGGCAGGTTCAGGTGGACCGGGGTGTGGCCGTGGCCGTAGACGACACCGGGGACGAAGCCGGCGCGGCGGGCGCGACGGGCGGCACCCTTGCCGAACTCGTTGCGGGGCTCGGCGGCGAGGCGGATCTCGGACATGCTGCACTCCTGGCGTGAAAGGGGTGCGACAAGCGAAACCGCCGAGACCACACCCTCAAGTACATGGGGTAGCTCGGCGGAATTGATCCAGCGCGCGTCGATCACGGAGCATGCGCCCCGGGGGCGCGCGACATCCCTCGCCGAGCAGTCTCACGAGTCTAACCGCAGCACTCGTCAACCGTGAAATCGGCCCCGCCGCTCAGCAGCGACGGGGCCGATCGGACCTGACGGTCACTCAGGCAGGATCAGTGCACGCCCTCGAAGAGCGAGGTCACCGAACCCTCCTCGAAGACCTCGCGGATCGCGGCGGCGATCGAGGGGGCGATCGAGAGGGTGGTGACCTTGTCCATCTGCAGCTCGGCCGGGCAGGGCAGCGTGTTGGTGAAGACGAACTCGCTGACCCGCGAGTTCTTCAGCCGGTCGCGGGCGGGCCCGGAGAGGACGCCGTGGGTGGCGGCCACGATGACGTCGGCGGCGCCGTTGTCGAAGAGCGCGTCGGCGGCGGCGCAGATGGTGCCGGCGGTGTCGATCATGTCGTCGACCAGGACGCAGACCCGGTCCTTGACGTCACCGACCACCTCGGCGGAGAGGATGGTGTTGGCCTGGGTGATGTCGCGGCGCTTGTGGATGATCGCCAGCGGGGCGTCCAGGCGGTCGCACCACTGGTCGGCGACCTTCACCCGGCCCGCGTCCGGGGAGACGATGGTCAGCTGGCCGCGGTCCACCTTCTCGCCCACGTAGTCGCAGAGCAGCGGCAGCGCGAAGAGGTGGTCGACCGGGCCGGAGAAGAAGCCCTGGATCTGCGCGGTGTGCAGGTCCACGGCCATGATCCGGTCGGCGCCGGCCTGGGCCAGCAGGTCGGCCACCAGGCGGGCCGAGATCGGCTCGCGGCCCAGGTGCTTCTTGTCCTGGCGGGCGTAGCCGTAGAAGGGCAGGATCGCGGTGATGCTCCGGGCGGAGGCCCGCTTCAGCGCGTCGATCATGATGAGCTGTTCCATGATCCACTGGTTGATCGGAGCCGTGTGGCTCTGCATCACAAAACAGTCCGCCCCCCGGGCGGACTCCAGGAAGCGGACGTAGATCTCGCCATTGGCGAAGTCCAGGGCCTTGGTCGGGACGAGCTCGGTGCCCAGCGCCGCGGCCACCTCCTTCGCCAGCTCAGGGTGGGCACGGCCGGAGAAGAGCTTCAGTTTCTTCTCACCCGACGTCGTGATCCCGCTCACTGCACCGTCTCCTCGTGTTGCTGCCGCATGGTCCCGCCGCGCCGCACCCGGACGGCAGGAGCCGCCCGGGCCGGTGGTCGACGAGGGATTGGGTACGCCTCGGCACGGGCTACAGCCCCACGGCGCACGTATGTACACCAGGTTACGCGTCCGTTCGCGAAGCGCCCTGGCCGGGACCTGTGCGGCTCGCCACTCCGGTCGGTGCCGGCCGGCTCAGGCCTCGTCGGTCCCGGCGGGCGCGGCCTCGGCCAGCGCGGCCTCGGCGGCCGCGGCGGAAGCAGTGCCGGGGCGCTTACGCGCCACCCAGCCCTCGATGTTGCGCTGCTGCGCGCGGTTCACGCCGAGCGCGCCCGGGGGCACGTCCTTGCTGATCACCGAGCCCGCGCCGGTGTAAGCACCGTCACCGACGGTGACCGGAGCGATGAGCATGTTGTCGGTGCCGACCCGGGCGTGCGCGCCGATCACGGTGGGGTTCTTGTTCACCCCGTCCCAGTTGGCGGTCACGCAGGCCGCGCCGACATTGGCACCCTCGCCGATGGTGGCGTCGCCCATGTAGGAGAGGTGCGGGACCTTGGCGCCGGCGCCGATCGAGGACTTCTTGACCTCGACGAAGGTGCCGACCTTGCCCTTGGCGCCGAGCACCACCCCGCCGCGCAGGTAGGCGAACGGGCCGACGCTGGCCCCCGCGCCGATCTCGGCCTGCTCGACCACCGCGTTGCTCACCGTGGCACCGGCCCCGACCACGGCGTCGGTCAGGGTGCAGTTCGGGCCGACCCGGCTGCCCTCGCCCAGGTGGGTGGCGCCGTGCAGCTGGGTGCCGGGCAGCACCACGGCGTCCGGCTCGAAGCCGACCTCGACGTCGATCCAGGTGCTGGCAGGGTCGACCACGGTGACGCCGGCCCGCATCGCCGCCTCCAGCAGCCGGTCGTTGAGCAGCCGGCGGGCCTCGGCGAGCTGGAGCCGGTCGTTGATGCCGAGGATCTCCCGGTGGTCGGCGGCGACCAGGGTGCCGACCCGGTGCCCGGCCGAGCGCAGGATCTCCAGCGTGTCGGTCAGGTACTCCTCGCCCTGCGCGTTGTCGGTGCCGATCCGGGCCAGCGCGTCGGCCAGCAGCTTGCCGTCGAAGGCGTAGACGCCGGAGTTGATCTCGGTGATCGCGCGCTGGGCGGCGTCGGCGTCCTTGTGCTCGACGATGCCGGTGATCGGGCCGCCCACCCCGTCGCGCACGATCCGGCCGTAGCCGGTCGGGTCCGGGACCTCGGCGGTCAGCACGGTGACGCCGTTGCCCTCCGCGGCGTGGCGCTCGGCCAGCTCGCGCAGGGTGGCGGCGGACAGCAGCGGGACGTCCCCGTAGGTGACGACCACGGTGCCGTCCAGCGCGATCCCGTCGGCGGCCAGCGCCTCCACCGCGATCCGGGCCGCGTGCCCGGTGCCGTGCTGCTTCTCCTGCACCACCGCGCGGGCCCGGGGGTGGGCCTCACCCAGATGCTCCGCCACCAGGTCCTTCAGGTGGCCGATCACCACCACCAGGTGTTGCGGCGTCAACTCCTCGGCCGCGGTCACCGCGTGCCCCAGCAGGCTCCGGCCGCAGATCGGGTGCAGCACCTTGGGCAGCGCCTTGGACTTCATCCGGGTGCCCTCACCAGCGGCGAGCACGATGACGGCGGCAAGGGGGTTGGCACTCACGCGGGAGGCTCCTCGGGGGGTGACCGGCGGGCGGGGCGGGTCCGTCGGCGCGCCCGCGCATCACGCGCTCGCGGCCGGACCCGAATGACCAGTCCAGAGAATAACCGCACAAAGTGATGACAACCGCACAACCTGACGAGCGGCCGGGGCGGACCGCCCCGGCCGCTCGAAGTGCTCCGCCGGTTGGATTCGAACCAACACTGCAAGGCTTCAAAGGCCTGCGGGCTGCCGATTACCCCACGGCGGATGGCTGATCAGACCATACCGGAGTCCTCCCCCGGCTGGGTATCGCCTCCGATCCCGAGGGTGACGGCCGCCGCCGGCGGCGCCGCGCCTGGCTTCCGTTGGCGGGCGCGGCAACTTACGATGCCGTAGGTTACGCATCCGTAGGCCCTTCTCTTCCCTCAAGGGACAGCCCATGACGATCCAGGCCGACCAGGCGCTGCCGCCCTCCACCGCCCGCCCCGCCTCCGAGGTCTCCGCCACCATGGGCGGTGAGAAGCAGGGCCTGGCCGAGCGGGTCGCGCTCGGGCTCTTCATCGCCGTCCCGTTCCTCGCCCTGCTGGCCGCCGTGCCGGTGGCCTGGGGCTGGGGCCTGGGCTGGCGGGACCTCGCGATCGCGACGGTCATGTACTTCACCACCTGCCACGGCATCACGGTCGGCTTCCACCGCTTCTTCACCCACCGCTCGTTCAAGACCGGCCGGGCACTGAAGATCGCGATGGCGGTGGCCGGCAGCCTGGCCGTCGAGGGTCCGGTGGTGCGCTGGGTGGCCGACCACCGCAAGCACCACAAGTTCTCCGACAAGGACGGCGACCCGCACTCGCCCTGGCGCTACGGCGAGAGCGTCCCGGCGCTGCTCAAGGGCCTCTGGTGGGCCCACATGGGCTGGCTCTTCGACTCCGAGCAGACCCCGCAGCACATCTACGCGCCCGACCTGGTGAACGACCGCGACATCCGGGCGGTCTCGCGGCTCTTCTGGCTCTGGACCTCCCTCTCGATGCTGCTGCCCCCGTTGGCCGGCGGGCTGCTCAGCTGGTCCTGGCAGGGTGCGCTGACCGCCTTCTTCTGGGGCTCGCTGGTCCGGATCGCACTGCTGCACCACGTGACCTGGTCGATCAACTCGATCTGCCACGCGATCGGCGAGCGGCCCTTCAAGTCCCGGGACCGCTCGGGCAACGTGTGGTGGCTGGCGGTGCTCTCCTGCGGCGAGTCCTGGCACAACCTGCACCACGCCGACCCGACCTCGGCCCGGCACGGGGTGCTGCGCGGCCAGCTGGACTCCTCCGCCCGGCTGATCCGCTGGTTCGAGCAGGCGGGCTGGGCCCGCGACGTCCGCTGGCCCACCGCCGGGCGCATCGACGCCCGGCGCACGGCATGACCCGTCGGCTACAGCATGATGGGGGGGTGAACGGGAGCAACCCAGACAGCGCAGACAGCGCGGACAGCGCAGACGGCCGCCGCCCGACCTCCTCCCCGGCAGCGCCGGCCCGCGGGCGGGCCGGCCGGGTCCGGATGACAGGCAAGCAGCGGCGCGAGCAGTTGCTCGAAATCGGGCGCACCGTCTTCGCCGAGCGCGGCTACGACGGGACCTCGGTGGAGGAGATCGCCGAACGGGCGGGCGTCTCCAAGCCGGTGGTCTACGAGCACTTCGGGGGCAAGGAGGGGCTCTACGCGGTCGTGGTGGACCGCGAGATGCAGCTGCTGCTCGACATGGTCACCGGGGCGCTGACCGGCGGGCACTCCCGGGAGCTGCTGGAGCAGGCCGCCTTCGCGCTGATGGACTACATCGACACCTCCACCGACGGTTTCAAGATCCTGGTCCGGGACTCCCCGGTGGCCCAGTCCACCGGCACCTTCGCCTCGCTGATCAGCGACATCGCCACCCAGGTCGAGGACATCCTCGGCCTGGAGTTCAAGGCCCGGGGCTTCGACGCGCGGCTGGCGCCGATGTACTCGCAGATGCTGGTCGGCATGGTGGCGCTGACCGGGCAGTGGTGGCTGGAGGTGCGCAAGCCGCAGAAGGCCGAGGTCGCCGCACACCTGGTCAACCTCGCCTGGCACGGGCTGGAGGGCATGGAGCGGCACCCGAAGCTGGTCGGCGAGCGGCAGAACTGAGACCGACCGGCCCGCGGCCGCCGGCTCGCGTGGGGTTCATTGTTTCTCGATGTCAAGAGGCTTCATATCGACAGAACCCCCGATACACTGATCCACATGGAGGACGAGGTCGACCGCCTGGTCGCAGCATGGCGCCGTGAGCGCCCCGACCTCGACGTGCAACCGCTCCAGGTGCTCAGCCGGGTCAGCCGGCTCGCCCGCCACCTGGACCGGGCCCGCCGCACGGCGTTCGCCGAGCACGGCCTGGAGCCCTGGGAGTTCGACGTCCTGACGGCGCTTCGGCGCGCCGGGCGCCCCTACCAGCTCTCCCCCGGGCAGCTGCTCACCCAGACCCTGGTGACCTCCGGCACCATGACCAACCGGATCGACCGTCTGGCCGGCAAGGACCTGGTGCAGCGGCTGCCCGACCCGGACGACCGGCGCGGCGTGCTGGTCCGCCTCACCGACACCGGGCAGGAGAAGGCCGACCAGGCACTGGCCGGGCTGCTCGCGCACGAGCGGGAGCTGCTCGCCCAACTGTCCGGCGGTCAGCAGGCGGAGCTGGCGGCGCTGCTGCGGCAGCTGGTCGCCCCGTTCGACAACATCCCGGGCTGAGCGGCCCCGCACCGACCCGGCGCGGGGGCTCCCAGCGCCCAGGAGGACCTAAGCGGTCGGCGCCGCGGCCGGCTCCGCACCGACCCCGGCGCGGCGGGCCAGGGCGACGGCGGCCAGCGTGGAGTGCACCCCGAGCTTGCCCAGCACGTTCTGCATGTGGGTGCGGACGGTGTGCGGGGAGAGGTAGAGCCGCTCGGCCACCGCCTGCCGGCCCAGACCCGCCACCATGCAGCGCAGCACCTGCTTCTCCCGGGGCGTCAGCGACTCGACCAGCCGCTCACTCTCGGTGCGGTCGCGCCGGGCCGTGGTCAACTCCCGCACCACCCCCGTGAGCAGGGTCGGCGGCAGGTGGGTCTCGCCGCGCAACACCCCGCGCAGCACGGTCAGCAGCCGGGTCAACGAGCTCTCCTTGGCCACCCAGCCCGCCGCGCCCGCGTAGAGCGCGCGCACCGCCCGGCGCGGGTCCTCCTCGGCGGCCAGCACGACGGCGCGCAGTCCGGGGTAGGTGTGGCAGGCCCGGCCCAGCAGGGTGATCCCGTCCACCGGGCGGCGCTGGGCCGCGAGCCCGGCCGGCTGCCCCTCCAGCGGGACGGCGGGCGGACCGGACGGACGCTGCGGGACCAAGGCGCTGCCCGCGCGGCGCGGGGCCGGGACCACACCGGGCCGGCGGACCAGCGGGCCGCCCTCGCCCTCCCCCGCCGGGCGGGGACGCCGGGGCGGGCCGAGCACGGCGGCGGTGGCCCCGAGGTCGGCGTCGACCAGCAGGATGTCGAAAGGCCGGCCCTCGGCCGCCGCCCGTTCCAGGGCATGGTCGGCCGCGGCCGCGCTGCCGGCCGCGCCGACCTCGATCTCCGGCTCGGCGGAGAGCGCGGTGGCGAGTGCTTCGGCGAAGATCCGATGGTCGTCGACCACCAGAACGCGAATCCGCCCCATACGGTGTCCCCCTGCTCCGGTCCGGCCCCCCGTTCCGATACCGGACTCAGGGTACGGGGTGCGGGGCCCTCCGGTGGGGGTTCAGTGAAATTCCGTCAGATCCGGTCATCCTGTGCGAAGTCGGCGGGCGGGCAGGGCTGAGCGGGCCCCGCGCGGTCGGCCGGCTCTCCCGGGGGCGAACCGGCCGCGGGGGAGCGGCCTCCCGAGGGTGGGCGGCGGCGGCCTCCCCGGGGTGTGCCGCCGGGCTGTCGGGGGTGTGCCGCCGGGCCGTCGGGTCAGCTCTCCCGATGGGCCCCCGCCGCCGCGGTGGCCGCGAAGACCCGGGGCGCCAGGTGACCCGCCGCCAGGAAGGCCGCCTCGACCGCCGCCTCGACCGCCGCCTCGGACTCCCGCGGGACCAGGGCGATCACCGAGCCGCCGAAGCCGCCACCGGTCATCCTGGCCCCCAGCGCACCGGCAGCCACCGCGGCGTCGACCGCCAGGTCGGTCTCCGCGCAGGAGACCCGGAAGTCGTCGCGCAGCGAGGCGTGGCCCGCCGTCAGGATCGGCCCGAGCGCCGCGAAGTCGCCCTTGTCCAGCAGCGCGACGGCCCGCTCGACCCGCTCGTTCTCGCTCACCACGTGGCGCACCATCGGGCCGAGTTCGGCCGGCAGCCGGTCCAGCGCCGCGGGCAGCCGGGCGGCGTCGAGGTCGCGCAGCGCCGCCAGCCCGAGCAACTCGGCGGCCCGCTCGCAGCCGGCCCGCAGCGCGGCGTAAGCCCCGTCGCCGAGGTCGTGCTTGACCCTGGTGTCGATCACCAGCAGCACCAGCCCCTGCTCGTCGGGGCGGAACGGCACGTGGCGGTGCGTCAGGACGGGGGCACCCCCGTCGACGGACCGGGGGCGGGTGTCCAGGAAGAGTGCGGCCCCCGCGACGCAGGAGGCGGAGGCCATCTGGTCCATCACTCCGCAGGGCACCCCGGCGAAGTCGTTCTCGGCGCGCTGGGCGATCAGGGCCAGCTCGTCCGAGGTCAGGTCGAGCCGGTACAGGTCGCGGTAGGCGATCGCCACCGCGCACTCCAGCGCGGCGGAGGAGGACAGGCCGGCTCCGCCGGGCACGTCGCTGTCGAAGTACAGGTCGGCGCCGCCGGCCCGGTGGCCCGCCTCGCGCAGCGCCCAGACCACACTGGCCGGGTAGGCGGCCCAGCTGGTCACCGCACCGGGGACCAGCTGGGCCGCCGACAGGTCGGTGACCACGTCGTCGCCCTGGACGCTGTAGAGGCGCAGCCGGTCGTCGTCGCGCGCTCGGGCGGCCACCTTGACCGCTTGCGGGAGAGCGATCGGAAGGACGAACCCTTCGTTGTAGTCGGTGTGCTCACCGATCAGGTTCACCCGGCCCGGCGCCGACCAGACCCCGGTGGGGGTCGCGCCGAAGATCCGCTCGAACTCGTCTCTCATGTTCCGTTCTCCCGCGTGGTCGCTACTGCTGGTCGCTGTTCTTGTTGAGCGTGAAGGCCCAGGCGTCGGCCACGATGGCGTCCAGGTCGGGCCGTTCGGGGGTCCAGCCGAGGACCTGGCGGGCCCGCGCGGCGGAGGCGACCAGGACGGCCGGGTCGCCGGGGCGGCGCCCGGCGGTGACCACCGGGACCTCCCGGCCGGTGACCCGCCGGACCGACTCGATCACCTCGCGGACCGAGAAGCCGCTGCCGTTGCCCAGGTTGCAGATCAGGTGCTCGCCCGGCTCGGCGGCGGTCAGCGCCAGCAGGTGCGCCTCGGCGAGGTCGGCGACGTGGATGTAGTCACGGACGCAGGTGCCGTCGGGGGTCGGGTAGTCGTCGCCGAAGACCGCGATGTGCGGACGCTGCCCCAACGCCGCCTGGAGGACAAGCGGGATCAGGTGCGACTCGGGGTCGTGCCGCTCACCGTGGGCGCCGACGGCGCCCGCGACGTTGAAGTACCGCAGGCTGACCGCGGCCAGGCCGTGGGCGATCGCCTCGCTGGTGATCAGGTGGTCGACCGCCAGCTTGGTGGCGCCGTAGGCGCTGGTCGGCGAGGTACGGGCGGTCTCGGCGATCGGGATGGCCTCGGGCTCGCCGTAGACGGCGGCGGTGGAGGAGAAGACCAGCTTGCGCACACCGGCCTCGCGCATCGCACTGACCAGCTCCAGCGAGCCGGCCACGTTGTTGCGCCAGTACTTCTCCGGGTCCGCGACCGACTCGCCGACCTGCGAGGAGGCGGCGAAGTGCAGCACCGCCTCGAAGCCGCCGCCGTCCAGCACCGCGGCGGCGTCCTGGATCCGGCCCTGGACGAACTCGGCACCCGCCGGGACGCCTTCGCGGAAACCGGTGGACAGGTCGTCCAGCACGGTGACCCGGTGCCCCGCCTCCAGCAGGCGGGCGGCGACCACGCCGCCGACGTAGCCGGCCCCGCCGGTGACCAGGTACCGGCTCACGTCGCGATCTCCCGCAGGCGCTGCGCCGCCGCCTCGGGCGACACGTCGTTGACGAAGGCGTCCATGCCGGATTCGGCCCCGGCGAGGAACTTCAGTTTGCCTTCCGTGCGTCGGATCGTGAACAGCTCCAGGTGCAGTGCCAGCTCCGCGCCGCTGCGGCGGGGGGCCTGGTGCCAGGCGGAGATGTAGGGGGTGGGGGGCAGCGGCCGCTCGGGGGACTGGGTGGCCGGCCGGAAGAGCCGGTCGAAGCGGCGCAGCAGCTCCAGGTAGAGGCCGGGGAACTCGGCCCGCTCGGGCTCGGTCAGCTCGGTCAGATCGGGCACCCGGCGGTTGGGGTAGAGGTGCACCTCGTAGGGCCAGCGGGCGGCGAACGGCACGAAGGCGGTCCAGTGCTCGCCCGTCAGCACCACCCGGGCGGGGTCGGCGCGCTCGGCGGCCAGCAGGTCCTCGAAGAGGTTGCGGCCGGTGCGGGCCCGGTGCTCGTTCGCCTGGGCGGCCATCTTGGCCGTGCGCGGGGTGGTGAAGGGGAACGCGTAGATCTGGCCGTGCGAATGGGCCAGCGTCACGCCGATCTCGGCGCCCCGGTTCTCGAAGCAGAAGACCTGGTCGACCTCGGGCAGTGCGCCGAGCTCGGCGGTGCGGTCGGTCCAGACGTCCAGCACCAGGCGGGCCTTCGCCTCGTCGAGGTCGGCGAACGAGGCGAGGTGGTCGGCGGTGAAGCAGACCACCTCGCAGCGGCCGACGCCGGGCCGGGTCAGGTGCAGTTCCTGGCCCGGGCCGCCGCCGGGGGCGGGGTGGGCGGCATCGAGGTGGGCGGCCGCGTCGGCGGCGAGGGAGGGGAAGCGGTTCTCGAAGACCACCACGTCGTAGTCGGCGGCGGGGATCTCGCTGAGGCGCTCGCCCTGGCTCGGGCAGAGCGGGCACTCGTCGGCCGGTGGGTGGTAGGTGCGGGCCTGGCGGTGGGCAGCCACCGTGACCCAGTCGCCGAGCACCGGGTCGCGGCGCACCTCCGCGCGGCTCGCGGTCGGGTCCAGCGGGCGCCGGTCGCGGACGTCGCGTGATGCCGACTCGTCCCGGTCGTAGTAGATCAGCTCGCGTCCGTCCGCCAGCTTGGTCGTGGTCTTCCGCACAGTCTCCGCCCTCGCTGTGGCCATCAGCCGTTCAATGCTTCACACATAATCAAACATTACTCATCAGCAGTCAACAGACCGGGACACGGCTCGGTGCGCCGGGGCACAACGCGACCACGAACGAGGGGTGAGCGGACACGAAACGGGAGGCCGGGGAGCCCCGGCGGACCCCCGCCCGGCGGGGGCGCGGGCGGGCGGGGGCGCGGGCGGGCGCGGGCGGGCGCGGGCCCGTGCTATTCGCGGGCCAGGTGGGCCAGCAGGCCGGTGCGGTCCGCCACCGCCGCCGCCTCCAGCCGGGTCCGGGCACCGAGCTTCATCAGCACCCGCTGCACGTGGGTGCGGGCGGTGCTGGGGGCGATGCCCATGCCGACGGCGATCTCCTGGGTGTCCTGCCCCTCGGCGATCCGGGCCAGCACCTGGATCTCACGACGGGTCAGCACCCCCAGCAGTCGCAGCGCCTCGTCGTCGGGCTCGCGCACCGGGTGCAGCAGCCGGTCGAAGGCCGCCTGGAGCACCTCCACCGCCACCGCGACCTCGCCGGCCCGGGCCCGGGCGATGGCCCGGTCCACCACCTCGATCCGCTCGTCGCTGCGCACGTAGCCGGCCGCACCCGCCGCGAAGGCGTTGGCCACGCCCCGCAGGTCGTCCACCGGGCCGAGCACCACGACCGCGACCTCGGGCCGCTCCTGCCGAAGTCGGCGCACCGGCGCGAAGGCCCCCGGGGCGCCCGGGCGCGCGACGCCGAGCAGGCAGACCTCCGGACGGCGCTGGGCGACCAGGTCGGGCCCGGCCGCCGTAGGGCAGCCCACCGCCAGCACCCGGTGGCCGCGCACCTGCAGCGCCGCCGCCAGCGCCTCGGCCAGCAACCGGTGATCGTCGACCACGACGAGCCGCACGCCCAAGGGGCCCCTCCCCCGTACCCAGCGCGGAGCTGAACCCACGCGATGCGTACCGGCCGTACGCCACAGCACTGCTGACGCCCCATCACAGCGCATCGCGGACCTGACCGCCAGATCCTGGCGGGTCGGACGACAACTGGTCGAGGCTGTGGCAGGAGGATAACGAAAAAGGTCCCCGCCGTGATGGCGGAGACCTTCTCCTGTGGAGCCCCCATGCGGAATCGAACCGCAGACCTTCTCCTTACCATGGAGACGCTCTACCGACTGAGCTATAGGGGCGAACCGGTCGAACGAGGAAGACATTACATGGTCATCGACGGGATTGGGAAATCGATGCCCATTGATCGCCATGCGCCCCGCGGACCAGGGCGCGCCGGGTGCGGCACCGTCCGGCGGCGCGGCCTGACAGCGGGCCGGGCGGGCCGGGCGGCCGGACCGACCGGGCTGCGGCTGCGGTCGCGACTGCGGTCGCCGCACCTGCCGCCGCAGCCACTGCCGCCGCACCGCCGCTACACCGCAGGGCCTCCGCTCACCGCGCTGGGGGCCTGCTGGCCGCGCCGAGCGCCCGGGATCTGATCCGCGGTCAGATCGACCCCACCGGTCTCCGGCAGCGCCAGCAGGCAGAGCACCGAGGCCAGGCCCAGCCCGGCCAAGTACCAGCCCACCGGCGTGGCCGTGCCGTACCTGGCCGTCAGCTTGGTCGCGAGCAGCGGCGCCGTGCCGCCGCCGACCACGCCGCCGAGGTTGTAGGTGAGCGCGGCCCCCGTGTAGCGCACCCGGGTCGGGAAGAGCTCTGGCAGGTAGGCCCCCACCGGCCCGAGCAGCAGCCCCAGCAGCAGCGAGGAGCCGACCAGCGAGAGCAGCACCAGGGCCGGCCGCAGGCTCTCCAGCAGGGGGAAGACCAGCAGCGACCAGCAGGCCGCCACCCCGGTGGCCACCAGCACGGTGCGCCGCCGCCCCCAGCGGTCCGATCCGCCCGCACTGAACCAGACCGCCAGCGCACCGGCCGGCGCGGCGAGCAGCTGGAGGGTGAGCATCAGCGTCCGGTCCAGGCCGAGCTGGCCGGTCGCGTAGGCCAGGGCGTAGGTGTTGCTCAGGTAGAAGAGGGCGTACCCGAAGGAGAGCGAGCCGCCGCCCAGCAGCACGGTGTGCCAGTGCTCGCGCAGCACGGCCAGCACCGGCACCGCGTGCCGCACGGGGCCACCGGCGCCCGCCTCGTCCGAAGGCGCGGGCCCGCCCGCCTCGCCGCCCCCCTCCGGCCCGCCGGAGCCACCCGCCCCGCCCGCTCCGGAGCGGGCCATCGCGGCGGCCGCGACCTCGGCGAAGACCGGGGTCTCGGCGATCCGCAGTCGGACGAAGAGCCCGACGCCGACCAGCAGCAGCGACGCGAGGAACGGCAGCCGCCACCCCCACTCGACGAACTCGCTCTCACTGAGCCCGGCCGACAGGAGAAGGAAGACCGTGGTCGCCAGCAGCGAGCCGGCACACGGGCCGAGCTGCAGATACCCGGCATACCGGCCGCGGCGGCGCACCGGGGCGTACTCCGCGAGCAGCAGGGCCGCGCCGCCCCACTCGCCGCCCAGCCCGAACCCCTGGCAGAACCTCAGCAGAACCAGGATCGCCGGGGCCCAACCGCCCAGCCGGCCGTACCCGGGCAGCACGCCGACCGCCGCCGTCGACAGCCCCATCATCAGCAGCGACGCCACCAGCACGGCCTTGCGGCCCAGCCGATCGCCGAAGTGGCCGAAGACCACCGCCCCGATCGGCCTGGCCACGAACGCCACCGCGTAGACCGAGAAGGCCGCGAGCAGCGCGTTGACCGGGGTGAGGACCGGGAAGAACTCCCGCCCGAAGACCAGTGCCGCAGCCATCCCGTACAAGAAGAAGTCGTAGAACTCGATCGCCGTCCCGACGAAGGCGGCAGCAGCCACCCGCCCGAGGCCCTCACCGCCGCCGAGGTCCGGGGCGCCCTGGTCCGGCGCGTCCGACGCCGTGTCAATCGCCATGCCTCGACGATGCCGGGCGGACCGAGGCCCCGTCAGCCGCCGCCCGGGTGATGGGGGCGCGCATGGTTCGTGCACGCCCCTGGTCGACATGAACCGATAATCCGTACACCTCCTGACGATTTGCGGTCGACCGGATACCGAAAGCTATGCTCTGGAAACCCAGCGTGCTCATTTCGCCGGGCTCGGCGTGCGCACTCCGCCGGGCGGCGGCCCTGCACCCGATCGGAGGCGCCTGATGGGCGGATTCCAGGTCCGGCCCGAGGAGTTGACGGCCGCCGGGCAGCGCGCCCAGGCGATCGCCGTGCGGATCCCCGACGGGACCACCCGGCTCGGCCCGGCCGCCGCCAGCGCCGGTGCCCGGCTGAGCGGTTGGCGCACCGCCGCCGCGCTGCCGGCCTGCGCCGACGCCTGGCAGGCCCTGCTGGCCTCCCTGGCGGGCGAGTTGGACGCCCACGGGCAGCGCCTGGCCACCACCGCGCAGCAGTACCGCGACGGCGAGGCCACGGCGGTGAGCGCGTTCGGCACGCCCTGGGCCCTGCCCGACCAACGGCACGCCAACGCCGGGTCCATCGGCATCGGGTCCATCGGCACCGGGTCCATCGGCACCGGGTCCGTCGACGCCGGGTCCGTCGACGCCCGCCCGGCGGGCCGCTGATGGACCTCGCCGCCCTGCGCGACGCCGACCCGCACGCGCTGCCCGACCAGGCCGAGAGCTACGAGCACCTCGCCGCCGCCTTCCAGGGGCACGCCGACGAGTGGCAGTCCGACGTCCTCGAACGCACCACCGGATCCGGCTGGCTCGGCAGCGCCGCCGACGCCTGCCGCAGAGCCCTCCAGCAGACCGACGACCGCCTGATCGCCGCCCGCGCCGAACTCCGGCGGATCGCCGCCTGCCTGCGCGCGGGCGCCGACGCGCTGCGCCTCGCCCAGGCCGAGCTGGCCTCGGCGCTGGCCGAGGCACGGGCCGCCGGGTTCGTGGTGACCGCCGAGCGGAGCGGGGACGGCACCGCCCCGCTGGCGCCGATCGCCTCCGAAGCCGAGCGCCACGACCCCGACGCCCGGGCCCGGCACGCCGGGCTGACCCAGCGGGTCCGCGCCGCCCTCGACCAGGCCGACGCCCTCGACCGCGCCCTGGCCGACCAGCTCGCCGGCTTCACCCGCGCCGCCGCCGACGGCTCCGGCCTCACCGAGCGCGGCTACGCCGCCGACCCGCTCGTCCCCGCCCCGCTCTCCCCCGCCGTCACCGCCCCCGACTTCCTCACCGGCTTCCTGCCGCCCCCGTCCGCCTCCCCCGCCGCCGTCGCGGCGTGGTGGCGCACCCTCCTGCCCGACCAGCAGCAGTACCTCATCACCACCCGCCCCGACCTGATCGGCAACCGCGACGGCCTCCCCGCCACCGTCCGCGACCAGGCCAACCGCCTGCTCCTGGAGCAGTACCTGACCAGGTTCGCCACCCGCACCTGGCTCTGTGCCGCCGACCAGCTCAAGCTCGCCGGCTTCCGCGCCATCCAGGACCGCCTGGACCGCAGCCCGGACACCCCGCCGGTCCTCCTCTACGGCATCTCCGCCGAGGGCCAGGGCCGGGGCATCCTCTCCTTCGGCAACCCCGACACGGCCAGCAACGTCAGCGCGTACGTACCGGGGCTGGGGACGGAACTGCGGTGCGTGGGCGGGAAGGACGGGGACCGGGCGATGAGTGTGTGGCGGGCGGCCATGCGCGCCGATCCCACCCGGCCGACGGCCTCCCTGGTGTGGCTGGGCTACGACCCGCCGCCCGGTCTGGACAAGGGCGACCCGGAGTCGCTCGACGTGATGGGCGAGCAGCGGGCCCGCAGCGGCGCCGAGGACTACGACCGCTTCATGGCCGGACTGCGGGCCGGCCACGAAGGGCCGCCGGCCCATCTGGTCGCACTCGGCCACAGCTACGGCTCGCTGGCGGTCGGACTCGCCGCGCAGCGGCCCGCGGGCGGCACCCAGGCCGATGACATCATCCTGATCGGCAGCCCCGGGACCGGCACGGACAGCGCTACGCACCTGGGCGTCGGCACCGGTCACGTCTGGGTCGGCGCGGCCGACAACGACCCGGTGACCTACCTGCCCGCTCCCGAGCAGCTCCTGCCGGGTGAAGGCGATCAGCGCTGGTTCGGCAGGGATCCCGCGAGCGAGCGGTTCGGCGCGCACCGCTTCGCCGTGGCCGACGGCCCGCCGAACAGCTTCGCCGCCCACTCGAACTACCTGGACCCGGTCGGCGGCGCCTCCTTGCCGAACATCGGCCAGATCGTGGCGGGGCACCCGGAGAACGTACGGAGCCAGAGCCCGCGATGAAGCCGTCCCGACTCTTCCGGACCGTCCTGCTGCTGGCCCTGGCCGCCTGTCACCCGAGCCACCGATCGACCGGGAGCACCGCCGCGATGATGAGTCCGCCAGAAGCCAGGACCAGGATGACCGCCCTTCTCGACGACACCTTCTCCGCCGTCTCTCCAGCGCTCCGGTTCCGCGACGGCTGGCCGCACAGCATCGAGAACGACGAGCCCCCGCACAGCGCCAACGCCTATCTCGACCGGTACGTCATGACCAGGATCGCGCCCGCCAAGTACGGCGCCCTGCTCGGCCTGGTGGAACGCCACTGGAAGGAGCGCGGCTACACGATCGAGAACGTGAACGCCGACACCCGGATGCCGGCGATCACCGCCAGGTCCCCGGAGGGCGCCGTCCTCAGCCTGGTCGTCGGCTACCCCGGCAACGTCACCCTCACCGCCGCCGTCACCCCCATCACCGCCACCCCGGACCCCTTCGGCCCCGAGCCCCCGCAGCCCACCCTCGCCAACGGCAACCCGGACATCCTGCCGACGGAGGACGACCCGTTCTGGTCGAGCTGAGTGGCTGTCGAGCTGGTGTCAGGCAGCGTCGGGGTCGATGCCTCTGACCGCACGGACCCACCACAGCGATCACGCCTGGATGCCGAAGACCTGCATCCGCGGGAAGGCCATCTACCACCATCCGGGCACGCGACGACGCGCCACGAGAGCACCGACCAGTTGAATGGCCCCCGCAATGATCATCTGCCACGAACTCGCCGGCCGGCCGGCGAGTTCGAGATCGCACTGCGCCCTGTCGTACGTGGTCCCGGGTGCGAAGGCGGAGCCGCAGCCATCGCCGACCCGCCAAAATCCGTAGATCATCCCCGCGACGATCAGCAGCCCGCCAACCGTGGCGAAAGCTGCCGCAACGCGTGGCTCCTTGACCATGTCCATCTCCTTGGGCCGCCAGAACACCGCCGACACACCGCCATCGACCGCCGGCCGCCCCCTGGGGCTCAGCCCTGCGGCGGGCCGTACGGCCCTTGGGGCGGCGTCTGCTGGTAGGGGTTGCCCGCTGCGGGCGGCTGCTGCGGCGGGTAGGTCGGCCGGCCGGGGGCCGGCCCGAAGCCGGGCGGCGGGGGCGGAGTGTCGTGGGGCTGCTGGGTGTCGTAGGGCTGGGCGCCGTAACTCGGCGGCTGGGGCTGGCCGTACGGGGGCTGCTGCGGCAGCGGGTAGCCGAACGGAGCGGCGGGCGGCGGCGGGGTGGCGCGCTTGCGGCGGACGAGGAACACCACCACGCCGACCACCACGAGGACGACGACCACGCCACCGATGACGAGCGGCAGGGTGCTACTGGAGGACGACTTCGCGTCCGCGGTGGTGGTGTTCGCCGGCCCGGACTTGCTGCTGGCGGGAGCACTCGGGTTCGCGGCGGCACCGGACGACGCGGCGGAGCTCGCCCCGGAGGCGGGGGCGGAGGCGGAGGCGGGAGCGGAGGCAGGAGCGGAGGCCGCGGGGGACGGCGAAATGCCGATCCCGGCAGCGACCAGCGGGTTCACATCAGCCGGACCGGGATCACCGGTGTAGTGGATCGCGTTGCGCGGGCTGATGTTGCCGAAACCGAGGTAGTCCGAACGGCTACCGCTGTTGGGCTTGTTGGCCGAGCCGATCAGCACGCGCAGGATCTGGTTTCCGGTCCAACTGGGGTGGACCTGCCACAGCACGGCGGCGGTGGCGGCTGTGAGCGCGGTGGCGTCAGAAGTTCCGTGGCTGTCGCAGTAGCCGGTCGGATCAGTGCACGCGCTGTAAATGTCCTGCCCGGGACCTGCCAGGGCGATATACGGCCCGTACTCGGACTCGGATGTGTGGGTCCCGGTCTCATCGAAGGCGGCGATCGCGGCGACACCAGGCATGGCCGCCGGGTACATCACCGGATTCCCTTCCTGCGCGCTGTTGCCCGCACCGGCCACGATCAGGTGTCCCTTCCCGATCGCGTAATTGACAGCAGTCTTCAGGTTCGCCAAGTCTCCGCTGGTCAGATCGACATCACGCATGGCCAGCGAGATGTTGATGACCTGGGCACCATTGTCCGCCGCATAGTCGATCGCCTCGTCCACCTGCCTCAGTGTCTCGGAGCTGCTGACCGAGGAGGTCGAATTGACTCGCAGTGGGAGGATCTTGGCTCCGGGAGCCAGTCCTGTGGCCCCCTTGCCGTTGAAGCTCTTTCCGGACCCGGCAATGATGCTGGCCATCCCGGTTCCGTGACCGTCCGCGTCTGTTGTCGGCCCGCCGGAAAGCCCGCTGAAGTCCTTTCCAGGAAGCACCTGCCCGACCAGGTCAGGCGCATCGGCCTTGACCCCGCTGTCGATGACCGCGACGGTGATCCCCGCCCCGGTGCTGGTCTGCCAGACCTCCGGCATGTGCAGGGCATCCAGATGCCACTCAGCGCTGCGGGGATTGTCAAAGGCCTGCGCGATCGTTGCGGACCCGCCCACCGCAGCAAGGCTCAGCGCCAGCAGTGCGACGGCGCTCCGCCCTCGGGTCCCCCTGCGGATTCGCCGCATCATGCTCTCCTCATCGCCCGAGCTACCAACTGCCTGAACAGACCTGCCCGGCCACCAGGCTGACCCAGTGGCCGGGCAGAGGTCCGGTCGCTACCCAATCACGTCCGGATTGCTGTCCGGGGTACCGCCCACCCACGTCTCCTCATCCTCGACGAGGTAGTCGGCACGGTTGCGACGGTCCTTCTTCCGCCTGCCGGTCTGGCCCATGCCGCCGGGCATCATGCCGCCCTCGCCCTCGGCGACCGCGCGGCCCTCGCCGTTGGCACCCGCACGGGCCCGCAGGCCGCTGCCGCCGGGAGTGAACTCGCCCTCGGCAGCAGGACCACGGCTGCTGCCACCGACCTCACCACCCTCGGCGGTGACCAGGCCCCTGCCGCGGCCGATGCCGCCACCGGCGCCACCGCGCCCACCACCGAAGCCGCCACCGCCGCCCGGCATCATGCCGCCGGACGAACCGCGACCACCGGCACCACCGCCCGCGGCACCGCCCATCGCGCTCTCACCCTCTTCGGCGCCGATCGCGTTGGCCCCGAGCTGGCTGCGCCCCGAGGCCGCGGAGGTACTTCCCACGCCACCCGAGATGCCATCGTCCAGGCTGGACGCACCGCTGCCGCTCAGACCGCCGTAAGCGCGGGAACTGCCAGTGCCGCCACCGGAGTAGGCGCCAGCGCCGGCATAGCCGCCACCGGTGTAACCACCGCCGCTGTAACTCCCCCCGCCGAGGCCGCCGGTGACCCCACCGATCGGCAGGCCGCCATAGCTGCCCGGACCACTGGGATCAACACCGCCGAGGCCTCCCTGCGGCGGCAGCCCACCAGTCGTGGTGCCCGGCTGCGGCAGGGTCGGCGCCGGCGGAGCACTGTCGATGCCAGTACTGGGCGGCAGCACGACGGGGGCAGGCGCCGGAGTGGGCGACGGGTTCGGGCCGGGACTGGGCTGCTGCCCGGGCGGCGCCGGATAATGGACCGGCGGCGGGACGACGGGGCCTTGACCCGGCGGCGGCGGGACGGGGCCCTGCACCGGCGGCCGCGGCTCCATCACCGGCGGCTGCTGACTTGGCGGGGGCGGCGCGATGCGCACCGGAGCGGGCGCAGGCTTGTACGCGGCACCGCCACCACCACTTGCGGAGCCGCCGCCACCGCTGCCGCCACCGAATGAGGCGCCGTTGGCGGTCCACACACCCTTCGGCTGCGGCCCCATCACCTCCGTCGGCGTCGGCGGGAAGAGCGGCGGCGTCAGCGCCTTGAGCTGCGAGCTCGACGAGTCGTAGGAGCTCGCCAGGCTGGTCATCATCACGACCGCGTCCTGGTGGTCCTTGTCGACCGCCGCCTGGGCGGCCTGGGCCTCCTGAGTGGTCACGAAGCTCGGGTCCAGGAACTTGCGCTGGTTCTCCTGCTCCGTGGGCAACGGCGGGCCCTGGCTCGCGTACCGCGCGAGCGTGGCCATGTCGTCGGTCCGCAGCGGCGGCATCTTCATGGCCGTGCCCAGCGCGGTACCCGCCGCCTCGACGGCGGGCGCCGCCGCCGAGGCGTAGTCGGAGAGCTGGAACGTCGCCGCGTTCAGTTTGCCGGCCCAGCCGCGGAAGCTGTCCGCCGCCGAACCGGTCCACTCCAGGTTCTGCACGTTGCTCTTCAGCTGGGCGCCGATGTCGGTCAGCATCGACGAGGCACCGAGCAACGCCACGTAGCGGTCCGAGATGACGCCCGTGTCGCCGCTCTTGACCATGTCCAGCAGTTCCTGGTGCGACTTGGCCGCGAACCAGTCGTGCGGGCCGTCGTCGACTGATGAGTTGGGCATCAGAGGCTCCCCGTGCCAGTGTCGGTTCGGTTCTCCAGCGGGCTCATGAGACGACTCCCGTCCCACCCGTGTCCGTGGTGGTGTTCGAGGCCGGCGTGGCCGTGGTGACCGTAGTGGTGCCAGGCGCCGACACGGTGGCCGAGACGGGCGCCACCGTGCCGCCCTGCTGGACGCCGACGGTGTACTGGTTGTCCGTCTGGTTGCGGATGTTCCAGAGCAGTTCGCGCTGCGAGTCGTCCACGTTCTGGTAGCCGCGGTTGTTGATGTCGACGGCGATGCTCATCGCCTCGATCTGGTCGGAGAGCGTCTGCGACAGCGTCTGCAGGTTGGCGTGCACGACGTTGTAGGCCGCAAGCAGGTCGCTCGACTCCGGGAACCCGGTGCCCAGGTGGGTCTGCTCCAGCGTCTGCTGGGCGATCTGGCCCGAGCCGGCGTTGGAGGAGTCCAGCTGGGTGAGCATCTGGTCGACCTGGGACTTGAAGCCCTGCAGCGTCGTCACTTCGACTTCGACCTTGTCGGCGCCGACCTGGTTCACCAGATCGCGCGCCAGCTCCTCCTGGACGTTCTTCGCTCCTTGCGCCATGTAGGCGGGCGAAGCGACCGGGCCGCCCCCATCCGACATCGCCAGCTCAACCACTGCGATACACCTCCCCCGTGCACGGCCGGCCGGCGGCCGCCGTGCCGCAACACGTCATCACCTTCGAAGTCCTGCACCGCCCGTGCCCGACCGACTGTCCGCAAGCGGGCAGTAGCCGGGCAGTAGCCGCCACGGAAACATTCTAGCGAGCGGGTCCGTCGGAACGGCAGAGGCCTTGGTACCTCAGGTCGTTATCGGTACGGACTTGTCACGAAGCACCGGCCGAGCCGGGTCGCGGAACTGATCCGGCGTCAGGATCCCGGGCCGCCCGCCAGGGCTGTTCGCGAGTATGGCGGGTATGGCTGGTATGGCGGGTATGACCGGTTTGCGCGACAGCGAGGCCGCGCAAACCGGCCGCCGGGGTGAACGACCGTCAGGAGGCGTCCTCGGCCAGCTCCAGCCAGCTCAGCTCCAGCTCCTCCTTCTCGTCCCGAACCTTGCGCAGCTGCGCGTCCAGCTCGGCGACCTTGGCGAAGTCGGCGGCGTGCTCGGCCATCTGCCCGTGCAGCTTGGCCTCCTCCTTGTCCAGCTTCACGATCTGACGCTCGATCCGCTGCAGCTCCTTCTTCGCGGCCCGGGTGTCGCCGACGGGCTTCACCGGCAGGGCCGCGGCGGCCGGGGCGGCGGCGGCCACCACGGCGGCGCGGCGCTGCAGGTACTCGTCCACGCCGTTGGGCAGCATCCGCAGACGGTGGTCACCGAGCAGCGCCTGCACCGTGTCGGTGGTCCGCTCGATGAAGAACCGGTCGTGGCTGATCACGATCATCGAGCCCGGCCAGCCGTCGAGCAGGTCCTCGAGCTGGTTGAGGGTCTCGATGTCGAGGTCGTTGGTCGGCTCGTCCAGGAAGAGCACGTTGGGCTCGTCCATCAGCAGCCGGAGCAGCTGCAGGCGGCGGCGCTCGCCACCGGACAGGTCGCCGACCGGGGTCCACTGCTTGTCCTTGCCGAAGCCGAACTGCTCGCAGAGCTGGCCAGCGCTCATCTCCCGGCCCTTGCCGAGGTCGACCCGCCCGCGGATCTGCTCGACGGCCTGCAGCACCCGGGTGGCCGGGTCCAGCTCGGCGATCTCCTGGGAGAGGTAGGCCAGCCGCACCGTCTTGCCGACCTTGATCACGCCCGACGCCGGCTGCGTGTCGCCCTGCGTGGCGTGGGCCCTCTCCATGGCGCGCAGCAGCGAGGTCTTGCCGGCGCCGTTGACGCCGAGCAGGCCGATCCGGTCGCCGGGGCCGAGGTTCCAGGTCAGGTGCTCCAGCAGCAGTTTGTCGCCGGCCTTGACGGTCACGTCCTCCAGCTCGAAGACGGTCCGGCCCAGGCGCGCGTTGGCGAACTTCATCAGCTCGCTCTTGTCGCGCGGATCCGGCACGTCGGCGATCAGCGCGTTGGCCGCCTCGATCCGGTAGCGCGGCTTGGAGGTGCGGGCCGGGGCGCCGCGGCGCAGCCAGGCCAGCTCCTTGCGGGCCAGGTTCTGCCGCTTCTGCTCCTCGGTGGCCTCGATCCGTGAGCGCTCGGCACGGGCGAAGACGTAGTCGGAGTAGCCGCCCTCGTACTCGCGCACCTCGCCGCGCTGGACGTCCCACATCCGGGTACAGACCTGGTCCAGGAACCACCGGTCGTGGGTGACGCAGACCAGCGCGGAGCGGCGGTTCTGCAGGTGCTGGGCCAGCCAGGCGATGCCCTCGACGTCCAGGTGGTTGGTGGGCTCGTCGAGCACGATCAGGTCCGGCTCGCCGAGCAGCAGCTTGGCCAGTGCGATCCGGCGGCGCTCGCCACCGGAGAGCGGGCCGATCACGGTGTCCAGGCCGTTCGCGAAGCCGGGCAGGTCCAGGCCGCCGAAGAGGCCCTGGATGATGTCGCGGATCCGGGCGTCGCCGAGCCACTGGTGGTCGGCCCGGTCGGCGATCACCTCGTGCCGGATGGTGGCCTTCGGGTCGAGCGAGTCGTGCTGCGTGAGCACGGCCATCCGCAGCCCGCCGGAGTGGGTGATCCGACCGGTGTCGGGCTCCTCCAGCTTGGCGAGCATCCGGACGAGCGTGGTCTTCCCGTCGCCGTTGCGTCCGACGACGCCGATCCGGTCCCCCTCGCTGACGCCGAGGCTGACCCCGTCCAGAAGGGCCCGGGTGCCGTAGACCTTCGTGACGGACTCGATGGTGGCGAGGTTGACGGCCACGTGCGCTGCGCTCCTGGGGTGGACGGACTGGGGCCTCCAGCCTAGTCGGCGCGCCCGCTCTCCCCGTCGGCGCTGGTGATCACGCGGGCTCCGGGCACCGGGCCGTGCGTGGGGAGCGCGGTGCGGCAGGTGCCGGAGGCGGTCAGCGCCGCGGCCACCGACGCCGCCTCCAGCGCGTCCTTGACCAGGAAGGCACAGGTCGGTCCGGAGCCGGAGACCAGGGCGCCGAGCGCGCCCGCGGCCAGGCCCGCGGCCAGGCAGTCGGCCAGCGCGGGGCGCAGCGACAGGGCGGCGGCCTGCAGGTCGTTGCCGAGCGCGGCGGCCAGCGCGACCGGGTCGCCGCCGGCCAGCGCGGCCAGCAGCGCCGGGTCGGCGTCGGGGGTCGGCACGTCCCGCTCGCTCGACCCCGTCCCCGCCCGCTCCCGCAACCGGTCGCACTCGCGGAAGACGGCGGGGGTGGAGAGGCCGCCGTCGGCCACCGCGAAGACCCAGTGGAAGGTGCCGGCGACCTCCAGCGGCTCCAGCAGCTCGCCCCGGCCGCGGCCCAGCGCCACGCCGCCGAGCAGCGCGAACGGCACGTCGGAGCCCAGCTCGGCGGCGATCGCGAGCAGCTCGGGCAGCGGGGTGGCCAGGCCCCAGAGCGCGTCGCAGGCGACCAGCGCGGCCGCCCCGTCGGCGCTGCCGCCGGCCATCCCGCCGGCCACCGGGACGGCCTTGTCGATGTGCAGCGCGGCGTTCGGCTCGATCCCGTGGTGCGCGGCGAGCAGGCGGGCGGCCCGGGCGGCCAGGTTGGTGTCGTCCAGCGGGACCAGCGCGGCGTCGGGGCCGGCGCAGGTCAGCGTCACGCCGGCGCCGTGGCGGGCCGTCACCTCGTCGCCCAGCGCGACCGCGAAGAAGACGTTGGCCAGGTCGTGGAAGCCGTCGCCGCGCAGCCCGCCGACGCCCAGCTGGACGTTGACCTTGGCGGGCACCCGCACGGTGATCACTGGGCCTCCCGGGCGGGCTTGTGCTCGGCGATGGCGGCGAACTGCTCGACCGTCAGCATCTCGCCGCGCAGCGTGTGGTCGATGCCGGCGGCGGCGATCGCCTGCTCGGCGGCGGCCGGCGAGCCGGCCCAGCCGGCCAGTGCGGCGCGCAGGGTCTTGCGGCGTTGGGCGAAGGCGGCGTCCACCACCGCGAAGACCTGGGTCCTGGTCGCGGTGGTGACCGGCGGCCGGCGGCGGATCAGCGAGACCAGGCCGGAGTCGACGTTGGGCGCCGGCCAGAAGACGTTGCGGCCGATCGCGCCGGCCCGCTTCACCTCGGCGTACCAGTTGGCCTTGACCGAGGGCACCCCGTAGACCTTGTTGCCGGGCTTGGCGGCCAACCGGTCGGCGACCTCGGACTGCACCATGACCAGGGTCCGCTCGATGCTGGGGAAGGTGGCCAGCATGTGCAGCAGTACCGGGACGGCGACGTTGTAGGGCAGGTTGGCCACCAGCGCGGTGGGCGCGGGGCCGGGCAGCTCGGTGACCTCCATGGCGTCGCTGAGCACCAGGTCGAAGGCGTCCGCCCGGCCCGGCATCCGGGCGGCGACGGTGGCCGGCAGGTGCTGGGCGAGCAGCGGGTCGATCTCGACGGCGGTGACGTGCGCGGCCACCTCCAGCAGCGCCAGGGTGAGCGAGCCGAGCCCCGGGCCGACCTCCACCACGGCGTCCTCGGACGTCACGCCGGCGGCTCGGACGATCCGGCGCACCGTGTTGGCGTCGATCACGAAGTTCTGGCCGCGCTGCTTGGTCGGGCGGACCCCGAGGGTGGCGGCCAGCTCCCGGATGTCGGAGGCGCTGAGGAGGTTGCTGCTGTCAGGGGTGGGGTCGGTGGTGCTCACCGGACAAGGCTACAAGCCGGGCCCGGTACCGGAAGCACGCCCAGGAGCTAGTACCCGAAGGCCCGCGCCGTGTTCGCCGCGATCGCGGCGCTCAGCTCCTCCTCGGCCAGCCCCAGCGTGTCGGCCATCGAGCGCACCGTGACCGGGATCAGGTAGGGCGCGTTCGGCCGGCCCCGGTACGGGTGCGGGGTGAGGAACGGCGCGTCGGTCTCCACCAGCACCCGCTCCAGCGGGGTGGCGGCCAGCGCGTCGCGCAGCGGCTGGTTGGCCTTGAACGTGACCGGGCCGGCGAAGGAGAGGTACCAGCCGTGCTCGGCGTAGACCTTCGCCATCGCCGCGTCGCCGGAGTAGCAGTGGAAGACGGTCCGCTCCGGGGCGCCCTCGGCTAGCAGCACCTCGATCACGTCCTCGTGGGCGTCGCGGTCGTGGATCACCAGGGCCTTGCCGTGCCGCTTGGCGATCTCGATGTGGCGGCGGAAGGACTCCTTCTGGATGTCCACGCCCTCGGGCCCGGTGCGGAAGTAGTCGAGGCCGGTCTCGCCCACCGCGCGCACCTGCTCCAGCGCGGCGAGCCGGTCGATCTCGGCCAGCGCCTGCTCCAGCGCCGCCGAGCCGCCCGGGGCCCTCCGCTGCCCGGACCAGCTGTCGGGGTCGCCCAGCACCAGCCGGGGCGCCTCGTTGGGGTGCAGCGCGACCGCCGCGTGCACCTGCTCGAACTCGGCGGCCAGCGCCGCGGCCCAGCGCGATCCCGGCAGGTCGCAGCCGACCTGGACCACCGTGCTCACGCCGACCGAGGCGGCCTTGGCGAGCGCCTCGGCCGGGGTGCCGGACTGCATGTCGAGATGGGTGTGCGAGTCGGCGACCGCCACCGCGAGCGGCGCGGGCAGCGGGGGCGGGGTGGAGCGGTCGTCCTTGGCAGCCATGGGCCAAGAGCCTAACGCCGCGCCGCGCGGGCCCGGTCGGCGCGAGCGTCCCCGCGCCGGCCGACGCGCTCGGCCCACCGGCGCGGTGGACCCGGTGGGCGCGGTGGACCCGGCGGGTCCGGCGGGTCCGGCGGGTCCGGTGGGTCCGGTGGGCGCGGCCGGCTACGCCTTGGGCAGCCAGAGCTGGTACCAGTGCAGCCGCACCCGCCGCTCCATCGGCCGGGGCGGGTCGGCGGGCTCGGCGTGCGCCGCGAAGCCGGGCGAGTGGTGCCAGGAGCTCTCGGCCGTGGCGATCCGCCCGGGGCGCATGATCCGCACCGTGTGGCCGCCGCAGCCCGGGCAGGTCGGCTGGAGCAGCGGGGACGGCACCCGCACACCGTTGGCGTAGTACTGGACCACGGTGTGGCCGTCCTCCGCCTGGTGGTGCTCGATGTCGTACGCCTGCTCCCAGCCGTAGCCGCAGTTCAGACAGGCGAAGGAGTAGGCCTCCCGGACCGTCTCGCCGCCCCGGTGGAGCCGGCCGATGTGCTGTGCGGCGGCCAGGCCGCCGGGTCCGGGTCGGGTGGCGTGCTCGGGGTTGCCCGGAGCCGGCTTGACGCCGGTCAGCGGAGTGCCACCCACAGGGCTACCGATTGTGTCGCTCATCGCGGTCTCCCAGCGCCCGCCGGACGTTCGTCCGGTTCGGGTCTTTCCATCCGATGGAATGCCCAGGCACCCGGCCTCGATGCCCGGCTTGCCGAGACTTGGTCCGGAGTTGGGGATCCCTGTACGAATTGTCGGCGCGGCCCCGGCCCAGCAGGCCCGCAGCAGGGCTCAGCTTTACCTTTCCGAGCGGCGCGGGGCGTGCGCGCGACCACGTCGGGCCGTGCCGGCCCGCCGGGAGCACCGGCGTACGCGGTGTCGCCCATCACTCCACCGTACGCGCCTGCGGCGAACTGGGCGAGGGCCGGTTCATCCCCTCTGAACAGCGAGGATCACGGAGTGTGCTTGGCCTCCACGACCGCGTCGAACACCTCGCGCTTGGGCAGGCCGAGGGCGAGCGCGACCGCCGCGATCGCCTCCTTGCGGCGCTCGCCGGCCGCCTCGCGCGCGGCCACCCGCGCGGCCAGCTCGGCAGCGGTGAGCTGCTGCGGGGCGGCGGGCGGGGCGCCGGCCACCACCACGGTGATCTCGCCGCGCACCCCCTCGGCGGCCCAGTCGGCCAGCTCGCCGATCGGCCCGCGCTTGACCTCCTCGTAGGTCTTGGTCAGCTCCCGGCAGACCGCGGCGGGCCGCTCCGCACCGAAGGCCTGCGCCATCGCCGCCAAGGTCTCGGCGATCCGGTGCGGGGCCTCGAAGAAGACCATGGTGCGCGGCTCGGCGGCGACCTCGGCCAGGGCCCGGGAGCGGTCGCCGGCCTTGCGCGGCAGGAAGCCCTCGAAGGTGAAGCGGTCCACCGGCAGCGCCGACAGGGCCAGCGCGGTGAGCACGGCGGAGGGCCCGGGCACGGCCGTCACCTTGATCCCGGCCGCCACCGCGGCGGCCACCAGGCGGTAGCCGGGGTCGGAGACCGAGGGCATCCCGGCGTCGGTCACCAGCAACACCCGGGCGCCGCCGACCAGCGCCTCGACCAGTTCGGGGGTGCGGCCCACCTCGTTGCCCTCGAAGTAGGAGAGCACCCTGCCCGCGGGCTGCACGTCGAGCGCCTGGGTCAGCCGGCGCAGCCGCCGGGTGTCCTCGGCCGCGATCACGTCCGCCGAGGCGAGCTCGGTGATCAGCCGGGGCGGCGCGTCCGCGACGTCGCCGATGGGGGTTCCTGCCAGTACGAGTACACCTGTCACGCCCGCCATCCTGTCAGGCCCCGGCCGGCCCCCGGGCGATTGGTGACGAACCGGGCAGCTTCCGAGGGAGCGGTTCTGCTTTCCGGCCCCGCCCCTACGATGTGCGGGTGAACGGCGAGACGGCGGCAGATACGGCGGTGGTCGAGACCACCGCGGGCACCCCGGGCGACACCGACCTGGGCGGCGAGGTGCGCGGGGGCGACCCCGAGCGGATACCCGCGCCCCGGGCGAGCGGCGGCTGGCCCGCCCGGCTGGCCGCGCTGGGCTACCAGGCGCCGCCGCGGACCACCCTCGCCGACCGCCTGGTCCCGCCGATGCCGGACGGCCCCGGGGTGACCCCGGCGGTGGTCGCGCCCTCGGCGCTGCTGCTGCGGGCCGGCGTCCAGCTGCCCGCGAGCCTGTGGAACTGGCTCTGCCGCTGGTCCGGCTGGATCGGCCCGCTGCTGGTGGCGCTCTTCGGCGGCCTGCTGCGGTTCTGGAACCTGGGCAGCCCGGGCGCGATCATCTTCGACGAGACGTACTACGCCAAGGACGCCTACGCGCTCTGGCAGGGCGGCTACGAGACCTCCTGGCCGGACAGCGCGAACACCCAGATCATCCAGCCGCACCAGGTGATCCCCTACCAGGTCGACCCCGCCTTCGTGGTGCACCCGCCGGTCGGCAAGTGGATCATCGGCATGGGCGAGCAGCTCTTCGGGATGCACCCCTTCGGCTGGCGGTTCATGGTCGCGGTGCTCGGCACCCTGTCGATCCTGATGATCGCCCGGATCGGGCGCCGGCTCTTCCGCTCCACCCTGCTGGGCTGCGTGGCCGGCCTGCTGCTCTCGGTGGACGGGCTGCACTTCGTGATGAGCCGCACCTCGCTGCTCGACCTGATCGTCATGTTCTGGATCCTGGCCGCCTTCGGCTTCCTGCTGCTGGACCGCGACCGCACCCGGGGCAGGATCGCCGCGCGACTGGCCGAGCTGCCCGACACCGCCCTCGCCCACACGATGCGGCTGGGCCTGCGCCCCTACCGGCTGGCCGCCGGGGTCTGCGTGGGGCTGGCCTGCTCCACCAAGTGGAGCGGGATGTACGTGGCGGCCTTCTTCGGCCTGCTGACCGTCTTCTGGGACCTGGGCGCGCGCAAGCTCGCCGGGGCGCGCCGCCCGTACTGGACCACCCTGGTCCGCGACGGCCTGCCCGCCTTCGCCTCGATCGTGCTGGTCTCGCTGGTCGTCTACGTCAGCTCCTGGTCCGGCTGGCTGGCCAGCAGCACGGTGCCTGGCAAGGGCGGCTACGGGCGGGACTGGGCGGTGGGCCGGCACGGGCTCTCCACCGAGTTCGTCTCGCTGCCGCTGCTCGGCAAGGTCAAGATGCCCTTCCAGGTGGACATGACCTGGGTGCCGGGGGGCCTGCGGGCGCTGTGGCACTACCACGCGCAGATGTACAACTTCAACATCGGCCTCTCCACCCCCCACCTGTACCAGTCCAACCCGTGGAGCTGGCTGGTGCTCGGCCGGCCGGTCTCCTTCTACTACGAGTCGCCGCACCAGGGGCAGAGCGGCTGCAAGGCCACCCAGTGCGCCTCCGAGGTGCTGGCGATCGGCACCCCGCTGCTCTGGTGGGCGGGCGTGGTGGCACTGGTGTACTGCCTGTACCGGTGGGCGCTGCGCCGCGACTGGCGGGCCGGGGCGGTGCTCTGCGGCCTGGGCGCGGGGCTGCTGCCCTGGTTCGAGTACCAGCACCGGACCATCTTCCTGTTCTACGCGGTGGCCTTCGTGCCCTTCATCGTGCTGGCGGTGACCATGCTGGTCGGCGCGATGATCGGGCCCGCGACGGCGAGCCACGAACGCCGGCTGGCCGGCGGCGCGGCTGCCGGGCTGCTGGTGCTCGCGGTGGTCTGGAACTTCCTCTACTTCTATCCGCTGTACACCGGCCAGGTGATTCCGATGGACGACTGGCGCTCCCGGATGTGGTTCACCAGCTGGATCTGACCGGCGGCGCGGCTGCCGGGCGGTGTGTACCAGCTCTGTCACGAGGGGCCCCCTTTCGCGGGAGCACCCTGGACGGCGGCTTAGGCTGGGCTGCCGGTCACGGCCGGTCAGCAAGTCTCTGCCGTCATCCCAAGGGGGAGCACCACCATGCGCCAGGGCGCGAAGACCGCCATCGTCAGCGCCATCGCGGCCGCCATGCTCGGGGCCGGCGGCTACGGGGCGTACTCGCTGTTCGGCTCGGACAGCAAGTCCACCACCGCCGCGCCGCCCAAGCCGCGCACCGTGGTCGCCGAGTCACCCGCGCCCGATCTGGCCGCGAGCGGTGCCAAGAGCTTCCTGGCCGCCTGGAGCAGCGGCGACCTGCAGGGGGCGGCCAAGCTGACCGACGACCCGCAGGCCGCGCTGGCCGCGCTGACCGCCTTCCAGCAGCAGGTGAAGCCGAGCGCGGTCACCCTGACCCCGGGTCAGCCGGCCACCGCCGCCGCCTTCGCCTCGGCCACCGCGCAGCCCAGCGGTGCGGCCAAGGCCTCGCCCTCGGCCGCCCCCTCGGGGAGCGCCTCGGCAAGCGCCTCGCCGTCCGCCTCGGCGGCCCCGGCCTCCCAGGTGCTGCTCAACTTCAAGTCGCACGTCGAGTTCGCCGGCACCACCAACACCTGGGACTACACCGGGTACCTGGGCATGGTGAAGATGAGCGACGGCACCGCGGCGGTCAACTGGGCACCCACCGTGATCAACCCGCACCTGGGCGCCGGCGAGCAGATCGTCACCCAGCCGGTGTTCAACCCGCCGACCCGGGTCACCGACCGCAACGGCCAGTCGCTGGCGAACTTCCCCTCGCTGAGCCAGATCCTGCTGAACTTCCAGCAGAACCCGCCCGCCCAGGACCCGGCCGACGCCGGCACCGGCGTGGCGATCGTGGACGCGGCGGGCAAGAACAAGCCCGAGCCGCTCTTCACCGTCACCGACCCCAAGCCGGGCAAGCCGATCAAGCTGACGATCGACGCGAACCTGGAGGCCGCGGCCCAGAAGGCGGTCGACGAGCAGCTCGCCAAGGACCCCACCCACAAGGCGGGGATGGTGGCCATCGAGCCCAGCACCGGCAACGTCCTGGCCGTCGCCAACGCGCCGGCCACCGGCTTCAACACCGCGCTCCAGGGCAAGACCGCGCCGGGCTCCACCATGAAGGTGATCACCGCCACCGCGCTGCTGGAGGCCGGGGTCGACCCGAACGCGACGATGCCGTGCCCGTCCACCATCAACACCGGCACGACGTACCACAACGACTTCACCGACGAAGAGCCCAACAACACCTTCATCCAGGACTTCACCGTCTCCTGCAACACCGCCTTCATCAAGCAGGGCCTGGCCTCGCTGCAGTCCGGCTCGCTGGCCAAGGAGGCCGCGGACGTCTTCGGCATCGGCCCGGGCTGGAAGATCGGCTTCCCGACCGCCGACGGCTCGATCCCCGGCCCCGGCCAGTCCAAGGACGAGACGGCGGGTGAGTTCATGGGCCAGGGCAAGGACCTGATGAACCCGCTGGCCATGGCCTCGGTCGCGGCGACGGTGGAGAGCGGCACCTTCAAGCAGCCGATCCTGATGGCGGGTCTGCCGCAGACGCCGGCGGCCCGGCAGCTGTCGCCGACGGTGCTGAACAACCTGCGGTCGATGATGAACCAGGTGGTCACCAACCCGAAGGGCACCGCCACCCCGGCGATGGGCGGCATCAGCGGCACCCTGTTCGGCGGCAAGACCGGCACCGCCGAGGTCTCCAGCGACCCCAAGGCGCCGACCAACAGCTGGTTCACCGGCTACCGCGACAACCTGGCGGTCTGCGCCGAGGTGCTGAGCGGCGGCTTCGGCGCCGACTCGGCTGCCCCGGCGGTGGCCGAGGTGCTCAAGATCGGCAACGCTGGCTGAGCCCCTGCCCCGCGGACGCGGGGTGTGACGCGGCCCCGGTCGGCACCTGCCGACCGGGGCCGCTTCGCGTCCTCGGAGCCCGTGGTTCTCAGTGGCCGCCGTAGACCGCCGCCACGTTGTCCTGCGGCGGGTGCGCCGCGCCGGCCGGTCCGGCGGCGAAGGCCCGCAGCAGGTTCTGGGTGACCCCCCTGGTCATCGCCGCCGCCTTGGCGTCCAGCGAGTGGTCGGCGCCCGAGCTGCCGTCGCCGCTGGCGTCCAGCGACTCCACCCAGCGCATGGTGCCGCTGGCGAACACCCCGGCCCCGCTGGGCGCGGCGTAGAAGGCGGTGTCGCTGAAGCTCTTGCGGCCCGCGCAGACCACCGGCGAGTGGGCCAGGACCTCGATCGGCCGGGGCGTGTCGAAGGCGGTGTTCACCCGGTCGTACTCCACCCCCACCAGGTGCGGGAAGCTGTCGCCCTGCCGCACGCCAGTGCCCGCGAAGAGCCAGTGGCCCGGGTCGCCCACCACGTAGGGCGCGTCCACGGGGTAACCGTCGTAGATAACCCCGAGCATCGAGCTCTCCGGGTCGGCGTGCGGGTCCACCCGGAAGTCGTTGGTCGGCAGCCCGGTCTTCTGGAAGCCCGGGTCCTGCTTGTAGGAGTCCTTGTAGCAGACCACCTGGCGGTCCGGCCCGGTCGGCGAGGGCTCGTAGCGGACCCGGCGGAAGCAGCAGTTGGCGCCCAGGATCGCCAGGTTGGTCCCGGCGTCCCTGGCCGCGACCACGTGGGCGCGCTGCTCGGGCGACCAGTACTCGTCGTGCCCGAGCGAGAGCACCGCGAGCGCGCCCTTGAGCAGCCCCGGGTCCCCGGCCAGGTCGGCGCTGGTGGTGTACGCCAGCGGCAGGCCCAGCTGCTCGGCCAGCGCGATCAGCGGCGTCTCGTAGACCATGAAGAGCCCGGCGCCGGAGTACTCGTGGTACGGGCGGTCGAAGGAGACCACCAGCGAGCGGGTCGCGTAGGCGCCGTTCGCACCGTTGTAGAGGTTGTAGCCGCCCCAGGTGTTGTACGCCTGCCAGGTGGCGGTCGCGTTCACCACCACCAGCTTGCCCGCGGTGCTCGCCGAGCGGACGGTGACGGGGACGTAGCGCTGGCCCGCGCCGCCCGCCGCGTCCAGCCGCAGCAGGTAGCTGCCCTCGGGCCAGCCGGTGGTCTCCACGGTGGTGCTCGTCGGCCAGTCGGTGCTGATCATCCGGGTGTGCGGGTCGAGCGCGGCCGCCGACCGCGGGCTGCCGGGCAGCTGGTCGGAGCGCCAGACCAGGCGCCCCCTGGCGCCGCCGTACCAGCCCATCCGGTAGGCGGATACGGTGAAGCCCGGCGCGGTGGTGGAGACGTGCAGGCCGAAGCTCTCGCCGGGCAGCACGCTCGCCCTGTCGGCCCAGCCCTCGATCGCCCGGTCCGGCCCGGCGTTGCCGATCGGCCAGTCGGGGTTGCCCGGCTTGTCGTTCTCCCGCTGCGGCGCCGCGCTGCCGGTGGCCGGGGAGGAGGCGCCCGGTGAGGCGCCGGCGGCGACCGCCACCGCCGCCGGCCGGCCGCCCGAGCCGCCGGGGCCACAGGCCGTCAGGCCGACCCCGGCCGCCGCGCCGCCGGCCAGACCGAGGAACCGCCGTCGGCCCGTCCCCGCGCGCCGCCCGTCCGACGGTTCCTCAGCTGTCCGCTGCTCGGACATCGGTCCTGCCTCCTGAATCTGTGCCGAGGGCGACCCTGCGCCCTCATGAACCGTCAGCGTCCGACTATCGCAGGACCGCGACGCCGTCGCTCTCCACCGTACGGACCTCGCGGGCGGGGCGCCCGGTCCAGGAGCGCGCGGCCAGCCGGGGCCAGATGGCCAGCACGGCGGGCAGCGCGAGGTAGCCGAACCGGCCGGCCGGCGCCAGCATGAAGGCCACCGTGAGCCCGGCGGCCAGCAGGTCGGCGGCGGCCACCGCCGAGGTCGGCGGGCGCAGCAGCAGCCACCCCGCGACCGCGAGCCCGGCCAGCACCATCAGCACGATCGAGACGGTGTGCCCCACCGGTCCGAGGTCGGCCAGCACCTTGCCGGGCAGCGGGCTGCCGGCCGGGGTGCGCACGGCGGCCAGCCCGAGCGGGAACTTGATCACCTGGTCCAGGAAGTCGCGGGCCCGGTTCAGCGCGAACGGCAGGATCACCGCGGTGCCGGCCAGCAGGGCGGTCAGGGTCGCGCGGGCGGCCGGACGCCGCCCGTAGAGCCGCCAGATCAGCAGCGCCGCCACCGGAAGCGCGGGCCAGGCGGTCCATTTCAGGGTGCAGGCCAGTGCCAGCACCAGCCCCGCGTTGATCGTGCGGCCCCGGGCGGCCAGTGCCATCGCCAGGCAGCAGACGCCGATCAGCGGCAGGTCCACCCCGCCGACGGCCAGCATCAGCGCGATCAGCGGCGAGCCGGTGAGCACCGCGAGCGGCAGCAGCGGCGAGTGCCGGCGGCCGGGGCTCAGCAGCCGCCAGCTGATGGTCAGGCAGCCCAGGAAGCTGAGGGCGAACCAGATCCGGGCGTCACCGAGCACCCGGGTGACGTCGTTGCCCGAGCCGAGCACCGCGCGCGGCAGCCCGAACAGCGCCATCGCCGGCAGGTACGGGTTGAAGTCGGTGACCCGCACCGGATGCGGCAGGTACGGCGTGCCGGTGTGCAGCAGCAGTTGGGCGGAGCGCTCCACCACCATCACCTCGGACTGGTGCTGGCCGTGCACGGCCAGCACCCCGAGCGGCAGCAGCACCGCGCCGATCAGCGCGACGACGGCCGCCACCCTGCCCGCGTAGCGACGCGGCAGGGTGAGCAGCACCAGCCCGGCCAGCAGGTAGGCGGGGGCCGCGACCTCGCCCCAGAGCCGCTGGTTGCCGAGGTCGGAGACCAGCGGGAAGGCGCCGGCCCAGCCCGCCGCGATCAGGCAGCCGAGCAGGTGGACCTCGCGCCGGCCGCCCAGCCGCATCCCCAGCGCGGCCAGCTTCTGGCCCGGCCCGCCGCCGACCGCCGGCGCGGGCGGATCGTTGGGCCGCTGCCGCGGCAGCCCCGGCAGCAGCCCGGCGGGGGCCGCGGGCTCGGGGCGGCGACCGCCCGGGCGGTCGCCGGGATGCCCCGCGGGCCGGCCGGGGTGCGCCGGTGCGGCGCGCCGAGAACCGAACCGGCCTCGGCCGCGAGCCGTGGCGGACGAACGGGTGGTCACCATGGAGGAAGATTATTTCGGCTCGGGGCCCTGTGTCGTCAGACTGCAGGGGCTATTCAGAATGCCGTCGATCGGTTAGAGGTACACCGGCGTGCCACGGGCGCGGATGCCGTGCGGGGCCCGGGTCACTGGCTCTTCCCCGCCAGCACCGCCTGCATGACCGACCGGGCGATCGGCGCGGCCAGCCTGCCGCCGGTCACATCGGTGGCGTCGCTGTCCGCGATCACCACCGCGACCGCCACCGGCGGCACCGCCGCGGAGCCGGCCGGCTTGGCCCAGGAGATGAACCAGGCGTACGGCGTGCCGCTGTTGTCCACCCCGTGCTGGGCGGTGCCGGTCTTGCCGCCGACCACGGCGCCGGGCAGCTGCGCGCTGGTGCCGGTGCCGTTCTGCACCACGTCGGTCATCAGCTGCTGCACCTGGCCGGCCACCGAGGGGCTCATCGCCTGCTGGTAGACCTTGGGCCGCATCAGCTGGACCGTGCTGCCGTCGGACTTCGTCAGCTTGTCCACAAGCTGGGGATACATCACCGTGCCGTTGTCGGCCACGCCCGCCGCGACCATCGCCATCACCAGCGGGGTGGCGGCGGTGTCGAACTGGCCGATCGAGGAGAGCGCGAGCTGCGACTGGTCCATCCGGGTGTCGAAGTTGCTGCGCGCCGCACGTACCGGGATGTCCAGCTTCGGGTCGTTGAAGCCGAAGTCCTGCGCCATCGCCACCATCTTGTCCAGGCCGGTCTGCACGCCCAGGTAGCCCAGCACGTTGTTGCAGGAGAGCGTCATCGCGGTGTCCAGGTCCAGGTTCGGCTGGTTGCACGCGCTGGTGTCGTTGACCAGTGGCGTGGTGGTGCCGGGCAGCACGTACGGGTACGGCGCGCCGGTCGGCGCGTTGATGTCGGTGACCGTGCCGCCGGCCAGCGCGGCCGCGGCGGTGACCACCTTGAAGGTCGAGCCGGGCGGGTAGGTCTGGCGCAGCGCCCGGTTGAGCATCGGCTGGTCGGAGTCGGCCTGCAGCTCGGTCCAGGCGTGCTGGTCCGCGGTGCTCGTGCCGGCGAAGCTGCCCGGGTCGTAGGACGGGGTGCTGGCCAGCGCCAGGATCCGCCCGGTGCTCGGCTCGATCGCCGCCACCGCGCCCTTCTGGTTGCCGAGCCCCTGCACCGCGGCCTGCTGGGCGGCCTTGTCGATGGTGGTGTGGACATCGCCGCCGGGGTGCTGCTTGCGGCTGATCTCGTCCCAGAGGGCCCAGCCCGCCAGCCGGTTGTCGGTGCCGGAGAGGATGCCGTCCTCGACCCCCTCCAGCTGGGTGTTGCCGTACGTCTGCGAGGAGAAGCCGGTGACGGCGGCGTAGAGCGGGCCGTCCGGGTAGGTCCGCTTGTAGGCGTACCGGCCCCCGGTGGCGGCCGAGCCGGTCACCGGGTCGCCGCCGACCAGGATGTCGCCGCGCGGCTGGGCGTAGCGCTGGATCGTCTTGCGCTGGTTGGCCGGGTTGTTGTCGTAGCCCTTGGCCTGGAAGACCTGGATGCGGGTCGCCTGGGCGGCCAGCAGCAGGATCAGCACCAGGCAGAACAGGCCGGCCCGGCGCCCGGTGGTGGACATCCCGGGCAGCCCCGGCGGGCCGTTCCCCTTGGACCTGCGGGTCATCACGCCTCCCCCTCCGGCAGCGGCCTGCGGGCCAGGTCGCTCAGGCGCACCAGCAGCGCCACGATGATCCAGTTGGTCACCACCGAGGAGCCGCCCTGGGCGATGAACGGCAGCGTGGCCCCGGTCAGCGGGATCAGGTCGAGCACGCCGCCCGCCACCACGAAGACCTGCAGGCCCACGATGGTGGCCAGGCCGATCGCGAGCAGCCGCCCGAACGGGTCGCGCAGCGCGATCCCGGCCCGGTAGCCGCGCGAGACCAGCAGCAGGTAGAGCAGCAGCAGCGCCACCATGCCGACCAGTCCGAGCTCCTCGCCGATGGTGGCCAGGATGAAGTCGGACTTGGCGGCGAAGCCGATCAGGATCGAGTGGCCCAGGCCCAGGCCGGTGCCGAGCACCCCGCCCCAGGCGAAGGCGAAGAGCGACTGCGCGATCTGGTTGGCGCCCTGGCCCGCCTCGACCGAGGCCAGCGGGTGCAGCCACTGGTCGACCCGGGCGTGCACGTGCGGCGACAGCCAGCCGACCAGCACCACGCCGGCGGCGGCCAGCACCAGGCCGATCACGATCCAGCTGGTCCTGGCGGTGGCCACGTAGAGCATCACCACGAAGATCCCGAAGTACAGCAGCGACATCCCGAGGTCGGTCTCCAGCACCAGCACCCCGATGAACGCCGCCCAGACCAGCAGCACCGGGCCGAGCACCCGGCCCGGCGGCAGCGTGAAGCGCCAGATCCGGCGCCCGGTCAGCGCGAGCGCGTCGCGGTGCGCGGCCAGGTAGGCGGCGAAGAAGATCACCAGCAGGATCTTGGCGAACTCGCCCGGCTGGATGGAGAACGGGCCGACGGTGATCCAGATCCGCGAGCCGTACACCGCGGGGAAGAAGATCGGCGCCACCAGCAGCACCAGCGCCACCAGGGCCCCGCTGTAGGCGTAGCGCCGCAGCACCCGGTGGTCGCGCAGCAGCACGATCACGGCCACGCAGAGCCCCACCCCGAGGGCGGACCAGAGCAGTTGGGTCGGCGCCGCGTGGCTGCCCGGAGTGGCCCGGTCCAGCCGGTAGATGACGACCAGTCCGATGCCGTTGAGCAGCACCGCGATCGGCAGCAGCAGCGGGTCGGCGTACCTGGCCCGCCAGCGGATCACGCCGTGCGCCACGAGCGCGAGGCCGCCGAGCGCCGCGCCGTACTCGGCCGCGTCCGGCGGGACCCTGTCGTCGATGTTGATGCCGACCTCGACGTAGCCGAACACCGCGATCGCCACCGCGCAGAGCAGCAGGGCGAGTTCGATGTTGCGACCGGTCCTGGGCCGGTAGGCGGGCTCACCGCGGGCGGCGACGGCGGCGGGTGTGGCCATGGGCGGACCGCGGCTCCCCTCGGGCGCGCAGGGCTATCACCGGAGACTGCTCCTCGTGTCCTCGTGTTCACCCGGCCGCGGCGCTGGGCGGGGGGCCTCGCGCCGCGGCCGTGGCGGGACCGGACCGGGTCAGGCGGCCAGGTCAGACGGCCAGGTCAGGCGACCGGATCAGGCGACCGGGGCGGCCTGGGCGGCCTTGACCGTCTCGCGCAGGTGCTCCTCGGCCTCGGTGGAGAGCGAGGTCTGGATGATCTCGCCGCCGAACCCGGCCAGCGCCGGGACCACCTTGTCGGCGGTGGCCTTGCGCACCAGCAGGAAGACGGCCGCGCTGCCCGGCTGCAGGTGCTGGCCGAGCTGGCGCATGAAGTTGTCGTCCACCCCGACGTCGACGGTGGAGCCCACCGCCGCACCGGTCGCGCCGCCGACCGCAGCGCCGATCAGCGGCATGAAGAAGAGCAGGCCGATCACCCCGCCCCAGAGCGCGCCGGAGGCGGCCGCCATCCCGGTGGGGCTGCCGGCCTGGTGGAGCTTGATCCTGCCGTCGTCGCGGCGCTCGACCACGACGATGTCCTCCAGCTCGATCAGCTGCTGCTTCTGCAGGCTGAGAGCCTCGTTGCGGACCTGCTGGGCCGTGGCGAGGTCCGGGTAGGCGATGGCGAACAGGTTGCTCACGTGCGGGGTCCTTCCGACTCGACGGGCATGCTGCCGTCACGGTAGGACGATTAGCCATACTTATCGAGCTTCTGCAGCGGTGTGTCCGGTTTTGGCGGCGCCGTGCTCCGTCGTGCCCGCGCGTGCCCGTACTCCGTCGTGCCCGCAACGTGCCCGTGCCGCGTCGGACAGCCCGCGCCGGCCGTCAGGTGCAGACGGAGTTCGGCCAGCGGTCGGCGAGCAGGCCGGAGAGCATCGCGTGCAGCAGCTCGCGGCCGCCCTCCGGCAGGCCGGCGAAGAAGGCCTCCTCGGCCCGCTCGGCGATCTGCTGGGCATCGGTCAGGTTCTGCCGGCCGGCCTCGGTCAGGCCCAGGATGTAGCGGCGCCGGTCGGCGGGGTTGCGCCGCCGATCCACCAGACCGGCCCGCTCCAGCTCGTCGATCAGCGCGACCACGGTGGTGGGGTCGAGGTTGATCACCTGACTGAGGTCCTGCTGGGAGAGTTCGGCCCCACCGGCCAGCGCGGCCAGCACCAGGAAGTCGCGGAGACGGTAGCCGGCCGCCTGGAGCGCCTGGTCGGCCTCCTCGGCGATCAGCAGCCCGGCCTTGTGCAGCAGGACCCCGGTGTGGTCGGCGAGCGGGAAGTCACGGCGCAGGGTGGTGGCGCCGGTGGCCGCGTCGGAGGAATCGGCGGCGGGGGCGTTGACAGCAGCGGGGGTGTTCGCGGCAGCGCTCGCGGTGGTGGTGCGGGCCATCGGGGATCTCCCAATCCATCGGGAGTCTTTGGACTCTTCAACTTTTCAGGAATCTATCATCGGCCGGGTGGACCCTCAATGATGCCGAGGATCCACCGGGCCACCCGTGCGGGCCCGCTCAGTGGCCCAGTTCGGCACCGGCGAGCGCGCTCTCGTGCAGGTCGCGGGTCCGTATGAAGAGGAACCCGGCCAGCGCCCCGGCCGCCGCCACCGCCCCGCAGCCCACCAGTACCTCGGTGAGCCCGTGCACGAATGCCTCCCGCGCCGCGGCCTCGACCGCGGTCCGCAGCGGCGGCGGCACCGAGCCGGCCAGCTCCCTGCCCGCCCCGGCGGCCACCGCCTGCCCGCCCGCCACGGCCCCGGGCCCGAGCGCGGCACCGGCGGCGGAGTGCGCGAAGGCGTCGGTCACCCGGTGCTGGAAGAGTGCTCCGAAACCGGCGATCCCGATCGCGATCCCGACCTGCTGGAAGGTCTCGCCGATCCCGGCCGCCATCCCCGCCTTGGCCGGCTCGGCCACCCCGATCGCCAGCGCGGACCTGGGCGGGTTGAACATGCCCATCCCCAGGCCGGTGAGCAGCATGGCCGGCAGCAGCGCGGTCCAGCCGCTGCCCGGTTCGACCAGGGTGACCAGGAAGAGTCCGGCCGACATCAGGGTGATCGCGGTGCCCACCAGCAACCGCGGCGAGACCGTGGCGGTCAGACCGCCGGTCACGGCAGCCGCGACGAAGAGCATCAGGGTCAGCGGCAGGAAGCGCAGCCCGGTGGCGAGCGGCGAGTAGCCCAGCACGTTCTGCATGTAGGAGACCTCCAGGAAGATCGCCGACATGCCGGCCGCGTTGCCGAGCAGGGTGGCCACCGAGATCCCGTTGAAGGTGCGGTTGCGGAACAGCCCCAGGTCGAGCATGGCCGCAGCGCCGAGCCGGCGCTCGATCAGCGTGAAGAGGACCAGCAGCAGCACCGCGCCCGCGAACATGGCCAGCACCGCCGCACTGGTCCAGCCCAGCGCCTCGCCGCGCAGGAAGCCCAGCACCAGCAGGCCGAGCGCTGCCGAGAAGACCAGCAGGCCGCCCCAGTCCACCCGGTGCGCGGCCGGATCCCGCGACTCGCTGATCCGCAGCGTGCCGAGCACCATCGCGACCAGGCCGATCGGGACGTTCACCAGGAAGATCCAGCGCCAGCCGATCCCGTCGGTGAGCGCGCCGCCGATCAGCGGGCCGAAGGCGATCGCCAGGCCGGAGACCCCGCCGAAGACGCCGAACGCGAGCGCCCGGTCCTTGCCGCGGAACTCCTGACCGATCAGCGCCGGGCCGACCGCGAAGAGCACCGCGGCCCCGACTCCCTGGACGCCGCGGGCCAGGTTGAGCGACAGGATGCCCGGGGCCGCGCCGCAGGCCAGCGAGGCCGCGGTGAAGATCACGAAGCCGATCCCGTAGACGCGCTTGCGGCCCAGCCGGTCGGCCAGCGAGCCGCCGGTGAGCAGGAAGGCGGCCAGCGTCAGGGCGTAGGCGTCGAGCACCCACTGCAGGTCGGCGAAGTCGGCGTGCAGCGCGGTGCGCAGGTCCGGCAGCGCCACGTTCACCACGGTCAGGTCGAGCATCAGCATGAAGGTGGCGATCGAGACGATGCCGAGCGTCCACCAGCGCCCCGCGGACTTGGCGGCGGGCGGCGCGGTGGCGCCCGCCTCGGCAACGGTCGGTGTGATGGACATCGGAACCCCCAGTAGTCGAATCTCAGATAGTCGAAATCTCGATGATTAGCGAAGCTAGTGATCTGGATCCGGACTGTCAATCCCCGTATGATCCTGTTCTCGACCATCGACAACCGAGGCGATTGCGGGCGGTCAGGACAGGCCGCTCACCGGCGCCGGGCACGCGAAAGGGTCGCCGAACGATGTTCGGCGACCCTTCCCTCGGTGCCCGCGGAGGCGGCGGGCTACGCGGCGGGGCTACTCGGTGCGGCGGCGGGCCAGCGCCGCGGTGCCGGCCGCGGCGAGCAGGGCCAGCAGCGCCGCCACGGCCAGCGCGGCCAGCGGATAGCGGACCCGGGCCAGCTGCGAGCCCAGGACCAGCGCCCGCACCGCCGCGTTGGCCGGCGAGTGCGGCACCACCAGCGCCAGCACCGACAGCCCGAGCGCGGCCAGGATCCCGTAGGACCCTCGCAGCAACACCGGCCGGTGGCTCAGCGCACCCGCCGCCACACCCACCAGCACCCCGCAGACCGCGGCGAGCAACCCGGCCAGCGCGGCCTGCGCCCACGGCACCTCGTGGCCCGCGAGGATCGTGGTGCGCCCGCAGACCAGCCAGATCGCGACCACCTCCAGCACCGCCAGCACCAGACCGGCGACCAGCGCGGCCGCCAGCGAGGCCAGCTGCACCCGGGCCGCTCCGGCGGCGGCCACCAGGCAGGCCCGCGCCTGCGGCGGGTCGGCGGTCAGCGTGCAGCGCGCGTACCAAGCCGTGACCGGCACCAACACGGCGGCCGCGTAGCCGAGGCAGTCCATCATCGGCTGATCGCCCGCCACCCCCGTGCCCAGCACGAGCAGGTAGGCCAGGAACGGCGGCAGCCAGCGCTGCGAGCGCAGCAGCAGCGCGAGCTGATAGCGGATCAGCGCGCTCACCGGGCCTCCTCCAGCGTGCCGACGGCCAGCACGTGCACCGGGGCGGGGCCGTTCAGCAGCAGCCGCAGCAGGTCGTCCGACCGCTCGGCGCCGACGCGCAGCAGCACCGTGCCGTCCGCCCCCTCCTCGCGCTCGGGGGCGCCCGGCAGCAGGTCCGGCAGTTCGCCCGCCGCGACCCGGATGCCCATCAGCGGCCGCGGGCCTCCGGCCGCCTGCCGCTGGTCGCCGACGGACGGCCGCTCGATCCCGGCGGACGGCTGCCCGGCCCCGGCAAGTAGCCCCCCGGCCTCGGCAGGCAGCCCCTCGACCTCGGTCAGGGCGCCGGCCCCGATCCGGAAGGTCCGGGTGGTCCGGCCCGCCAGCCGGTGGCGGTGGCCGCCGCCGGCCGCGGGCGGGCCGTGGTCCACGAAGAGCACCGCCCCGCCCGCCGCGGCCCGCTCCACCGCCACCTCGTCCAGAGTGGCCCGAGCGGCATGGTCCAGCCCGGTCCAGGCCTCGTCCAGCAGCAGCACCTCGGCCTCGGCGAGCAGTGCCTGGGCCACCGCGACCTTCTGGCAGGTCCCCTTGGAGAGTCGGCTGAGCGGGGTGCCCGCCCGGTCCGCGATGCCGAAGCGGTCCAGCCAGTACTCCGCGCGCCCGGCCGCCGAGGCAGCGCTCAGCCCGTGGATCCGTCCGAGGTGGCGCAGGTAGCCGGCCGGGTCGAAGGGCAGCGCGGGCGGGAAGCGCTCGGGGACGTACGCCTTGCGCCCGGCGGTGCGCACCGTGCCCCGGCTCGGCGGCTCGATCCCGGCGACCAACTTGAGCAGCGTCGACTTGCCGCTGCCGTTGGCCCCCTCGATCCGCACCAGCTCTCCCGGCCCGAGCGTCAGCTCCACCTCGCCCAGCACCCAGGGCCCCGAGCGCCCGTACCTCTTGCCGACCGCGGTCAACCGCAGCAGCTCCATCCGGCCTCCCCGAAATTCGGTCGCGCCGCGGGACGACGGACCGCAGACTTCGCCAGTGAACATGCCTTCCGATCGTACGGTCAGCGTCCTGGTCTCCTGTGGAGAACGGCAGTTGGGGGTGGTCGGCCCGTTCGTCACGGACCGGCCGCGCTGGCACGATGTGGCGCCGGTCGCCGCGCACCTGACGACCGTGCTCCAGGTGCCGGTCGTGGTGCTGCGGCTGCTGGACGTCGAGGGCGGCTCGGGCGGGCTCGGCGGGCGGGTCGACTACCACGCCGAGGCGCTGCGCGAGCCGGCGGCGGCGGTGCTGGCGGCGGCCTCGGCGGCCGGGGCCCTGCGGCCGGCCGCGCCCGAGGAGCTCGCGCCGCCGGCCCCGCATCCGCGCCGGGCCCCGTACGCGACCGCCGACGGCAGCCGGGCGGCGCTGGCCTGGGCCGGGCAGCGGCTGACCGAGCTGGGGCGGCCGGCCATCGGGCCGGTCGAGCAGGTGAAGACCTGGAACCTGGCCGGCCTGTTCCGGCTGCCCACCGCCACCGGCCCGGTCTGGCTGAAGACCGGGCGCGACTTCGCGGCCGACGAGGCGGACATGATCGGTCTGGTCGCCTCGGTGGACCCGTCGTTCGTGCCCCCGGTGCTGGCCGCCGACCCGGCACGGCGCCTGCTGCTGCTCGACCACGTGCCCGGCGAGGATTGCTGGGGACCGTCGGCGGCAGTGGTCGAGGCCGCCGTGCCGCGCCTGGTCCGGGTCCAGGCGGCACTGGCCGCACGGTTCCCCGACGGGCCCCCGCCGAACCTGCCGGACCGCTCGCCGCACCTGCTGCCGCCAGCCCTCTCCGCGCTGCTGAACGGCCCGGCCGGAGCCGAGCTGACGGCGGACGAGGCGGCGCGTGCCAAGCTGATGGCCGATCAACTCCCTTTGCTGATCGAGCGACTGGGCGCCTGCGGGCTGCCGCTGACGGTCCTGCACGGGGACTTCCACCCCGGCAACTGGCGCTCCACCGGCACGACCGGTGCGCCGGTGGTGCTGGTGGACTTCGCCGACGGCTGCTACGGCCACCCGGCCGTCGACGGGCTGCGCCCCAAGGACTTCACCTCCGCCGAGCGCTGGACCCAGGCGGCCGAGGCCTGGAGCGCGGCCTGGCGGGCAGCGGCCCCCGGCAGCGACCCGGCCACCGCGCTGCGACTGGCCGAGCCGCTGTCCCACCTCGCCTACGCGGTGCGCTACCAGGAGTTCCTCGACGGCATCGAGCCGAGCGAGGAGCGCTACCACGCGGGCGACCCGGCCGCCGAGCTGCGCGCGGCGCTGGCGGCCTTCGAGGGGCTGGGCGCCTTCCAGGAGCCGGCGGTGGTGGAGGCCCCGTCCGTCGCCACCGCCGCCGTCACCACCGCCACCGCCACCGCCACCCACCACTGACGGCGCAGCCGGCGCGGGCCCGGCCTAGCGGGCCGCCGCGATCAGGTCAGCGCCGTCCTGCCAGGCGTAGAGCTGCTCGCCGTCCAGCACGACCCGGTAGCCGCCGCAGCTCGCGGTGGGCTGCACCGCCGCCGCCCGACCGGCAGGGAACCAGGTGGCGCTGAGCTTGACGGTGCCCGTCTGCGGCCCGCCACCCGTGGTGCACCCGACCGGCAGGGTGCCACCCGGCAGGTGGGCGCGGAGCAGGCGGTCACCGTCCTTGGTCGACAGCTTGTAGCGGACCGCCGTCGCGTTGTCCGGCAGCCAGCGCGGCACCGAGGCCCGCGCCGTCTTCGCCTGTGCGCCGGAGGTGTAGCTGGACTCCTCGATGTGCTGGCTCGCCAGCAGGTCGCCGGCCATCGGGGCGAAGGTGGCGCCGAGCACGCCGAGGCCGAGGACGGTCACGGTGACAGCGGCGACGGTACCGGTCCTGGGCGGCATGGGCTTGTCCCTTCCGGGCTGAGTCGTGCGAGGTGGAGTCGTGCGAGGTGGAGTCGTGCGGGGCGGTGGTCTTGCGGGGCGGTGGTCTTGCGGACGCCGCGGCGCCGCGGGCGGCGGCCCTGCGGGGCGGGGTCGGCCCGCTTGCTTCCATCCTTCCGGTCGGGCGGCCCCGGCGCGTCGCTCCGCAGGCGGACCGCACCCGTCCACCCGCAGGCTCAGTCGCCTCCGCCTCCAGGCTGACGCCGGCGCCCCGACACCCGGCCGTCCGGCGGGGTCGACCCCTAAGGGTCCGGCCGGCCGGATGCCACGGACGCGGCGCACCGCGACACACGCACGCCCTCGACCTCCCCCTCCGCGCCAGGCGGCCTCGCTCCGGTTATCCATGACAAGGGGGCAAAGCCAGACATTCTGGACAGAGGGAGCCCGCTGTGCGCCTGACCCTGCCGTCCCGACCCCTGCTCGTCGACCCGGGCGCCTCCGGCCTGGTGGCCGAGATCGAGGCCTACCTCGCTTCGCTGCCCGCCCCGGCCCGCCGACCCGCCCCGTACATCTGTCCGATGATCTGCCCGCACGGCCAGGTACTCCAGCCGTGGAACGCCGAGCACCTGCCGCCCCGGCGCACCCTGCGCGACCGGCTGGCCCGCCGGGCGGCCCGCCCGCTGCCGGTCAGCGCCGCCGAGCACCTGCGGCTCACCTCGCGCTACCTCACCCAGTACGGCTGGCTGCAGGGTGCGATGTGGGACCCGGCGGGGCGGGTCTGCCTGCTCGGCGCCCAGGCCGCCGTGCTGGGCCACGGCTACGGCACCGCCGCCACGGTGCGGACCGCCCGGGCGCAGCTGATGGAGGTGCTGCACTCGACCGGACGCCCGGTCAGCTCGCCCGACCAGTACAACGACCGGCCGACCACCCGGCAGTCGGACGTCCACCGACTGCTGGAGCACGCGGCCTTGCGGGCCGCCCGACTGCGACTCTGACGGACCGTCACGCTGTTGCACGGCCGTGACCGCCGCTCGACGCTTCCCGGACCTCGCGTTGCCATCCTGGTCGCACGCCACCAGCAGCACGATCCGGGGGAATTCCGATGTCCGCTCGCCACCGCCGCCGCCCTGCCACCACCGTCGCGCTCGCCGCGGCGCTGTCAGCGGGCGTCGTCCTGCTCATCTCGGCCTGCGGGCCCGACGAGGTCGGCGCCACCGGCTCCACCGCCGGCTCGCCGACAGCGGCGGCGCCCCGCTCCACCGCACCCACCGCGCCCGCCGCTCCCGGAAAGCCCAGCGGCAAGCCGACCGCCCCCGCCGGTACTCCGGCCGCCGCGAAGAGCAGCCCGCCCGCGAGCGGCGCGCCGGGCACCGCCGGACGCGGCACCGCCAACTCCCCGCTCACCGTCAGCGACGGCACCTCGGAGGTGCTGATGAACGGCACCTCCGTCGACTTCCACACCCAGGTCCGTGACCTGGCCTGGTCCTCCAGCGGCGACCAGGCCGCCTTCGTCAACAGCGCCGGCGACCTGGTGGTCTCCAAGCCGGACGGCAGCGCCCAGCGGGTGGTCGCCAAGAACCCGGGCGGTCAGACCTGGTCCCACCCCACCTGGCAGCAGAGCGCGGCGGACCCCGGCATCGGCCTGCCGGTCCGGAACAACCTCTTCTTCACCGTCGACCAGGCCGGCACCACGCACCTGGCCGAGGTGTCGGCCACCGCCACCGACGCGACCCCGACCACCCTGAGCCTGAACGCCGAACTGACCGACCCGCCGACCACGCTGCCGCAGACGGGCAACCTCTGGCCCGACGTGGCCGGCCCGCACGGCACCGCGGTGTACGCGAACGGCGCCGACGGCCACGTCTACATCCGCGACGAGTACACGCGCCAGCAGGGCGGTGTGCTCACCGTGGGCTCCGAGCCGGCGCTCGCCCCCGACGAGTCCGCGGTGGCCTTCGTCTCGTCCGCCAACGGCCACGACCACCTCTTCGTCCTGAGCCTGCAGTCCCAGGGGGCCACGCCCAAGGACCTGACCCCGAACGCCACCACCGACTACACCGAGCCCGCCTGGTCGCCGGACAGCAAGACCATCGCCGTGCGCACCCCGGACGGCGTCGCCACCGTGCCGGCCAACGGCCAGGGCGCGCCCAAGCTCACCGTCACCACCCCGGGCCTGCCCGCCTACCGCCCGTAAGGCGCCCGGGCGGCGCCGGCGAACGGCGCGCGACCCCCTCGGATTTCATCGTCCGTCACCGTGGCCATCCCGGGCCCCCTGTTCGTGCGGCTGTCCGGCCGGTGTTCGCTCCGCCGTCCAGCCGATCGCAGGCGTCCGACTCCGCGGCGCCCGCGCCCCGCCGCGCGGCTACCGGGCCCCGCCCGGGCCCACGGGCGCGGCTGACGCCGTGCCGATCACCTCGTCGAGGACATCGCGGGAGCGGACCAATTCGGTGATCATGCGGTCGATGCGATCGCGCTCCGCCGCCAGTTCGTCGGCCAGCACCGGGGTGGTGGCCTCGTTCGGGCCGCCGTCCACGTCCCTCATGCAGGGCAGCAGCTGAGCGATCTTCGCGCTGTGCAGGCCCGCGGCGTAGAGCGTCTGGATGCGGACGACGCGGTCGACCGCCCACTCCCCGAACTCCCGGTGGCCGCCGGGAGTTCGCTCCGACCGCAGCAGTCCCTGTGCCTCGTAGTAGCGCAGGGAGCGTTCGCTCACCCCGCTGCGCCGGGCCAGTTCACCGATCCGCATTCCCCACCTCGCACGACGTCGCCTTGAATCTGACATCAATGTCAACTTCTACCATGCCGGTACGGCGAACACGCCGCTCTCACCCAGGAGGCAGCGATGAGTGATCTGACCGGCAAGGTGGCACTGGTGACCGGCGGCGGCCGCGGGATCGGCGCGGCGATCGCGAAGCGGCTGGCCACCGAGGGCGCGGCGATCGCGCTGACCTACGTCCAGGGCGCGTACCAGGCCCGCGCGGTGGCGAAGGAGATCGAAGCGGCCGGCGGCCGGGCCGCGGTGATCCAGGCCGACCTGACCGAACCGGAAGCCGCGGCGCGGGCGGTGGAGGAGACGGTGCGGGAGCTGGGCCGCATCGACATCCTGGTGAACAACGCGGGCTTCCTCACCTACGGCCCGCTGGCGGGGGTGACCACCACCGAGCTGGACCGGGTGCTCGCCGTGGACGTCCGGTCGGTCTTCCTGGCCGCCCAGGCCGCCGCCCGGCAGATGGGCGACGGCGGGCGGATCATCAGCATCGGCTCCTGCTTCAACGGACGCGTCCCCGGCGCGAACTTCGTCCTGCAGGCGATGGCCAAGTCCGCGCTCATCGGACTGACCAAGGGACTCGCCCGGGAACTGGGACCGCTCGGGATCACCGCCACCATCGTGGACCCGGGCCCGATCGACACCGACATGAACCCGGCCGACGGCGAGAGCGCCGAGTTCCAGCGCTCCCTCACCGCCCTGGGCCACTACGGCCAGGCCGAGGACATCGCCGCCGCGGTGGCCTACCTGGCCGGCCCCGGCGGCCGCTACGTCACCGGCACCACCCTCGCCGTCGACGGCGGCTACACCGTCTGACGGCGGGTGAGGACCGCGTCCGCCCCGGCGGTCACGCACTTCACTGCCGCACGTACGACCAGAGGCCCGACCGGTTTTCACCGGTCGGGCCTCTGCGTTGGGTGGAGCTGAGGGGATTCGAACCCCTGACCCCCTCGATGCGAACGAGGTGCGCTACCGGACTGCGCCACAGCCCCAACGAGAAGAAACTCTAGCACCTTCTGGCGGGGGCTCGTGACCGCCCCCGCTGGTGGGACGGGGTGGGCTACTCGCCGGCGGCGCGGGGGCGGGCCGGGGGCGGGGTCTCGTACTGGTCGAAGAGCGGGGTGTGCGGGGGCTCGGCGGGGCGGCCGGAGCTCCAGGTGCCGGGGGCGGCGAGGTCGAGGCCGCGGGTGACGCGGGGGGCGACCGGGGCGGTGACGTAGGTGGGGAGCGGGACGGGGACGGGCTCCCAGGAGTCGGGGCCGGCGGCGGCGCGCTCGCGCAGGCCGTCCACCCACTCCTGGTGGTCGGTGACCTCGACCAGCGCCTGCCGGGCCGTCTGCGGCTCGGGCGGGGCGGTGGCGAGCGGCGGCCCGGCGGGCTCGGGCGCGGCCGCCACCGTGAGGGTGGGAGCCGACCGGGACTGCTCGCGCTCGCGGACCCGCTGGGCGGCCTGGGCGGCCCGGACCCGGTCCAGCTTCACCTCGAACCGCTGGCGCTCCAGGCGGCGCAGGTGGCCGATGTAGAGGGTCAGCAGCAGGGCCGGCAGCGCGGGCGCCCAGAGGAAGGCGACGCCCGCCACGGCCGCCACGATGGCGCCGAGGGCGAAGGCCAGGAAGAGCACGGTGACCATCCGGCGGCGGCGGGCCAGCAGCCGCGCCCGCTTCTCGGTGGTCGGCCCGGCCGCGGGCACGGCGCAGGGCCCGGCCGCGCTCGGCCCGGCATGGGGCACCGCGGACGGAGCGGCTGACGGGGTGTCGGCCGACTCGGCGTCAGGGGTGCCGTCGGAGGTCGTGGTGGGGTCGTCGCCAAGGGCCCGGGACGCCCGACGCTCCATCGCCGACCGCCCGGCGAGCAGGCGGATGGCGGTGCTGAAACGTTCGGTCGGGCGCGCTTCGTTGAGCTCGTCCTGCCTGCGGAGCCACATGGGCACCAGATAGGCAGCCCAGGCCCCTACGATGACCGCGTAGATGAGGCCGCTACTGCTCACGTTTCACACCGTACGGGCGTTGGGTAAGGGCGGGCAGCAATTTGGCGCGGCGTGTCGCACCGCCAAGCTGATTCTCTGACTATTTTGCCGGAATTTGTCACCGCTTGCCGGGGCGGCGATGCCATATCGATATCAATTTCGAACACTTATTCAATTACCTCTGACGCCAACGTTCCAGCAGCCCTTCCGGGACCTCTTCGGCCGTCAGCGCGTAGACCAGGTGGTCGCGCCAGTCCCCGTCGATGTGCAGGTAGCGCGGGCGCAGCCCCTCCGAGCGGAAGTCCAGCTTCTCCACCACCCGGCGGCTGGGCCGGTTCTCGGGCCGGATGCAGACCTCGACCCGGTGCAGGCCGAGCGCCTGGAAGCAGTGGTCCACCCCGAGCGCGACGGCGGTGGGCATGATGCCGCGCCCGGCCACCGCCTCGTCGACCCAGTAGCCGATGTTCGCCGAGCACATCGATCCCCAGGTGATCCCCCCCACCGTCAGCTGTCCGACCAGCTCGCCCCGGTAGACCACCACGAAGGGCAGCATCCGCCCGGCCGACGCCTCACGCCGCAGGTAGCGCACCATCTGACGGTAGGTCGGCCGCGGCCCGGCCGTCCGGCCCAGCGGTACCGGGGGCACGGTGGCCTCCCAGCGCCGCAGCCAGTCGCGGTTGCGCCGGCTCGCCTCCTGCCAGGCGCGCTGGTCGCGCAGCCGGATCGGGCGCAGCGCGATGTCACCCGCCCGCAGCTCCACCGGCCAACCCGCGCTCAGCTCACTCCTCCGGGCTCCACCGGCGGACGGGGGTGGTCGCCGCCGGCCAGCTGGTCGACGGCGTGCGCCAGCAGCGGCTCCAGCACCGCGAGGCCGTCCCGCACACCTCCGGTGGAACCCGGCAGGTTGACGACCAGGGTGCGCCCGGCGAGGCCCGCCAGGCCGCGGGAGAGCGCCGAGGTGGGCACCTTCTCCCGACCGTGGGCGCGGATCGCCTCCGCGATGCCCGGGATCTGACGATCGATCACCTGGGCGGTCATCTCGGGGGTGAGGTCCATCGGCGAGATGCCGGTGCCCCCGGTGGTCAGCACCACGTCGTAGCCGGCGGCCACCGCCGCGCGCAGCGCCAGCAGCACCGGCTCGCCGTCGGGCACCACGGTCGGGCCGTCCACCGCGAAGCCCATCCGGCGCAGCCCCTCGACCAGCAGCGGGCCGCCCTTGTCCTGGTAGACCCCCGCCGAGGCGCGGTTGGAGACCGTGACCGCGAGCGCCCTCACGAGGCCTCACCGCGGACCCAGTCGCCGCTCTTGCCGCCGGTCTTGGTGAGCACCCGGACGTCCTCGATCGCGGCGGCCTTGTCGACCGCCTTGACCATGTCGATCACGGTCAGCCCGGCCACCGCGACGGCGGTCAGGGCCTCCATCTCGACGCCGGTGCGGTCGGCGGTACGCACGGTGGCGGTGATCTCCACGGCCTCGTCGGTCACTTCGAGGTCCACCGTGACCCCGGAGATCGCGATCGGGTGGCAGAGCGGGATCAGCTCGGGGGTCCTCTTCGCGCCCATGATCCCGGCGATCCGGGCGACGGCCAGCGCGTCGCCCTTGGGCACGCCCTCGCCGCGCAGCAGCTCGATCACCCGGGGCGCGACCCGGACCCGGCCGGCCGCCACCGCGGTGCGGACCGTGGCCGCCTTCTCGGAGACGTCGACCATGCGGGCGGCGCCCGTCTCGTCCACGTGCGTCAGGCGGTCGCCGGGGGGTGTGGTCACGTCAGTACTCCAGCAGGACGGGGTGAATACCGCGCTACCGTACCGCTCCGCCGCCACCGTCCCGCCGCCGGTCCGTCAGCGGGACGGTGGCGCTCGTCCGAAGAGCCCAGCGCCACACCCCAGCGCCACCGCTCGGGGCGCCGGCCGTACCGCCCGGCCCATCGCTCGGCCAACAGCCCGGTCAGCCCGGTCAGTCCGTCAGCAGCACCACGTCGACGTACTCGTCAGCCGCCACCGCCACGGTCTCCTCGGGGACCACGATCAGGCAGTTCGCCCGGGCCAGCGCCCCGACCAGGTGCGAGCCCTCGCCGCCGACCGGCGCCACGGTGCCGTCCTCGGCCGTGTACCAGCCGCGCAGGAACTGGCGCCGCCCGGCCGGCGAGCGCACCGCACCGGTGCAGCGCGCGCGGGTCCGCGGGCGGTGCACGTCCGCGGCACCCAGCATGGTGCGGATCACCGGGCGGACGAAGAGCTCGAAGGAGATGTAGGCGCTCACCGGATTGCCCGGCAGCGCGAACAGCGGGATTCCCTCGGCGCCCTCGCCGATCCGGCCGAAGCCCTGCGGCTTGCCGGGCTGCATCTTGAGCTTGCGGAAGTCCACCCCGGCGTGGTCGGCGCCCCCCGCACTCGATTGAAGGGCCTCCTTGACCACGTCGTAGGCGCCGACGCTGACCCCGCCGCTGGTGACGATCAGGTCGGCCCGGCCGAGCTGGTCCTCCAGCACGCCGCGCAGCACCGCCGTGTCGTCCGGCACGCCGCCGACCCGGTAGGCGATCGCGCCGGCCTGCTGGGCGGCGGCGGTCAGGGTGAAGCTGTTGGAGTCGGAGATCTGCCCGGGGCCCACCGGCTCGCCCGGCTGCACCAGCTCGCTGCCGGTGGAGAGCACCACCACCCGCGGGCGCGGGCGCACCCGCACCGTGCCGCGGCCGATCGCGGCCAGCAGGCCCAGCTGGGTGGGGCCGAGCCGGGCGCCGGCGGTCAGCACCGTCTCGCCGGCCCGGATGTCGCTGCCCCGGCGGCGGATGTGCGCGCCTTCGGCGACGTCCCGCAGGACCCGCACCTCCTCGCCGGCCACGGGCGGCGCCATGGCGTCGGCGGCCTGCCCCGTCCCGCTGCCGCCGTCGGTCCACTCGACCGGGGCGACCGCCTCGGCACCGGGGGGCACCGGAGCGCCGGTCATGATCCGGACCGCCTGGCCGGGCCCGACCCTGGGCAGCTCGCCCGCGCCGGCCGCGATCTCGCCGACCACGGTGAGCACCGACGGGTAGCGGGTGGTGGCGCCGACGGTGTCCGCGGTGCGCACGGCGTAGCCGTCCATCGAGCTGTTGTCGAAGGGCGGCAGGTCGCCGGCCGCGACCACGTCCTCGGCCAGCCGGCAGCCCTGGGCGTCGAGCAGTTGCAGCTCGATCGCGGGCAGCGGGGCGACGCCCGCCAGCACGTCGGCCAGGTGCTCGTCGACGGTCCAGTGGCGATCTCCCACGGCCTCGGTCCCGCACGCGTCCGCAGTGGTACCGCTCTGCTCGGTCATCGCCGCTGTCGCCTCCCGCTCGTCGGCCCCGCGGCCCGGTCGGCCACGGGGCTCCGTCAACTCCTGGCCCGCTCCCGCGTCAGTCCTGCATCTCTCCGGCCACGAACTCGCGCAGCCAGCTGCGGAACTCCGGGCCCAGGTCGGCGCGCTCGCTGGCGAGCCGGACGATCGAGCGCAGGTAGTCGGCACGGTCGCCGGTGTCGTAGCGGCGGCCCTCGAAGAGCACACCGTGGACCTGGCCGCCCTCCTCCGGGGTGAGCATGGCCAGCGTGCGCAGCGCGTCGGTCAGCTGGATCTCGCCGCCGCGGCCGGGCTCGGTCTTCTTCAGCACCTCGAAGACGGCCGGGTCGAGCACGTAGCGGCCGATGACCGCGTAGTTCGACGGGGCGTCGGCCGGCTCCGGCTTCTCGACCAGGTCGGAGACGTGGAAGACGTCCGGGCCGAAGCCGTTGGCCTTGACGGCCGCGCAGCCGTAGAGGTGGATCTGCGACGGGTCGACCTCCATCAGCGCCACCACCGAGCCGCCCAGCTCCTGCTGGACCTCGATCATGCGGGCGAGCAGCGGGTCGCGCGGGTCGATCAGGTCGTCACCGAGCAGGACGGCGAACGGCTGGCCCGCCACGTGCTGCTCGGCCACCAGCACCGCGTGGCCCAGACCCCTGGGGTCGCCCTGGCGGACGTAGTGCATGTTGGCCAGCGAGACCGACTCCTGCACCCGGGCCAGCTTGTCCGCGTCGCCCTTGCGGGAGAGCAGCTCCTCCAGCTCGTAGGCGCGGTCGAAGTGGTCCTCAAGGGCGCGCTTGTTGCGGCCGGTGACCATCAGTATGTCGGAGAGGCCGGCCGCGGCCGCCTCCTCCACCACGTACTGGATCGCCGGCTTGTCGACGACGGGCAGCATCTCCTTGGGCGTGGCCTTGGTGGCCGGCAGAAAGCGCGTGCCGAGACCAGCGGCAGGCACGACGGCCTTGGTGACGGGCAGGCGGGGATTCGTCGTCGTCATGCGGTGACCTTACTCAGGCAGGATGACCGCCCTGACCGGTGGCGAGGTCGTTTGGCTAGGCATGGACCTCGTCGGCACCGGGCACGGCAGCGACAGGACGGGCGGCACGGGCGATGGGGCCCGGACCGGCACAGGGCGACAGATTACCGTGCCTTTCCGCACCCCTTGTCCGGGTGTGGACCTGCTCAGGGCGCTCGGCACGCTCGGCGCGTTCGGGCCGCCCCCGTTTCGCGGCGACCAGCGCGCGGTCGGCGGCGCGCAGCAGCGGCACCGGGTGGGTGCCGTCGGCCGGCAGCACCGCGATCCCGGCGGTGGCGCGCAGGCCGTTGCCGCCGCCCGGGGCCGGTTCGGCGGCCCAGGGCACGCCGGACCAGTCGAGCAGCCGGTGGCGGCGCACCGTCCAGCAGAGCCGCTCGGCGACCTTGGCCGCACCCGCCGCACCGGTCTCCGGCAGCACCACCAGGAACTCGGTACCGCCGTACCGGCCCAGGGTGTCCGTGCAGCGCACCTCCAGGCCGAGCCGCTGCGCCAGGTCACGCAGGATCGCCTGGGCCCGGCCCCGCCCCTGCGCGGCGGTGACCGCCTCGAAGCCCTCGACCTCCAGCAGCACCACGGCCAGCTCGGCCACGGGCTGCGCGGCCGGCCTGCGGCGGCAGCGCTCCACCTCGCGCTCCAGGGTGCGCCTGAGCTGGTCCAGGTTGGCGACGCCGGTGAGCGGATCGCGCGCCGCGTGCTCGGTCAGCTCCGCGCAGCGCCGCTCCAGCTCGGCGAGCCGGGCGCGCAGCCCGTCCTCGCGCCCGGCCGCCGCCGTGGCCGCGCGGCGCAGGCGCACCGCGAGCAGCGCGCCGAGCCCGGCCAGCGGTGCGCTGAGCAGGGCGGACGCCTGCACCAGGAGCTCAGTGGGCATCGGACTCCCTGCCGGGGACGGGCGGACGGGACGGGTGGGAGAAGATCGGCTGACCACCCGGAAGCGAGGAGCGGCCATGACCGACGATCCCTTGTACAACGACAAGGCCGCCCTGAGGTCACAGCTGCTGGCCGGGCGGCGCGCCCTGTCCCCCGAACGGCGGGCAGCGGCGGCGCTCGCGCTGGCCGAGCGGGCGCTGCCGCTGGTCCCGCCGGGCGCCGCGGTGGCCGCCTACGTCTCGGTCGGCGCCGAGCCGGGCACCGGACCGCTGCTGGAGCTGCTGCGCGAACGGGGGGTGACGGTGCTGCTGCCGCTGCTGCTGGCGGACAACGACCTCGACTGGGCGCCCTACCAGGGCCGGGAGCGGCTCTCCCCGGCCGGCCGGGGCCTGCTGGAGCCCACGGCGCCGCCGCTGGGCCCGGACGCGGTCGGGGCGGCGGCGCTGGTGCTGCTGCCGGGGCTGGCGGTGGACCGGCGCGGGCTGCGACTGGGGCGCGGCGGCGGCTCCTACGACCGGGTGCTGGCCCGGCTGGCCCGGCTCGGCGCCGAACCGCTGCTGGCCACCCTGCTCTACGACGCCGAGCTGCTGGACCTGCTGCCCGCCGAGCCGCACGACAGAGCGGTGCACGCCGCCGTCACCCCGGCGGGCGTGCACCGCTTTCCTGCTCTCCCGGGCCGCTGACCGCCTGGCCGGCGGACCCGCGCCCAAGGGGTCAAGAGGTCAAGGAGTCAGGCGGTCAGGCGGTCAGGGGGTCAGGGGGTCAAGGTCAGCCGGTTCTTGGTCGCGCTGTTCACCGCGCCGCTGGAATAGGCCCAGGTCAGCAGCTTGCCCTGGGACCAGAGCGAGGTCTGGTCGTCGTAGTTCGGACTGAACGCGTGCCCCGACTCACCACCCACGTTGATCCACCGGGAGGCGTCGAAGTCACTGAGGTCGACCACCATCCGCATCGACGGGATCCAGTCCACGTCGTAGCCCTCGGCCGCCGTCCAGCCCGCCGCGTCCACCGCCGCCGAACCGCCGCCGAGGTTGAACGGGCCGCGGTTGAGCAGCCGGTGCACCACGCCGGAGGCGATCGAGGAGTTGTCGACCCCCAGCGTCTGGTTCTTCAGGTTCAGCTGGTGCAGCCGACCCCAGCTCCAGGTGGAGATGTCCTTGCCGAGGTGGGCCGTGAGGTCCTGGCGCGCGTCCTTCATCGCCTGCTTCAGCAGGTTGTCCAGGCCGTGCTGCTGCTGGTGGTTGGAGTCGATGTAGCTCCACCACTGGCTGTTGGGGTTGGCCAACTGCTGGCGGACCACCTCCATCCAGCGGTCACCGCCGTCCGGCTGCGCCTGGCTGGGGCTGCGGGTGCCGCACTGGGTGACCACCTTGGTCTCGCCGCCCACGGTGCCGGCCGGCTGGTTCGGGTCGACCTTCTGCTGGACCAGCAGGCAGTCGCCCTGGGCCCGGATCGAGGCCGGGAACTTCTGCCCGAAGGCCAGGATCAGCAGTTGGCGCCAGACGCCGTTGTAGTAGGCGGCGGCGGCCGAGTCGGCGTCCTGGTTGTAGTTCCAGTCCTTCAGCAGGTCCTGGGCCTGGCGCACGTACGGGTCGCTGATCTGCTCCTTGAGCAGCAGCGGGACCAGCGTCTTGGCCATCACGCTGGTGTTGTCCAGCTGCATCGACTGCATGTCGTCCGGCGAGATCTTGCCGCCGCCCGCCAGCTTGGCGTTGATGTCGTCGGTGATCTCCTTGGCCCGGGTGCCGTACTCCCAGTCCGTGGTGAGCAGGTACTTGTAGCTCGGGTCGACCACGGCCTGGTTGGCGGTGACGATGTAGCCGGCCGAGGGGTTGAACGAGTACGGCAGGGACTTGAACGGGATGGTGCCCTGCCAGCGGTAGGCGGGGTCCCAGCCGGGGGCCGGGTAGCCGCCGTCACCGGAGCCGCGGATCGGGATCACGCCCGGGGCCTGGTAGCCGATGTTGCCCGCGGTGTCGGCGTAGATCAGGTTCTGCGCGGGGACGGCGAAGTCGGCGGCCGCGGCGCGGAACTGGGTCCAGTTCGTCGCCCGGTCGAGCTCGAAGACCGCGTCCATGGTCTTGCCCGGGGTGAGCGCGGTCCACTTCAGCGCCACCCCGTACCCGGTGGTGCCGCGGTCGGGCGCGGCGTTGCCGACCGGCGCGTAGGTGCCGACCTGCTGCTGCTCGGTGCTCTGGTCCGAGATCAGCGGCATGCCGTCCTGGGTGCTGCGCACCGTGATCACCCGGTCCGGGCCGCCGGCCACCTTGATGGTCTCCTGGCGGGTGGCGAACTTGGCGTCCTGCCCGTTGTACAGGTAGGTGTTGGGGCCGGTGACCTTCTCCAGGTAGAGGTCGGTCACGTCGGCGCCCATGTTGGTCAGGCCCCAGGAGACGGCCTGGTTGTGGCCGATCACCACGCCCGGCATCCCGGCGAAGGTGAAGCCGGTGACGTCGAACGGGCAGCTCGCGCTGACGCTGCGGCAGTGCAGGCCCATCTGGTACCAGGTGTTGGGCAGGCTGGGGCCCAGGTGCGGGTCGTTGGCCATCAGCGGCTTGCCGGTGGTGGTGTCCGCGCCGGAGACCACCCAGGAGTTGGAGCCGATGCCCTGGCCCTGCGGGCCGAGCAGCTGCGGCATGCCGGTCATCTGGTCCGAGACGTTCTGCAGCAGGCCCTGGGTGACGGCGGCGCTCTGCTGGGTGCCGGAGCCGTCCGAGCCGCCGGCCGGCGGCTGGTAGCTGCCGCCCGGGTCCACCGTGCCGGTCTGCACGATGGTGCCGTTGCGGGAGTACGGGTAGTCCGGGTAGAGCTGCGCGATCTGGTCCGGGGTGAAGGTCTGGCTCAGCAGCGAGCGGTCGATCTCCTCCTGGAGGTTCCCGGAGAGGTTCCAGGCCATCGCCTTGAGCCAGGCCACCGAGTCCACCGGGGTCCAGGCCTCGGGCTTGTAGGCGCTGTTGACGGTGCCGAGCAGCGCGTACTCCAGTGAGGCGCCGGCGCCGCCGGGGTGCTGGGCGAGCCAGGCGTTGACCCCGTCCGAGTAGGCCTGCAGGTACCGCTTGGTGTCCGGGCTGAGCTGGGTGTCGTACTCCTGCTGGGCGACCTGGCGCCAGCCCATGGTGCGCACGAAGGCGTCGGTGTTCACCTGCGAGGAGCCGAACATCTCGGAGAGGCGGCCCGCGGTGATGTGCCGGCGCACGTCCATCTCCCAGAACCGGTCCTGGGCCTGGACGTAGCCCTGTGCCTTGAACAGGTCGTCGGGCGTGTTGGCGTAGACCTGCGGGATCCCGTTGGCGTCCCGCTCCACGTCCACCGACGACCCCAGGCCCGGGACCTTGATGGTGCCGCTCACCTGCGGGAAGGACGCCTGCACGGTGTGCACCGCGTACCACCCGCCGGCGCCGGTGCCGGCCACCAGGAGCATGACGAGCACGAGCACGATCAGACGGGCGCGCCGGAACTTCTTCGAGCGGGGCGAGCGGGGCATCTCGGTCCTAGCGGCAGGGAGCGGGGCAACGTCACAAGAGCTGGGCGGCCGTGACCGCTCACCACATTAGGACGACTCAGGTGGCACGAACGCACGGGGGACACCCACGGGGAACCACAGGGACCCTACCGGGCCCCGGTTAAGGGGTCGGCGCGCCCTCCGAGGCACCCCGACGTCAAAGATCAGGCAAAATGTTAGACTGGTTAACGATCCATCCGGTGATCACACTCCGGCGATCGTCCGACCCCGCCGTCTCGGCGCGCCCACCAGGCAGTTCGAGGCCATTCGTGCCACCACAGTGACCCCTCCCGTGCCGCCGGCCGACCTCTGAAGGCCGCCCCCGACCCCGAGGTGCCCCTGCGTGACCGTTGACCACCTGAACAGACTCCTGCTCGAATCCTCCGTCGTCCTGCTCGTCGCGGTGGTCGCGGTGCGGCTCTCGACCCGCTCAGGCCTGCCCAGCCTGCTGCTCTACCTCGGGATCGGGGTGGTGATCGGCCAGAACGGACTGGGCGTCACCTTCAACAACGCCGAGCTGACCCAGGTGCTCGGCTACGCGGCCCTGGTGGTGATCCTGGCCGAGGGCGGGCTCAAGACCAGCTGGCGCGAGATCAGACCCGTGATGCCGGCCGCCACCGTGCTGGCCACCGTCGGTGTGGGGGTCAGCGTCTTCGCGACCGCCGCCGGGGCGCACTGGCTGGTCGGCCTGGACTGGCGGATGTCGCTGCTGCTCGGCGCGATCGTCTCCTCCACCGACGCGGCCGCGGTCTTCTCGGTGCTGCGCACGGTGCCGCTGCCGGCCCGGCTGAGCGGCCTGCTGGAGGCGGAGTCCGGGTTCAACGACGCGCCGGTGGTCATCCTGGTGGTCGCCTTCGCCACCACCGGGCCGTTCGACTCCTGGTACCTGCTGGTCGGCACGATCCTCGCCGAGCTGGCGATCGGCACGGCGGTGGGCCTGGCGGTCGGCAAGCTCGGCGCCTACGCCCTGCGGCAGGTGGCGCTGCCCTCCAGCGGCCTGTACCCGATCGCCGTCCTCGCGCTGACCTCGCTCGCCTACGCCGCGGGCGCGCTGCTGCACGGCTCCGGGTTCCTGGCGGTCTACGTCTGCGCGGTGCTGCTCGGCAACGCCAAGCTGCCGCACGGGCCGGCGGTGCGCGGCTTCGCGGACGGACTGGCCTGGATCGGCCAGATCGGCATGTTCGTGCTGCTCGGGCTGCTCTGCACGCCCGCCACGATGGGCTCGGCGGTGCTCCCGGCGCTGGTGATCGGCCTGGTGCTGGTGCTGGTCGCCCGGCCGCTCTCGGTGGTGCTGACCCTCACCCCGTTCAGGCTGCCCTGGCGGGAGCAGGCGCTGCTCAGCTGGGCCGGGCTGCGCGGCGCGGTGCCCATCGTGCTGGCCACCATCCCGCTGGTGGCCCGGGTGCCGCACGCCCAGGACGTCTTCAACATCGTCTTCGTCCTGGTGGTCGTCTTCACCCTGCTGCAGGGCCCCACGCTGCCCTGGCTGGCCAAGCGGCTGCGGATATCCGAGGGCGCGATCGGCCAGGACCTGGGGATCGAGTCGGCGCCGCTGGAGCGCCTGCACGGCCACCTGCTGTCGGTCTCGCTGGCGCGCGGCTCGCGGATGTCTGGCGTCGAGGTGAGCGAGCTGCGGCTGCCGCGGGGTGCCGCGGTGACCCTGGTGGTGCGTGAGGGCAGCAGCTTCGTGCCGGACCGGGCCACGGTGCTGCGGGAGCTGGACGAGCTGCTGGTGGTGACCACCGAGGCGGCCGAGGAGGCGACCGAGCGGCGGCTGCGCGCGGTGGACCGGGGCGGCAAGCTCGCGGGGTGGCTGGCGGGGAGCTGACCGGGGCGAGGTGGACCGGGGCGAGGTGGGCCGGGTCGGGCTCCCGGGGGAGTTTCTATGCGCGTAGACAATGAAGTGACCGGACCCGTAGGATGGTGCGGGGAGCGCATCACCCTGCGCACCCGACACAGAGGTATCCAACAGACACCCGCAACATCTGCCTGAAGCAGAGTTGGCGCGACCGCTCGGCGGCCGCGGTCCGCGAGCAGTTCCTGGCCCCCGCTTCCACGACCGGCCAGCCGGACCCGGTATCAACCCCGGTCGACGCGCGAGAGGACGACTCTCGGCGCCGTCGGGGCTTTCCCGTCCCCGGCCGCGCTACCAGGCAGCAGGAAGGACCGACCGTGACGGCCCGCCGAACGGTCGACAACCCCGGAGCAGTACGGACCGAGCAGCTCGACGTGCGAGCGGAGGACCGCGTCGCGGAGCCGGCCGCGGCACCCGCCCGGGTCGGGTACGGCGCCCTGCTGCGCACCCCCGGCGCGTGGACCTTCCTGGCCCCCGCCCTCGCCGCCCGCCTGCCCTACGCCATGCTCAGCCTGGGCATCGTGCTGCTGATCCGCGACACCAACGGCTCCTACGGCATCGCCGGCACCGTCGCCGCGGTGGCCGCGGTGGCCCAGGCCCTGGTCGGGCCGCAGACCGGCCGGCTGGCCGACCGCTTCGGCCAGGCCGCCGTGCTGGTCCCCAGCGTCCTGGTGCACGCCGTCTCGGTGGGCGCGCTGATCGCGCTGGCACTGGGGCACGCGCCGGTCTGGACGCTCTTCCTCGCCGCCACGCCGGCCGGCGCCACCGTGCCGCAGATCGGCGCGATGGTCCGGGCCCGCTGGGTGGCCAAGGTCGCCGACCGGCCGGCCCACCTCAACACCGCCTTCGCCTTCGAATCGGTCACCGACGAGTTCACCTTCGTCATCGGCCCGGTGCTGGCCGGCACGATCGCCACCACCGTCGCCCCGGCGGCGGCGCTGGTCGTCGAGGCCGCGCTGACCCTCTTCGGCGGGCTGGCCTTCGCCGCCCAGCGGCGCACCGCGCCGGCCCGTCACCTGCCCGAGCCCGGCGCCCGACGGGCCTCGGCGCTCGCCTCGCCGGGCGTCCGCCTGCTGGCCGGCGCCTTCCTCGGCGTCGGGAGCGTCTTCGGCGGCATGCAGATCTCGGTCACCGCCACCGCCGAGGCCGCCGGGCAGGGCGAGCTGAGCGGCATCGTCTACGGGATCTTCGCCGGCGGCTCGATGCTGGCGGGCGTGCTGTACGGGCTCGTCGCCTGGCGGCGCTCGGCCCAGCAGCGGATGCTCGGCAGCTACGCCCTGCTGGTGCTCGGCTGCTCGACGCTCTGGGCGATGCCGAACCTGACCACGCTGGCGGTGGCCGGCCTGGTCTGCGGCCTGGCCATCGCACCGACCCTGATCACCGGCTACACGCTGGTCGAGACGCTGGTCGCGGACGGCGCCAAGACCGAGGCGTTCACCTGGCTGACCGGCGCGATCGGCCTCGGGCTGGCGGTCGGCTCGACCGTCGCCGGGCAGCTGATCGACGCCGACGGGCCGTGGACCGGGTTCCTGGTGCCGCTGGTCGGGGCGGGGCTCGGCCTGGTGGCGCTGGTCACGTTGCGGCGGCTTCTGCTGGCCCCCGGCACCCGGGGCCGTACCGTTGCCAGGAGTGGCGGCGCGGTGGCCTCGCTCGTCGGGGTGTCCGAGCGCTGAGGCGACGCGGTACCCGCCGTCCCGGGTCGGCGCTGGACTGATCAAGCGGAATGCCGCATCATTGACCGTCGTTAGCACTCATCAGGCGAGAGTGCCAGGAGGAAGACAAGTGCCCACGTACCAGTACCAGTGCACCGAGTGCGGCAACGGCCTTGAGGCGGTGCAGAAGTTCACCGACGAGGCACTGACCGTGTGCCCGAACTGCCAGGGGCGCCTGCGCAAGGTCTTCTCGGCGGTGGGCGTGGTGTTCAAGGGCTCCGGTTTCTACCGGACGGACAGCCGCACCTCCTCCAGCAGCTCCGTGGGCGCCGGTTCCGGCTCGTCCACCTCGGGTGCCGCGGGCTCGGGCGCTTCGGCCGGCGCGTCGTCCGCCTCGTCCTCGTCCTCCGGGGCGTCGGGCGGCTCGTCGGGCGGCTCCTCCTCGGCGTCGAGCTCCACCTCGGGTTCGAGCGGCTCCTCCTCGTCCTCCTCGACGTCGGCGAGCTGACCCGGGCGCCGGCTCGACCGGCGCACTGACTTTCGACCACTGCCCCCTGGCGGCGCCCGATCGGCGCCGGCAGGGGGCAGTGGCGTGCGTGGAGCCGCTGAGTGGGCGGTGGGCGGTGGGTGCGGGCGCTCCGGGCGGTCGGGACGCTCGGGACGGGCAAAAGTTATCCACATTTGCGCTCTTCTCGGATGCTGGTCCGGCCAGCCCGTCGGCCCACGAACCAGAGGTGGATCCCATGACCACGCCCGCGCCCGCGCCTGCTCCCGCCCCTACGACCACACCCGCGCCCGACGCCCCCGGACCGCTCATCGGCGGCGCCCGCCACCGTGGCCGCCACCGCGCCCAGCATCCGCCGCCGCGCCGCGCGGCGCCGCTGCCGCCCCGGCGGGCGGTCCCGGAGTTCCGTCCGATCCGGCGGGGCGGCAGCGGGCGGCACCGGCTCCAGCAGGCTGTGCGGCATCGACCGGGCGTGCTGGCCACCGGCCTGCTGGCAGCCGCCGCGGCGATCACCGCCTGCCCCCTGCGCCCCGGCCCGCCCGCACCGGTCGTGCCGGCCACCCCGCAGTCACCGCCCACCCCGGCCGTGGCGCGCTGCCCGTCGGGGCGCTGAGGGCGGCCTCGGCGGCGGCGCCGACGGAGCGGCGAGCAGCGCCCTGCCGATATCACCCGAATGCCGGACAATTCACCCGTTACCGATCAAGGTCCCTGTCGTTCACGGGACGTGAAAGGCTTCAAGGAATTCCTGCTACGTGGCAATGTCATCGATCTCGCGATCGCCGTCGTCATCGGCGCGGCGTTCACGAACATCATCAACGCATTCGTCAAGGGCATCATCAACCCGCTGGTCGGTGCCTTCGGCGCCAAGGACCTCGACTCCTACAGCTCCTGCATCAAGGGCCCGTGCGTGGTCAACGCCAGCGGCGAGGTGACCTCCGGCATCCAGCTGCTCTGGGGATCCGTGCTCAGCGCGGCCCTGCAGTTCCTGATCACGGCCGCGGTGGTCTACTTCTTCATCGTGCTGCCGGCCGCACGGTACATGGCCCACCGCAAGACCGTCGCCGAGCTGGCCGCCGAGGCCGAGGCCCAGGAGGTCGCTCTGCTGACCGAGATCCGGGACGCGCTCGTCCGCCAGCGCTGATCCCCGTCCCCCGCTCTCTGTCCCGCCCCTACGTTCACTGTCCCCGTCCCCGTCCCCGTCTCTGCGTTTGCCGTCCCCGTTCCCGTCCCCCGGATAGTCCGATCCAGTGATCCGTTCGGGCCGACGGTCCCCGCCCGCCGCTAGCCGTGGTGCGGGGGCCGCTGGCTCAGGTACCAGTCCAGGCCGCGCGAGGCCTGGGACTCGCCCCAGCCGGCGTCGGTGTCGTCCGCGGTCTGCCGGCTCAGCGGGTCGGTGAAGACGAGCTTGGCGGCCTGCGCCGGGGCCGTCCGGCCCGGCTCCTGCCCGACCGCCGCCGACTCGGGCTGCCGGCCTTCCTGGCCCGGCTCGCTCCGGCCGTCCTGCTCGCCCTGCTCGTCGCGCTCGTCGCGCTCGTCCTGTGCTGCCATCGTGCTGCCTCCGCTGTGGTCCGTTCCCGTCCAGCGTAGAACGGCGCCAGGGGCCGGGCGTCGGCCCGGCCCCTGGCGCCCACCCGGCAGCTGCGGGTGTGCGTGCTCGGTTCACTCTCAGCCGAGCTCGGCCTTCAGGAAGTTGGCGCCGTTGTAGGAGCCCCAGCCCGTCACCTTGTCGTAGCCGGTGCCGGCCTTGTAGGCCCCGTTGCTGCCGGTCTTCGCGTCGTGGAAGGCCGAGGAGTAGGAGCTGGAGGTCGCCAGGGTGTAGATCCGGCTGTTCGCGAAGCCGAAGGAGGCCGCGCCCTTGGCCTTGGCCTCGCTGTTGTAGACCGCGGTGAAGGCCGCCCAGTTCGGCGCCGCCGCGCTGGTGCCGCCGTACTCGTTCCAGGAGCCGCCGGTGTAGATCGCCCAGCCGGTGGAGGGGTCGGCGACCGCCGCGACGTCCGGGACGGTGCGGAAGGTGCCGGTGTTGACCGGCGTCTGGTAGCTCGGGGTGTTGAAGTACGAGGAGACGCCGCCGCCGCTGCCGGACCAGGCGGTCTCCTTGCTCCAGGCACCGCCCGAGCCGGTGGTCAGCGTGGTGCCGCCGGCGCCGGTGACGTACGGGTCGGCCGCCGGGAAGTCGACCGAGGTGCCGCCGTTGCCGGCGTCGTCCGAGCCGCTGTCACCGGAGGCGGCGTACACCGACTGGCCCTGCGCGGCGGCCTCCTGGAGGTCGGCGTCGACGGCCACCCGGTTGCTCGCGGTCTCGTCGGCCTCGTCGGTGCCCCAGCTGATCGAGATCACCGGGACGTTGTCGCTGACGAGCTTGGCGTAGATCGCGGTCTCGCCCGCGTCGCTGTTCGGCGCCTCGTAGACCTTGACCGTCGCGCCGGGAGCCAGGGCCTGGACGACCTCGATGTCCAGGTCGACCTCGTCCTGGCCGGACAGGTCGGTGGTGCCGCCGCCGGCGGCGACCACGGTCGGGGTGCTGGGCTTGAGGCTGAACTGCTTGTCGTAGGCGGTGATGTCGCTCTGCTTGAAGCCCGAGAACTCCAGCAGGCCGACCGTCGCACCGCTACCGGTGTAACCGGCGCTGATCGCGGAGGTGAGGTTGTAGGCGGACCGCGCGGTGGTCGGGGACAGGCCCGTCGGCGCCTTGGAGGAGGCGGCCGGGGAGGTGTTCTTGACGCTGTCGTGGGTGAACTTCGCGTAGCTGTTCAGGCCGGAGACATCGGTCACCACGGAGGCGATGTCGGCGGGCAGCTGCGGGGCGCCGGTGTTGGCGAAGTAGGTCCGCCCGTCCTGGTTGTCCCGGTAGTTGGCCAGGCTGGTCCCGAAGGCCTTCTGCACCTGGGCGGCCGTGCCGCTGGCCTCGATGGTGAGCCGGTTGGCGGTCACCTGGCCGACCTGCAGCCCCTGGCCCGCCAGGTAGGCGGAGACCTTGGCGACGGTGTCCTGGGTGGCGCCGTAGCGCTGGGCGAACTGGTCCACCGTCAGGTAGTGCTGGTAGTCCGGCGAGCTCGGGTCGGTGACCCGGTTGAGGAAGGTGTCCAGCCCCGCGGTGTCCCGCTGCGTGAGGCTGACCGCCACGGATATCCGCTGGTCGGCCGCGACGTCGCCGGTCCGGATGGAGTGGCTCACGGCCGCCACGACGTCCCCGCGCAGGGCGGCGGGGGTCTGGGCGGCGGGCTGGGCGGCGAACGCGGGTGTGGCGGCCAGCGCGATGATCGGCAGCGGGGCGGCGAGCAGTCCGATGACAGGCCTGATACGGGACTTCACGGAAGGTCCTCCTGGGACGGGAGCGATCGGCCGCGGACGCCGGCTGCCGAGGTTCGGCCGCGCCCGGCGCCCAGGGCTGGGGAGTGGATGGCTCCAACGCTAGGTTTGTCGATTCACTGTCAAAAGAGGGGTATCCCCTGCTGGTTGTGTGTCGCGATCGTGTCCCGGGGTGTCGCGAGGCGTCCTGGGGCGGCGTGGGATGTCGCTCCGCGTCGTGCGGTGGCGCGCGGCCTCGTGCGGCCTCGTGCAGCGGGGCGGGGCGGGGCGGCAGGACATGACGGGGCTGGGTGCGCCAGGGAAGGGACTCGGCACCGCTGGGCGAGGTGCGGCAGGCGAGCGGTCAGCCGCCGGTGGCGAGGGCTCGGGCGAGTCCGGCGCGGGAGCGGACACCGAGCTTCCGGTAGACCCGGGAGAGCGTCCCCTCCACGGTCTTCACGCTCACGAAGAGGGCGGCGGCCACCTCGCGGTTGCTCGCGCCGTCGGCCGCCAGGCCCGCCATCCGCTGCTCACTGGCCGTCAGCAGGCCGCCGTCCGAGCCCGGCAGGGCCACCGCCTGGTCCAACCGCTCCAGCTCCCGCGCCACCCGGGCCAGCAGCGGGCGGGCCCCGTGGTCCGCGCAGAGGTCCCGGGCCTCCAGCAACGCGGCCCGCGCGCCCGGGCGGTGGCGCAGGCGCCGCTCGACCGAGCCGAGCGCCACCAGCGTCCGGGCCAGGTCCAGTGGCAGCCCCAGCGCGCGCTGCCGCTCCGCCGACCGCCGCAGCAGCTCCACCGCCTCACGCCCGTTCCCCACTCCCGCCTGCGCCAGTCCGGCGGACCGGTCCAGCACGGCCAGCGCCGGGGCCTGCGGCGCACCGGCCCAGCGCGACGCCAACTCACCGCCCTGGTGCAGCGCCTGCGCGGCCGCACCGTGCTCGCCCAGGGCCGCCAGCCCCTCCGCGAGCAGCGCGAGCCTGCGCACCGCGGCCGGGTCCGCGAATCCCGCCGCCGCGCTCAGCCGCCGCGCCTCCTGGAGCACCTCCACCCCGGCCGCGGTGGCGGCCGCGTCCCCCCGGAGCAGGCCGGACTCACCGAGCACCCCGAGCGCTCGCACCTGGTGCCAGCGGTCACCGGCCGCCGCCGCGCCCGCCGCCGCCCGCCGGGCCAGCTCCCCCGCCAGCCTGGCGCTGCCGCCCACCAGTTCGGCGAGTGCAACGGCGTGCAGCGCGGGTCCGTGGACGGGGCCGGCGGCGGGCGCGGGGTGGGCCAGCGGCTCACCGAGCGCGGCGAGCGCCTCGCTCAACCGGGTGGCCGCGGCGGTCGCCGCGGCCACCTCGCCGAGTTGGGCATGGGCCGCGCAGCGCAAGCCGAGTGCCAGCAGGTCGGGCGTGGTGGCGGCCGCGAGCGGGCTGAACACGCGCTCCGCCCGCGGCCCGGCAATGGCGAGCCCGACAGCAGGCGGGAGAGCGGCAGGCGGGACGGCGAGCGGCGGGGCAGCGGGCGAGAAGGTGCGCGGGGCGTCGGGTGGGGTGGCAGATGGCAGGACGTGCGGGACGTGGACGTGCGGGACGTGCGGGACCGCGAAGGAGCCGGTGGCGGCCGAGGCGGCGAGGGCGGCCCGGATCGCGGCGGGGTCGTCCAGGGCCAGCTCGGCGGTGAGCAGGCACAGGCGCGGGTCGGGTCCTCTCGCGCCCCGCTCCGACTGCCGCGTCAGCGCGGTCGCCTCCGCCAGCGCGCGTCGCCCGGCCGACAGTTCGCCGCGCGCGGCCCTCGCCACCGCCAACGTCCCGAGTGCGGCGACCCGCTGGGCGAGCGCGCCCGGGACGGCCGAGGTCAGCGCCGCCTGGACCACGGTCAGCGCCTGCTCCGGGTTGCCGGCGAGCAGGTGACGTTCGGCGGCCCAGCGGAGCAGTTCCGGCTCGGCCCACCCGGCGGTCTCGGCCCCATCGGCGGCCTCCGCCCAGCCGCCCGCGCCCGAGCCCCCGCCCGCGCGTCGGAGCGTGCCGAGCTCGGCCAGGCCGTCCGCGATCAGCTCACCGAACCCGGCCAGCGCCTGCCCCGCCGAGCGGAGCAGCACGACCCGGGCCCGGGTCCGCAGCGCCACTGCCACCTGGGGGCCGGCGCCCAGCGCCTGCAGCGCCAGCGCCCGAGCCTGCGGCCAGTGCGCGGCGTCCGAGGCGTAGTCGGCCGCGTCCACCACGGTCCGCGCGCCCAGCGAACCCTGCCGGATCGCCAGCACGGCCAGCTCGTAGGCCGTTTCAGGTGCCCCGCGCCGGTGCGCCCGGCGAGCCGCCTCCGCCAGCGCCCGGGCGCCGGGGGCGTCCAGCTGGGCCAGCGCGGCGAGCCGGACGCACTCGTCGGGGTCGGGCTCGACGGCGGCCAACGCGGCTCGGGCGGAGGCCAGTTCGGCCGGCGAGGCCTCGGCCAGCAGGACGGTGGGGACCATCGGCTCGCCGAACCGCAGCTCACCGGCGCGCAGTTCCCCCGCAGGCCCGGCCGCGCCCAGCACCGGGTCGGTGGTGGACGGGGTGTCGACCAGCTCCAACAGGCCGGCCCGCAAGGCGCCGTCGAGCAGCCGCAGCGGCTCGCTGCCCGCGGCCCGGCGCAGCAGCGCCAGGGTCGGACGCGTCGCCGCGGCGGCCGCCAGCAGCAGCTGCCGCTCCGCCGCCCCGTACGGGCGCAGCCGCTCCAGCACCTGGGCCCGCAGGCTCGGCGGCACCCGGTACGGGGTCACCAGGCCGAGCCGGGTGCCGGCCCGCGCGAGCTCCAGCGCATGGCCCGGGTTGCCCGCCGCGACCCGCTGGACGTCGCGGAGCAGCACCGCCGGCAGCGGGCCGCCGAGGTCGCGGGCCAGCAGGTCGGCGACGGCGGTCGGTGCCAGCGCGGCCAGTCGCACCTCGACCGTCGACGGCGGGCAGACCTCCCACCAGCGGACCGCCCCGTCCCCGCCCGGCCCGTCCTGAGCGTCCGCCTTCTCGACACCCCCGCCGTCGGCCGCGGGGCCACCGGCCGTAGGACCCGCCCCGCCCCGCGCACCCGCCCCCGCACCGTCCCGCACGGTCGCGAGCACCCGCACCCCCGCCTGTGCCCCACCCGCCCGGCGCAGCGCGAAGCCCAGCGCCCGCGCGCTCGGCACGTCCAGCCACTGCAGGTCGTCGAGCACCAGCAGCAGGCCACCGCCCTCGGCCGGCGCGGCCGCCAGCCGCAGCAGTTCCACCAGGCCGCGCCCGAGCGCCAGCCGGTCCACCGCGGCGCCGGGGCAGGGCCGGGGCAGGGCCGCCGCCGGCGCGGCACCCGCCGACTGCGGCAGCGCGTCGAGCAGCGCCGCCGGGCGACCGCCCGGCAGGCCGGCGAGCAGGTCGCCGAGGCCGACGTAGGGCAGCGCGCGCTCCGGCACGGCGGGTGCGCAGCGCAGCACGACGGCACCGCACCGGGCGGCCTCGGCGGCGAGCGCGTCGGCGAGGGCGGTGCGCCCGATGCCGGCGGGCCCGGTCAGCAGGGCCGCTCCGCCGGTGCGCAACGCGGCTCGGGCGGCGCGCAGTTCGTCCTCGCGTCCGATCGGGGCCGCCTCGTCCCGGGCCCCGCCCCGGCCCCCGCCCGCGCCCATCTGCCGCGCCACCTCCCAGTCGCCTGCCGCCGGTCCGCGACCGCCGCCCGGGGCCATGTCAGCATGGACCTGACACCTGATCGGCCGACCACGTCCCCGGCGAAGGTCCATCTCAACCCCCGCCAGACGCCCCGTCAATAAGGGCAACCGGGCAAGCGTTCAGCCGAAACCCGGAGTTCACCGCCGTTGACCTGGTGCTGATCCGGCGCAAAGAGGCCGCCGCGCGCGAGGAAGACCACCGGTGCGAGGAGGCCACCGGGCAGGCCTGCGCCCGGGCCTCGCGAACGGGGCCCGGGCGGCTGCGGCGGTGCGGTCGCGGCCAGTGCCGCGTCAGGCGGCCTCGAAGCCCGCGTGCCCGGCGATCTTCTTCAGCTCCGCCAGGGCGTGCTTCTCGATCTGGCGGATCCGCTCGCGGGTCAGGCCGTGCTGCTTGCCCACCTCGGTGAGGGTGCGCTCGCGGCCGTCCTCCATGCCGTAGCGGGAGCGGATGATCGAGGCGGTGCGGTCGTCCAGGCGGCCGATCAGGTCGTCCAGTTCCTCGCGGCGGAGCATGACCAGCACGGCGTCCTCCGGGGAGACCGCGCCGGTGTCCTCGACCAGGTCGCCGAACTGGGTCTCGCCCTCGTCGTCCACCGCCATGTTGAGGCTGACCGGGTCGCGCGCCCAGTCGAGCACGTCCTTGATCCGGGCCTCCGTGGTGTCCAACTCGGCGGCGATCTCGGCCGGCTCGGCCTCGCGACCCAGCTCCTTGGACTTCTCCCGCTGGACCCGGCGGATCCGGCCCAGCTCCTCGACCAGGTGGACGGGCAGCCGGATGGTGCGGGACTGATCGGCGATCGAGCGGGTGATCGCCTGGCGGATCCACCAGGTCGCGTAGGTGGAGAACTTGAAGCCCTTGGCGTAGTCGAACTTCTCGACCGCGCGGACCAGGCCCGCGTTGCCCTCCTGGATAAGGTCGAGCAACGGCAGCCCGCTGCGCGGGTAGCGACGGGCGACGGCGACCACCAGGCGCAGGTTGGAGCGGATGAAGACGTCCTTCGCCCGCTCGGCGTCGGCGGCTATCGCCTCCAACTCCTCGCGGGTCGTACCCTCGGGAAGTGCGGCACCGTTGCCGTCCACATCCTCCAGCAGGTGCTGGGCGTAGACGCCGGCTTCGATGCGCAGCGACAGTTCGACCTCCTCGGCGGCATCGAGGAGGGGCGTCCTGGCGATCTCGTCGAGGTACATACCGACCAGGTCGCGGTCGGCCTCGAAATTGGTCGGGCGGGCCGTACGAGTCCGGTCGGCCCTGTCGCGAACGACGGCACGGGTGGCCATGCTTGCTCCCTTGCTGGTGAATGCCCGGGTCTGGCTGCAGGACTTCCTTGGGGGCGACGACACGCCTGCTCACTGTGCGGGACCCCGGGGGCCTCGCACGTAACAATCCAACGAGCAGAATCCGGACAACATTCCCAAGTCGCTCAGATTCTTCGGACGATGCAGTATCCTGCGCGCCCGGCCTCGGAATTCGCACCCGGTGCGACCGCTCGGTCACACCGGGTGGATCGGGCTGCCTACGGGGACCACTCGGCAAACGCCCCAGGGCCCGCGAACGATCCCCGCACCAGGTCCGCACAAAAGATGCCAAATCGCGATGCGCCTCCCATCGGATCGCCGCCTCGCGCTGGGAAGGTGTCAGCCATGCACCTGACCAGTGGCCTCGACCGCCGCACCCCGACCTCGCGGCGCACCCTGCGCGCCCGACTGCCGCGCTACGCGGCGATCGCCATGGGCGCGCTCGCGCTCTTCGGGGTGCTGCTCGCCCTGGTCGAGGGCGGCTGGGGCCCACTGGCCCGGCTCGACCACGGCTGGGCCGCGGCGCTGCACGGCTACGCCCGGCAGCACACCGCGTGGACCGCCTCGCTGGAGACCACCACGACGCTCGGCTGCCCCCTGGTGATGCGCACCCTGCTCGGGCTCGCCGCCGCCTGGCTCTGGGCCATCGGCGCCCGCACCCTGGCCGGCTGGACCGCCGCCCAGGCACTGGTGGGCTGGGGAGCCGCCTGGGCCGCCAAGTCACTGGCGGACCGGGCCAGACCGAGCTGGCCCGACCCGGTCGCACACGCCGCCGGCGCCGCGTTCCCCTCCGGGCACGCGATGGCCTCGGCGATCACGGCGGCCACGCTGGTCGCCCTGATCTGGCCGCGGGCCGACCGCGCCGTGCGGATCACCTGCTGCGCGCTGGGCGCACTGGGCACCGCGGTGGTCGGCTTCACCCGGGTCGGACTCGGGGTGCACTGGCCGAGCGACGTGCTGGGCGGCTGGTTCCTCGCGGGCGCGGTGGTCGGCGGGACCACGGTGGCGGTGGAGCTGTGGCGGCCCGGCGCGCTCTCCCGCGATGTGCGGCGGGTGGACTGGCGGACCAGGCCCCGGGTGCAGAGCGTGCTGGCCGCGGCGGTGCCGTTCCCCGAGCTGGCGCCCGGCACGTTCGAGGTGGAGTTCGACACCCGCGGGCCTGACGGTTCGTGAGATACCTCACACGAGTGATCCGCCGACCATCGGGGAGGTAACCGGGCAGGGCGGTCCGAGTCCGCCCAGGGCGGGTCCAGCCATGACAAAGAGGTATCAACTCGGGCAAAAAGTCCGGAAAATGGATCACCGCCAGGCCCTTCGAACGCCCTGGAAACGGCCGGTTCGCGTGCCGGAGAGATCCACCACATGACACCGGACTCCCCAGTAAGTGCCCGGGTAGGGCAGACTGCTTCGGCTGGGCATACCCATGTCCAGTTCGGGGGAACCGAGCACGACAGCGCGGCGGCGGCCGGTCGTCCGGAACTCGCGCCCATGCGTCAGCTCCGTACACCGACCAGCAGCAACCGCGCTCGCACTGCGGCCGACCCCGCAGCAGCACCTGCCCACGAACCGAGCGACGGGGGTCCGATGACCACGCACACGGCGGGCGAGCCGTACGGTTCGTACGGCCCGCCGGAGTCGTACGGGTCGGCACAGCCGTACCCGGCGGCGCCGACGCAGGGTCAGCCGGATCCGGAGCAGCAGTACGGCGCACAGGCGGCGGTGCCGCAGCAGGGCTACGGCCAGCCGGAGGGCTACCCGCAGGGCTACCCGTACCAGCAGCAGTCGCCCGGCTACGCGGAGCACCAGGGCTACGGCGAGCAGCAGGGTTTCGGCGAGCAGCCCGGCTACGGACAGCCGCAGGGATACGGACAGGCGTACCAGGAGAACCCCTACCAGCAGCAGTCCGGCTACGGTCAGCAGTCCCCCGGCTACGGCGAGCAGCAGCAGCAGGGCTACGGTCAGCAGCAGGGCTACCCCCAGGACCCGCAGCAGCCCGCCGCCGAGCAGTACTACGCCGGGCACTACCGCAGCGAGCCGGAGCCGTACGCGGTCTCCGAGCCGTACACGCTGCCGCCCGACTACGGCATGCCGCAGCTCTTCGGCGACCCGCCGACCATGTCCCTGTCGCTGCGCGCGATCGAGTCCTACGCCCCGCCGGCCCCCGGGCAGCTGCCTCAGCAGCGCGAGTCCGCCGACGGGCAGCCGGAGTCGGCGCAGTCCGAGGAGGCGGCGGCCGGGCGCAACGGGCTGATCATGGCGATCGGCACGCTGGCCTCGCGCGGGCTGGGCTTCGTGCGCAGCGCGATGCTCGCCTACGCGCTCGGCATCAAGGACGTGGCGGCGACCTTCAACATCGCCAACACGCTGCCGAACATCGTCTTCACCATGCTCATCGGCGGCGCGCTCAGCTCGGTCTTCGTGCCCGAACTGGTGAAGGCGCAGCGGACCCACAAGGACGGCGGCGTCGCGTACACCGACCGGCTGCTCACGCTGTGCACGGTGGCGCTGGTGGCCCTGACGGCGGTGGCGGTCTTCGCCGCTCCGCTCCTGGTCAGCGTCTACGCGCCGCACTGGCACGGCGTGCAGCGCGACCTGACCATCGCGCTCGCCCGGTACTGCCTGCCCGAGATCCTCTTCTACGGCCTCTTCACCCTGCTCGGCCAGGTGCTCAACGCCCGCGGCAAGTTCGCCGCGATGATGTGGGCGCCCGCGCTGAACAACATCGTGGCGATCGCGGTCTTCGGGCTCTACGCCGTGATCGGCGGCCAGGCGGCATCGGTCGGCAAGGTGACCTCTGGGCAGACGGCGATCCTGGGCATCGGCACCACGCTCGGCGTGGTGGTGCAGGCCCTGGGCATGCTGCCCTCGCTCCGGGCGGCCAAGTTCCGCTGGACCCCGCGCTTCGACTGGCGCGGCGCCGGCCTGAGCCAGCCGCTGCGGGCGGCGAGCTGGGCACTGCTGCTCGTGGTGGTCACCCAGGTGGCGTTCACCGCGCTGACCGCGCTGACCACCAGCATCGACTCCGGCGCCAGCAACGCGGCGTACAGCAACGCCTACGCGCTCTTCGTCGTCCCGCAGGGCGTCATCACCATCTCCCTGGTGACCGCGATCCTGCCGCAGATGGCCCGGGCGGCGGACGAGGGCAACCTGCCGAAGATCGGTGCGGACCTGTCCCGGGTGCTGCGGAACTCCGCTGCGATGATCATTCCGATCACCATGCTCTTCGTCGCGTTCGCCGGCCAGATCTCCGGTCTCGCCTACGGCTACGGAGCCGGCACCCAGGGCATCTCGCTGATCAGCTACTCGCTGCTGGCCTTCGCGATCGGCATCCCGTTCTTCTGCGCCCAGTACGCGCTGGCCCGCGGCTTCTACGCGATGAGCGACGCGCGGACCCCGTTCTGGCTGACCGTGGTCTCCTCCGGCACCAACGTGCTGCTCTCCTACCTGGCCTTCCTGCTGCTCAGCCCGCACTGGAAGGTCGTCGGCATGGCGGGCGCGCAGACGGCGGCCTGCGTGATCAGCATGACGATCACCGGCCGGGCGCTGGCCAAGCGCCTGCAGTCGCTGCCGCCCGCGCCCGAGGACCCCGAGGCGCGCGCCCGGGTGGTGCGGGCCTCGCTGACCAACCGCACCGGCAGCGGCCTGGACGGGCGCCGGGTCTTCGGGCTGCACCTGGGGCTGGTGCTCGCCTGCCTGCCGGGAGCGCTGATCGGCCACTTCCTGGCCGCCGGGGTCGGGAGCATGCTCGGCGGCGGGTTCTTCGGCAACGCGTTGGGCCTCGGTGTCGGCTCGGTGGCCGTGCTCGGCTCGCTCTTCGTGCTGGCCAAGCCGCTCGGCGCCGCCGCGGCCGTCGCGCCGCTGGCCCGCAAGCTGCGGCTGCCCTATCCCCAGGCCCCCGAGCCGAGCGGTCGGCGGCGCCGTCGCTAGCCTGGGCGGACATGACCTCCAGCCAACCCTCCCAGCCCTCCCAGCCCTCCCAGCCTTTCCCACTGCCCGCCCGACCGCTGCGCGTCGCCGCCGCCCAGGCACCGGTGGTCCGCGGTGACGTCGAGGCCAACGTGGCCCGGGTCGCCGCGCTGATCGAGCGGGCCGGCGCCGACCGGGTCCGCCTGGTGGTGTTCGCCGAGAAGTTCCTCACCGGCTACGAGCCGGAGCTGATCGCGAGCGACCCGACCCGCTACACGGTGACGGTGGACGACCCGCGGCTGGCCCCGATCGCCGCCGCCTGCCGGGCGGCCGGCACCGCCGCCGTGGTCGGCGCGGCCGGCCGGGACGCGGCGGGGGTGCTGCGGATCTCCGCGCTGGTCTTCGGGCCGGACGGCGCGGTGGCCGCGCGCTACGACAAGCAGCACCAGTTCGGGGCCGAGCGCGCTGTCTTCGCGGCCGGCGCCGCCGGGTGCACCGTGGAGCTGGACGGCTGGCGGCTGGGTCTGGGCATCTGCTACGACTCCGGGTTCCCCGAGCACGCCAGGGCCGCCGTGCTGGACGGCTGCCACGCCTACCTGGTCGGCGCGCTCTTCAGCAAGGGCGGTGGGAAGCAGCAGATCGACACCTGGTTCCCGGCCCGGGCGATCGACAACACGAGCTACGCGCTGCTGGCCAACCACATCGGGCGCACCGGCGGCCTGGACAGCTGCGGCCACAGCGCCGTCTGGGGCCCGGACGGGCGGCTGCTCACCGCGCTGGGCGAGGCCGAGACCGGGCTCGCCGTGGTCGAGCTGGACCCGGAGCGGCTGCGCGAGGTGCGGGCCGACCTGCGGATGCTGAGCGAGATCAAGGAGCGGGACGCGGGCTCGGCGACGGGCCCGCGCGCCCTGGTGCCGCTGGGCTGAGCGCGCCGCGCCGACCGGCACGCCGCTCCTGGGCCCGTCACCGCTCGCGCGGCGGCCCGCAGAGCAGGGCCGCGCGCAGGTCCAGGCGGTCGTCCAGCCGCCCCAGGTCGCGGTCGGTCAGCTCCTCGATCCGGCGGACCCGGTAGTGGACGGTGTTCACGTGGACGTGCAGCGCCTCGGCCGAGCGGGCCCAGGAGCAGTCGTGGTCGAGGAAGGTGACCAGGGTCGCCAGCAGCGCGCCGCCGGTGTGGCGGTCGTGCTCGGTGAGCGGGTCGAGCAGGCGGCGGCGGAAGGCGTCGGCGACCTCCGCCGGGATGCCCCGGACCAGGGCGGCCAGCGAGTCCAGCTCGGCACTGGCCCCCACCGAGCAGCCGCGCGGGCGGTCGGCGGCGGCCGCGTCCAGCGCGTAGCGGGCCTGCCGCAGGCCGGCGGCCAGCTCGGCCGCCGGCCGCGCGGCACGGGGGCCGACGCCGACCCGCAGCAGGTGCCGGTCGGGCAGCCGGGACTGCAGCCGGGGCCACACCTCGCGCAGGCCGGCGGCCAGCCGCACCGGGTCCTGGTCCGCCACCACGGCGACCACCCGGCCCCGCTCGTCCGCGCCGACCGCGAAGGCGGCCCCGGCGGCCAGCGCGCAGCGCAGCGCCTCGGCCAGCGCGTCCGCCGCCCACGGGGCGTCCAGTCCGTCGATCCGGGCGGCGAGCGGGATCAGCGGGAGCTCGGCGGGCAGCCCGCAGGAGGCCAGCGCCTCGCCGAGCTCGGCGGGGTGCACCGGCGCCGCGCCGGTCAGCAGGCCGGCCAGCCGCCCGGCCGCCCTGCGCCGCTCGGCGGCCTCGCCCCGGCTGCGGGTCCAGAGGGTGGCCAGCACGTCCGCCAGCCCGTGCAGCACCGCGGCCTGGCCGGGGCCGGCCGCGTGCGGGTAGAGGTACCAGCCGTCGAACGGGCTGTCGCCGCCCTCGCCGATGGTGAGCGCGGCGCCGCCGCCCTCGCCCGCCGCGCCCACCGCGCCCGGTGGCACCGGCAGGGCGAGCCGGACCGTCTCCGGGTCCGGGTCGGGGGCGCCGGCCGAGCTGGCGATGGTGCGGCCGGCGGCGGTGACCAGCGAGCAGGGACCGCAGCCGAGCCGGGAGACCGCGCCGTCCAGCACCTCGGCCGCCGGGGCGCCCGCGTACATCAGCTCGACCAGCTCGCGCCGGGCGCCGTCCGGCACCGCCGCCGCACCGGCGGACTGGGCCCGCAGGTCGCCCCACAGCCGCAGGTAGACCCGGTCGGTCACGGCCCGGAAGCTGGTGCCGGCCGGCACCGAGAGCAGCGGGATCCCGTGCACCCGGCAGGCCTCGACCAGGCCGTCGGGCACCTCGCCGTGCGTCCCCTCCCCCGCCAGCAGCGCGGCCACCCCGGCGCTGCGCAGCGAGGTGGCGAAGCGCAGCGCCTGCGCGGCGGGGTGGCCGGGCTGCCACCAGACCAGCCCGGAGAGCACCAGCTCACCGGGCTGCAGGTAGCGGGCCGGGTCCTGCAGGTCGGTGGAGGTGACCCCGGTGACCTGGCGCTCCAGCAGCTCCGGCGGGCCCCAGGCCAGCCGCAGCCGCAGGTCCGCCACCTTCAGGAGATCAGAGACGATCACCGCGACACTCCTCGGTACCGAGCGCTCGGATGCGAGCGCCGCACCCGGCCGGCCCTCTTATCAGCCAGGGATTCAGGTGCCTATGCATGGTAAATGCCAAGGGGCGGGGTCAGTAGCCCCGCGGGTGATCATCCGGATGGCGGACAGCGGCCGGGCACGGCGGGCTGCCGGCCGGGGCAGCGGGTCAGCGGCTCCGCTCCCCGACCGCGTCCTGTGCGCGGTCGGCCAGGGCGGCGGCGGCGCCGGTGTAGCGGGCCGGGTCGAGCAGGTCGGCCAGCTCCGCGTCGGAGAGCTCGGCCCGCACCTCGGGCAGTTCGGTGAGCACCTCGCCGAGCGTGCGGCCCTCGCGGGCGGCCGTGCCGGAGGCCTGGTTGAGCAGTTCCTGGGCGGTGCCGCGGCCGAGCAGCGGGGCCAGCCGGGCGGCGATCCGCTCGGAGACCAGCTGGCCCGCCGTCAGGTCGAGGTTGGCGCGCATCCGCTCGGGGTGCACCTCAAGGCCCTCGGTGAGCTCGGCGGCCAGGTGCGCGGCTCCGCCCGCCAGCCGCAGGCACTCGCGCAGCAGCTGCCACTCGGCGTGCCAGGCGCCGGCCGAGCGCTCGTCCTCGGCGAGCATGCACTGCGCGAGGCCGGCCGAGAGCACCGGGACCTGCAGCGCGGCCGAGCGGATCAGGGTGGCCAGCACCGGGTTGCGCTTGTGCGGCATCGCGGAGGAACGGCCGCGTCCGCTGACGGCGGGCTCGGCGAGCTCGCCGACCTCGGTGCGGCCCATCGACTGCACGTCCACCGCGATCTTGCCGAGCGCCCCGGTCAGCAGGGCGCAGGCGGCCCCCAGGTCGGCGATCGGGGTGCGCAGCACGTGCCAGGGCAGCGCGGGCGCGGCCAGGCCGAGCTCGGCCGCGTAGGTGTCGGTGAGCCGGCGCACGTAGTCGGCACGCGCCCGCGGGTCCTCGGCCACGCCCTCCGCGTACTCCAGATAGCCCGCCAGAGTGCCCGCCGCGCCGCCGAGTTGGACCGGCAGCCCGCCCTCGGCCAGCGCGGCCAGCCGCTCCCGGGCGGTGCGCACCAGCTCGTGCCAGCCGGCCGCCTTGAGGCCGAAGGTGGTGGGCACCGCCTGCAGCGACAGGGTGCGCCCGGCCATCGTGCTGTCCCGGTGCTCGGCGGCCAGCCGGGCCAGCGCGACCAGGGTGCGGTCCAGGTCGGGCAGGACCACCCGGATCGCCCGCTGCGCGACCAGCATCGCGCCGGTGTCCAGCACGTCCTGGCTGGTCGAGCCGCGGTGCACGTACTCGGCGGCCTCCGGCGCCTGGTCGGCGACCACCGCGGTGAGCGCGCGGACCAGGCCGACCACCGGGTTGGCGGCCTCCCGGCCCTGCCGGGCCAGCGCCACCAGGTCCAGCCGCTCGGCCCGCGCCAGCCGCCCGATCGCCTCGGCCGCCGCCACCGGCACGGTGCCCAGCCGGGCCTGCGCCCTGGCCAGCCCGGCCTCGGCGTCCAGCATCGCCTGCAGCCAGGCCCGGTCGCCGGTGACCGGCTCAACCGGGGTGCCGGCCCGCACGGGCGAGAGCAGGCCGGAGTCGGGGTCGGTGTCGGTGCCCATGGCGTGGTCCCCCAGGAGAAAACGGACGGTCGGTCAACTCGGCTCAGGGTAGGGGATTCCGCATCGCCATCGGCAGTGCCGATGTGATCTTCGCAACATTGTCCGAACTGTTGTCCCCCGGAACGCCGTGCGGAACGTCCCAGAAGGAGCGGTGCGCCAGGCGGCACACGCGGCCGGTGGGAGCCGGTGGGAGACAGCGGGGGGACCATGGCCGAGAGCGGGAAGCGCGGTGCGCGAAGCGGGACGGTGCTGCGGATCGCGGGGCGGGTGGTGGCCTGCGCCGTCTCGCTCTCGGTGCTGACGGCCTGCGGGTTCGCCTGGTACGTCCACCACGACCTGACGACCGGGATGACCACCTCGGACGCGATGCGGATGGTGAAGCAGGCCGCCGCCCAGCAGGCGGCCCAGCAGGGGCCGGGGAAGCCGACCGCCGCGCCGCCGCGGCTGGACAAGTCGGTCAACATCCTGCTGATCGGGCTGGACAGCCGCAAGGACCAGAACGGCAACGACCTGCCCAAGCAGTTCGTCCAGGACGAGTTGCAGGCCGGCAGCAGCGACATCGGCGGCTACAACACCAACACCCTGATCCTGATGCACATCCCGGCGAACGGCGGCAAGGTCGAGGCCTTCTCCATCCCCCGGGACGACTACGTCGACCTGGTCAACGTGCCCGGCGGCCACCCGCTCGGCAAGCACAAGGTCAAGGAGGCCTACGACCGGGCCAAGTACTACGCCGAGGAGCAGCTCTCCAAGCAGTACTCGGGCGCCGAACTGGAGCGCCGGGGCCGCGACGCGGGCCGGGCGGCCACGCTGCTGACGGTGCAGAAGTTCCTGGACGTGCCGATCGACCACTTCGCCGAGCTGAACCTCAAGGGCTTCTACGACGTCGCCCAGGCGCTCGGACCCATCACCGTCTGCCTCAAGAACGACATCAGCGACCCGATCATCTCCCGCACCGCCTCGACCCCCGGCGGCGGCTCCGGCTTCACCGGGCACCGCGGGCTCAACCAGCTGAACGCCTCGATGGCGCTGGCCTTCGTGCGCCAGCGGCACAACCTGCCGGACGGGGACTTCGACCGGACCCACCGTCAGCAGGCCTTCCTCGCCTCGGTCACCACCAAGCTGGCGCAGGAGGGGGTCTTCGGCGACCTCGGCCGGATGCAGGGGCTGCTGGACGCGGTGAAGCAGGACCTGGTGATCGACAGTGACTGGGACGTCCTGGACTTCGCCCAGCAGGCGAGCAGTCTGACCGGCGGCGACGTCGAGTTCAACACCCTGCCGATGGAGGGGTACGAGACGCTGGCCAGTGACGGCGACGTGAACCTGGTGGACGTGGCGAAGATCCAGGCGATGGTGCGGCAGAGCATCGACGGCGTCGACCCCGGGGCGGCCGCGCCGGCCACACCCACTGCGCCTGCGCCGAGCACGACGGGCACACCGACCGGGGGTGGCGACTCCCCCGCGGCCCCCACTCCCACGCCCAGCTCCGCGCCCACACCCGGCTCCGCGCCCACACCCGGCTCCGCGCCCACGGACAGCTACGCGGGCCCCGCCGTCGAGGGCGGCGTGCCCTGCGTCAACTGACGGTCGCTCACGGGCGGCTCCCACGAAGCCCCGGCCCCCGGCCCCTGGTTCGGGGGTCGGGGGCCGGCGGGGTTCAGCGGGGTCGGGGGTCGGGGCTCGGCCGGGCCGGGGGTCAGCGCCCGGCGAGGGTGTCGAACCAGGTCCGGATCAGGGGGTAGGAGGCGATCGCCGATCCGTTGTGGTCGGTGGCCCCGGCATCGACCACCGGCACCTTCACCCCGGCGGCGGCCAGCTCTCCCTGGCAGGCGGTGGTGTCGGCGGGCGCCACGTCCTGGTCGCCGTCCGCGTCGTAGAGCCGGACGGGTGCGCTCGGCGCCCAGCGGCAGACGGAGTCGGCCCGCTGGAACATCTCGGCGAACGCGCCGGTGGGGTGCTGCAGCCGGTGCAGGAACCCGGGGGTGAAGAGCTGCTGCAGGCTGTCCGGGAGCGCGGCGGCGATCTGCTCGTCGGTGTGCTCGCCGTCGAAGAGCGCGGTGATGGTGCTGTCGTAGGGCGCCTGGAACGCCTCGGCGGGCGAGGAGTAGAGCGGGTGCAGCCGGTTCCAGGCGACCACCAGGTCAGCGGCGTAGAACGAGGCGTGGCTGCCCAGCAGTTGACCGTTCAGTGCGGCCGGCAGCTCGCTGCCCCGCAGGTCGTACGGGCCGCTGACCGGTGCCAGCGCGGTGAGCCGGTAGCCGGGCAGCGCGCCGCCCTGCAGGGCCTGCCCCACGCTCATCGCGGCGGCGCCGCCCTCCGAGAAGCCGGTCACCAGCACCCGTCCGTCGGCGCTGCGGCCCTGACGCGCCTCCAGCGCCCGGGCGGCGGTCAGCAGGTCGAGCGAGGCGGTGGTCTCGGAACGCACGTCCAGGTACGGGTGGGTGCCGGGTCCGGTGCCCAGGCCCAGGTAGTCCGGCGCCACGGCGGCGAAGCCGTCGCCCGCGAACATCACGGCCGCCGCCCGGTCCGGGCCGTCCGCGACCGAGGGGGCGTCGCCCCGGTAGGCCATCGTGCCGTGCGTGTACTCGACGGTGGCCAGCGGCCCCGAGCCCGTGGTGCGGGGCAGGGCGACCACGCCGCTGGCGGTGGTGGGCCGACCGGTCGGTGTGACGGTCCGGTAGGTGACCTGGTAGACCTCGACGCCATCGGGCTCGGCCGGGGTGGCGAAGCCGATGCCCTGGACGTACGCGGTGGCCTGGGAGGCGTCGAACGAGTCCAGCGAGGTCGCGGAGACCAAGGTCCCGCGGGCCCCGCGGGCCGCCGCGTCGGCCGCCGAGGCGGTGGTCGCGCCGACCGTGCCCGCGGTGACCGCCAGGCAGAGCAGCCCGGCGGCGGCGACCAGTCGGCGGGGGGTGCGGCGCGGGGTGCGGCGGGGGGTCTGCTGGGCGGCGAGCTGACGGTTCGTCATCGGATTTTCCTTTTCTCGACTGCTTCCTCGATGGGCTCAAGCCTTCCAGCGGGAGCGGTCCCCAACGATGCGGGCAGCACCCGAACCGGGGGTGGGGCCAGCCGGTGTGTCCACCCGGGGGATCCGGCGCACGCGATGACGGCGGCGGGCGTGCCGTGCTGCCGCGACCCGGTCGATCGTCGCGCCGATCGGCCGTTCCATCGGTCGGCCGTTCCATCGGTCAGCCGGTGACCGATCGTCAGCACGGCTGGCCGGCAGCGGATCCCGACCATTGACCCGGCGGGCGGTGGACTATACCTTCCCTCTCATTGGTCTATGCCAATAAGACCTCCGCGCCTCCGCTCCTCCCCGCACCCCGCACCCCGCGCCCCCACCGCCGCGTCCCCCACCGCCGCCGCGCCAGTCCGCGGCGCCCGCCGAGGAGAGTCCATGCCAGTGACCCGCCGTACCGCCGTCCGCAGAGCCGCGGTCACCGCCGCGGCCGCCGCCTGCGCCTTCGCCCTGCTGGGCGCGGCACCCGCCGGCGCCGCACCCGCCCACGGGGGCGGCGGCCAGGGCGGCCAGAAGGAACTGACCGGCTACTTCACCCAGTGGGGCATCTACTCCGGCTTCATGGAGAAGAACCTGATCACCAGCGGGGAGATCAACCACCTCACCGAACTGGACTACGGCTTCAGCGCCGTCTCGGCCGCCGGCCTGTGCAGCAGCGGCGACAGCTGGGCCGACTACCAGCGCCCGTTCAGCGCCACCGAGTCGGTCGACGGCCAGGCCGACCAGGCGGGCCAGGCCCTGCTGGGCAACTTCAACCAGCTGCGCGAGCTCAAGGCGAAGTACCCCAAGCTGAAGATCGTGATGTCGATCGGCGGCTGGGCCTGGTCCGGCCAGTTCTCCCAGCTCGCCTCGACCGAGGCCGGGCGGCAGGACTTCGTCGCCTCCTGCGTGGACCAGTACCTCAAGGGCGACATCCCCGGCCTGCCCGCGGGCGCCGCCGCCGGCATCTTCGACGGCTTCGCGGTCGACTGGGAGTACCCGGGCGAGCCGGGCAACGGCAACCCGTACGGCCCGCAGGACACCCCGGACTACACCGCGCTGATGCAGGAGTTCCGCCAGCAGGAGAACCGGGTCGGCCAGGCATCCGGCCGGCACTACCTGCTCACCGCGAACACCTCCGCCAACCCGGCCTACGCCGCCAAGCTGGAGCTGCCCAAGATCGCCAAGGTCGTCGACTGGTTCAACGTCATGACCTTCGACTACCACGGCGCCTGGGAGGCCACCGGTCCCAGCGACCTCTCCTCGGCCCTCTTCCAGGACCCGCGCGACCCCAACCCCTCGAACGACCGGTTCAGCGTGGACCAGGCGGTCAAGTACTACGAGAAGCAGGGCGTGCGCCCCGAGCAGATCGGCCTGGCCATCCCGTACTACGCCCACGAGTGGAGCGGCGTGGCCCCCGGCCCGAAGGGCGACGGCCTCTTCCAGCCCGCCGCCTCGGGCGTGGCCGGCACCCCGAACTACAACCAGGTGGTCACCGCCCCCGGCAAGACCTACTGGGACCCGCTGGCCGCCGAGCCCTACAAGTACGACCCGGCCAGCGGCACCTTCTCGACCTATGACAACCCGGCCTCGGTCTGGCTCAAGGGCCAGTACATCCGCGCCAACGACCTGCGCGGCACCTTCGTCTGGTCGATGGACGGCGACACCTCCGACGGCAGCCTGACCGCCGCCCTGGGCGAGAGCCTCAACGGCCACTGACCCCAGCCGCTCTGACGCCGTGACGCCGCCGGCCCCGCGCCCCGATCGGGGCGCGGGGCCGGCGGCGTCACGCGTGCACTGTGCCCCAGGCAGGATTCGAACCTGCGACACCAGCTTTAGGAGAGCTGTGCTCTATCCCCTGAGCTACTGGGGCGGGGGCTTGTGGAAAACCTTGCCGAGAACCCTGACGCGGGGCCTCGGGCAGGTTGAACAAACACCCTGGTCAGGCGGTGGGCTGGCGCTCCGGGCGACACCTGGGGAAAGGTGGCGACCGTGTCCGCGGAGGGACAGCCGACTGACCGATGACAGACTAGCGGATCGGGCCACCGGGATCTTCGTCCGTACGGACGCGGCCGTACTCTGACAGGTCGGCACTCCTCGGACCTGCACGTTTGTCGGCTTGCTCGAAGACGCCCGGGGCTTCGGGCTCGACCGGCTCCGGAACGTCCACGGCGCGGACTGTCAGCCCGTAGCTGGATGCTCCGGGCTGCCGCTTGCCCCAGCAGTTCGTCGCTGGTCGCGGTGGGCGGGCGGGGCCGGCGGGAGGCACTGGGCCCGGATGGCCGGTGCGGCGCGCGCGGTCGCAGGCGCTGTCCTAGCGTCTGGTGACATGACGGACATCCTCCCGGACCTCCCGTTCGAGGCATGGCGGCCCACCAAGGAAACCCTCCACCGCTTCGCACAGGTCGTCGGCAAGGTGGCGCTGGCCCAGGGCACCCGGCGCAATCACTGGTGGCACATCACCTACCGGCTGACGGCGCGCGGTTGGACGACGGTGCCACTGGGCGACGTGCGCCGGGGGCCGGTGTTCACCATCACGTTCGACTTCTTCGACCACGCGCTGCGGGTGGCGTGCGCGGACGGCCGGCAGACGGCGTTCGCGCTCACGGGGCAGTCGGTGGCGAGCTTCCACGCGAACCTGCTGCACGCGCTGCGCGCGATGGACATCGACGCGGACTTCCTGGAGAAAGCCACCCCGTACGACCTCCCCGACAAGAAGCGGCCGTTCGCCCAGGACACCGAGCACACCGAGTACGACCCGGTGCGGGCGCAGCAGGCGTTCCAGGTCCTGAGCCGGGTCGGGGCGATCCTGGAGGAGTTCAGTGCGGGGTTCTCCGGCAAGGTCAGCCCGGTGCAGCTGTTCTGGCACAGCTTCGACCTGGCCGTGACGCGCTTCTCGGACCGGCAGATCGACATGCCGGACAGCGTGGACGCGGCGACGCGCGAGGCGTACTCGCGCGAGGTCGTCAGCGCGGGGTTCTGGTACGGCGATGACAAGATCCCCGAGCCGTCGTTCTACACGTACACCGCGCCCGAGCCGCCCGGCGTTACCGGGCGGCCGCTGTATCCGGCCGGGGCCAGGTGGATGGAGTCGGGCTCCGGGCACATGGCCTCCTACAGCTACGCCGACGCGCGTGCGGCGGCGAAGCCGGTGGCGGCGGTGCTGGGCTTTCTGCAGTCCGCGTACGTGGCGGGCGCGGAACTCGCCGGCTGGGACGTACAGGCGCTGACCTGCTTCGGCGGGGTCACCGACCCGGTGCTCAAACAGTCCACCCGGCACGGCTGGCCCGAATGGCCGCACACGTAGGCGCGGGTGTCCGCGGCAGTGGACCGCCGCTTGCGGGTCGCGGCGACCAGCAGTGAGGCTCCCGACGAGCACCGCCGACGCCGCGAGGGTGGTACTGCTGATCCTTCGAGGCATGGGAGTGCTCCCGGGTGTGCCTGAAGCGCTCGGCGCGGGCCACCCCTGCGAAGATCAACAATCGGACCGCCAGGAGCCCCGACCTGGGGATGCGTCTGTCCGTGGGCGTTTCGACACACCACCTGACGCGCAAGCGAACCCGAGCAGCTCGTAGGCGCGCGGCTTGATTCCGCACCCGGATCCACCCTCGGCTGCGGCGCGGCGGGATCCGCACCGCCCGTTGCGCGGTCGAGCGGCCAGGGCCCGTCCGGGCCCTAGGATCGCGCCCCGGGCACCTCTTCCGCGTAGGACCGCTCCGGTATCCCCGGTGCGGCCGCCCCCCTCGGGTCCGGGACGGTCGGCGCGCCGACCGCGGGGGCCGCCGCGGGGCTCGGCTCGGCCGGCGGAAGGTCCGGGGACTTCGCCGGCGCTGCGGTGGAGAACTCCCGAATGTCGGCGAAGGAGGCGCGGAATCCCGTGCGGAGCCACTTCGAGACCGGGCGCTCGACGACGCGGTGGACGACCCAGGCCACGATGAGCATGCCGACGACGATCGAACCGACCAGTTCGGCCGGCGGCACCTTGTGCTGGAGCCGACTGGTGATGCTCCAGCCGATGTTCTCGTGGATCAGGTACAGCGGGTACGTCAGCGCCCCGGCCGTGGGCAGCCAGCGCCAGCTGATCCGGCTGAACCAGCCGAGCGCCACCCCCGCCATGAGGACGTAGAACAACGCGAGCAGCACCAGCACCGGCCAGACCGGCGCGCGCCCGCCGTGGTAGTACAGCGCGTGGCCGTGGTAGTTGTCGATCACGAAGTACTGGCCCGCGAGGAAGCTCAGCCCGACGATCGCCCAGAGCAGGACGGACGGCCGGAACTTCCACATCAGGAAGAACGCGATGCCGCCGATGAAGAACCAGGAGTTGTTGGCGATCAGGATGTTGCTGAGCGCGGGGCTGTTCATCCCCACCGCCGCGGCCGAGGCGGCCGCCCAGACGATGCAGAAGGTGACGACCCGGCGATAGTCGACCCCGCGCCACACCACCAGCGCGAACAGCAGGTAGAAGCGCATCTCGATCCAGAGCGTCCAGTAGACGCCGTCGGCCTCGGGTGCACCGAACGGGTCCTGCAGCATGGTGAGATTGGCGAGGATCTGCGACGGGGAGAGGGAGCGCTCGGGGCCCGGGTAGAAGTACAGCACCACGGAGGTGCAGATCACGGCGAACCAGAAGGCGGGGAAGAGCCGGATCACCCGTGAGGTGAGGAAGTCGCCGAGCGAGCGGCCCCAGCAGCTGAGGCAGATCACGAATCCACTGATCAGGAAGAAGAGGTTGACGCCCAGGAATCCGTAGGTGGACGGCAGGTAGGCGCTCTTGAAGATCTTCTCGGCCGGGGTGTCCCAGCCCGACGGGTAGGCGATGTAGTGGTACGCGACGACCATGAGCGCCGCGACAAGCCGCAAGCCGTCCAGAACCGCTATGCGGCCGCCGTTCGGCCTGGAGATGACGCCAGGGGTGGTCCTGCTTGCCCTGCGGCTCCGGGCACGGCGCTGGGGCGGGGTGGTGTCGATGGTCGCCTCGTGGAGCTCGGGCGGGAATCACCCGCGCAGTCGGCAAATGTGGCGATTCTATTGGCGTCGCTCCATCTGCTGTCGGCGGGGGTGTTCAGGCGGGCCTCGACCAGGCGGCGCGCAGCCGGTGGGGCAGGCCGCGCAGTGACGCCACCGGGTCCCACGAGGCCGGGCGGGCGCGGGTCAGGGGGTAGCAGGCCAGGCCGAGCAGGACGGCGCTGAAGTGGCCGACGCTGGTGAAGTCGCGGCTGCGGAGCAGGGCGGTGCCGTAGAAGAGCAGCAGGCCGGCCAGGTAGAGGTAGCGCCAGGGGCGGGTGATCAGGTAGACGAGCACCGCCTCGACGCCGGCCAGGGCGTAGCTGACGCCGTAGTCGAGGGTGTACCTGGCCCGTTCGGGGGCATGGCCGTGCTCGATCGCCCAGTACAGCACGCCCTCGCTCAGGTAGGTGGCGCCGACGTGGGCGATGGCCACGACCAGGAGCCAGCGCAGGGTGCCCAGCCAGCGTTCGGCGGGGACGTGGAAGACGTTGTAGAGGACGAAGTAGAAGAACCAGCCGCCGCCCGCGATGTAGAACGCGCTGGAGATCAGCACCCGGACCGGGGAGACCGCCAGGTAGTGCAGGTTGGTGGAGCGCCGCTCCAGGATGCGGTGCTCCAGGTGCGGGGAGACGTGGCGCAGCGCGATGGTGGTGGCGAAGAGGATCAGCAACCAGATGTGCGTTCCTGGGGCGCTCCGGATGTAGCTCCCGTACCCGCGAAGCAGCCTGGCGACTCGGTGACCCATCGCTCCAGTCTGGGCGTTGAGCGGTCGCGCCGGAATCTCGCCACGCCAGAAGTCTTGACGCGGCAGCATGTCAGGGTCTGTCATATGGCGCATTGCGTTTGACCATGTGCGATTTTGATTGACCTGTCGACTGTTCGGAGCCCCCATGCCCGCCACCCACCCTCCTCGCGTCCACCCCCGCCCGCCGTCCCGCCCCCTTCTGCCGTCCCGCCGCCCGCGCGTCCGGCTGCGCACCACCGCCCTCGCCCTGTCGGCCGCGCTCGCGCTGGCCGGCTGCCTGACCGGCTGCTCGGGCGGCGGCTCCGGCGCCGATGCCAAGGTGACCGGCCCGATATCGCTCACCTACCTGCAGAAGCAGGGCGACCAGCAGTACTTCAAGGACGAGGCGGCCGGGGCCAAGGCCAGGGCGGCGCAGCTGGGGGTGACCCTGAAGATGGTTGACCTCGGCACGGACGCGGACCGGACGGTCGCCGAGGAGCGGGCGGCCATCGCCGCGAAGAGCCAGGGGCTGATCGTGGTGGCACCGGATCCGACCGTCGGCCCCCAGGTGGTGCAGATCGCCAAGGACGCCAAGGTCGCGCTGCTCTCCTCGGACGACGAGCTCTGCGGCCTCTCCACCGATCCGGTGGCCTGCGCGCACCAGGACCTGGTGCCCAGGGTCGGCTTCAGCGGCGACCAGCTGGGCAGCGCGGTGGGGCAGCGGGCGGCCCAGGAGTACCGCCAGGCGGGCTGGACCCCGGCCGACACCCGGATCCTCTCGGCCTGGCAGCCGGACGTCTCGGTCTGCGCCGACCGGGTCAACGCCGCCGCCGAGGCCTTCTTCACGGCCGCGGGGCGCCCGCCGCTGACCGACCTGCCGACCGACAACACCACCACGGGCGCGCAGCGCCAGGCGGCCCGGATCATCGCGGCCACCCCTGGCGTGAAGCACTGGCTGGTCTGGGGGTGCAACGACGAGAACGTGCAGGGCGCCATCACCGCGCTGCAGCAGGCCGGGGTCGGCACCGGCGACGTGATCGGCATCGGCCTGGGCGCCTACCTGGCCTGTCAGGACTGGGGCACCGGGCAGCCCACCGGCATGCGGGCCGCGCTCTACCTGAACGGTTCGGACGTCGGCGCGCTGGCCGTGCAGACCATGGTCGACAAGCTGCGCACCGGAAAGGCCTTCCCGGCCGAGTCGCTCACCCAGGCCACCATGGTCGACGCCGGCAGCAAGCCGGGCGGCTGCGCCTGACACCGCGTCAACCCGCCCGGTCACTCGCGGGACTTATTCGTTGTTGATCGCCGCGGGCTAGCGTCGCCCGGGTGAACGAGCCGAACAAGCCGAACGAACCCAGCGCGTCGAGCGAACCGAACGGGCCCGGTGGACCGGACGGACCGGAGGGGCCGGAGGGGCCGGGCGCGCCCCCGCCCGAGTGGTGCCGGCCGGGTGACCTGGAGAACTTCGTCCTGCTGCTCAGCGGGCTGAAGGAGTCGCTGGCCGAGGACCGGCGCGCGGACCCGGCGGTGGCGGCCGGGGGCCGGCGCGCCGCCGGCTGAGCGCGGCACGGCCGGCCCGGGGAGCACCGGGGTGCCCGGGGCCGGCCCACTGTCCTGCCAACGGTCACCCTTCGGGTCGCTACCATCGGGACTGGTGAGGAACCCGTGCCAGACACTCCCGGCGGACCAGCCCCGGGCCCTTGGGACGGTTCCGACACCTACGTGATCGCCGCGATCCAGGGTGGATGCGGTGCAACCGAAAGGCTCGTACGTGACTGCGCCCCAGGAACACTCCTTCAGCGACCTCGGCAAGGTGCTGGTCATCATTCCGACCTACAACGAGGCCGAGAACGTCGAACGGATCGTCTCCCGGGTGCGGACCGCCGTTCCCGAGGTGCATGTCCTCGTCGCCGATGACAACAGCCCCGACGGCACCGGCGAGATGGCCGACAAGATCGCCGAGCGCGACGACAACGTCCGCGTGCTGCACCGCAAGGGCAAGGAGGGCCTCGGCGCCGCCTACCTGGCCGGCTTCCACTGGGGCATCGACAACGGCTACGACGTCCTGGTCGAGATGGACGCCGACGGCTCGCACCAGCCCGAGGAGCTCTACCGCCTGCTGACCGCGCTGCGCGGCGCCGACCTGGTGCTCGGCTCGCGCTGGGTGCCGGGCGGCAAGGTGGTCAACTGGCCGAAGTCCCGCCTCTTCCTCTCCCGCGGCGGCTCGACATACTCGCGCCTGATGCTCGGGGTGCCGATCCGCGACGTCACCGGCGGCTACCGCGCCTTCCGCAAGGAGACCCTGCTGGGTCTGGGCATGGACCAGGTCGCCTCGGCCGGCTACTGCTTCCAGGTCGACCTGGCGTTCCGCTCGGTGCGCAGCGGCTTCAAGGTCGCCGAGGTGCCGATCACCTTCGTCGAGCGCGAGCACGGCGCCTCCAAGATGAGCCGCAACATCGTCTTCGAGGCGCTCTGGCGGGTCACCGTCTGGGGCGTCCAGGCACGGGTGGCCAAGCTCACGGAGAAGGGCAAGAAGTAGCGCGAACGCCGAAGGCCCGTACGTCGTGACGTACGGGCCTTCGGCGTTCCCGGGCGTTCCGCCGCCCCCGGTTGCTCCCGCGCACTCCTGGGCGCCCCCGAGGCGCCCCTGGGCGCCTCAGCCCAGCCGGGTGAGCCGGGCGGCGATCGCCGGGGGCGCCAGGTCGCGCTGCAGCACCACCGGGACCTTCACCTGGGCCGGCCCCTCGCCGGCGGTCAGCGTGCCGACGGCGGTGCCGGCCGGCGCCGCGTGGCCGATGCCCCCGGGCACGCCGGTGAGCGTCAGCCGGGCCGAGACGCCGGTGAAGCCGGGCACCGTGACGTCCTTGGCCGCCACCACCGGCAGGTGGCCGCCCAGCCCGTCGTCCAGGTAGCCGACCACCTCGCCCTGGTGGGCCAGGGTCTGGCCGGTGACCGCGGCCTGTCCGGCAGTGATGATCTTCGAGCTGACGGTCTGCGCGGCCTTGAGGATGTTGTCGGTGGCGGTCGGCGGTTGGCCCAGGGTGACCCCGAGGAGCAACTGCTGGGTACCCCCGACCTCCTTGGTGGCGGCCCACATCAGGCAACTGCCGGCCGGCGTGCTGGAGCCGGTCTTGGTGCCGATCACGCCGTTCTTGTTGACCAGCGCGTTGGTGTTGTAGATCTTGGTGCCGGCGATGGTGGACTCCGGCTCGGCGACGATCTGCTTGAAGATCTCGCTCTGCATCACCACCTCGGCCAGCTTCAGCTGGTCCTGGGCGGTGCTCTTGGTGTCGGCGCTGTAACCGGCCGCGTCGGCGTAGCTGGTGCTGCTCATGCCGAACGTGGCGGCCCGGTCGTTCATCTTCTTGACGAAAGCTTCCTCCGAACCCGCGTCCCAGCGGGCCAGCAGCCGGGCGATGTTGTTGGCGCTGGGCAGCATCAGCATCTCCAGCGCCTCGTACTCGCTGATCTGCTGGCCCTCGGTCACCTTGGCGGTGGACTGGTCGGAGTCGCCCGACTCCTGGGCGGCCGCCTTGTCCACGGTGAGCATCGGTCCCGGCTGGCCCTTGGCCAGCGGGTGGTCCTGCAGGATCAGGTAGGCGTTCATCACCTTGGTCACGCTGGCGATCGGGACCGGCGTGGCCTTGGGCCCCGAGCTGCCGAGGCTGCCCAGACCCACCACCTCGGCGGCCGCCTGGCCCTTGGCCGGCCAGGGCAGCGCCGGTGCCTCGCCACCGAAGGTGTAGGAGGTGGCGGCGGTCAGCCGCACCTGGGGGGCGGGCAGCGGGCGCAGCAGCTGGGCCACCGCAAGGCCGCCGGCCAGCACGGAGAGCAGCAGCACGCCGGCGGTGGCCCGCCGCAGCGCGCCGCGCGCCCGCGAGCGCGGGCGGCCGCCCAGCGCGGTCAGGCCCGGCACGGCCGGCGGCTCGACCCCGGCGCCGGCGGGACCGGGGTCGGCGGGACCGGGGTCGGCGGCAGGGCCGAAGTCCGGGGCAGGACCGAAATCGGCGGCAGGCCCGAAAGCGGCGGCAGGGCCGAAGGCGGGCGCGGGCGGCACGGGCGGGGCCGTTGGGGCGGCGAGGAGCACGGCGGCCAGGGGGGCAGCGGCCAGGGGGGCGGGCTCGGGGGCCGGCGCCGCGGCGGGCTCGTGTTCGATGGGCGACGCGTCAGCCGGCGCGGCGTCAGCAGGTACGGCGTCGGCCCGCGCCGCCACGGCCGGCACCGCGTCGGCCGGCACCCCGTCGACCGGCACCTGGTCCACGGCTGCCGCCGGCTCGTCCCGGATCGCGAGACGCGGGTCGACGGTCTGCGGCTTCTCCTCGTCGGCCTCGACCGGTTCGGCCGGCTCCGGCTCCGGCATCCGCAGGAAGGTGGTCCTCATGTCCGCATCCCGGACGCGCAGCTGGACGGTCGATCCGCCCTTGACCGCCGGCCCGGCGGAGGCCCCGCCCCCCGCTCCGTCCGGTCCCGCCCCCCGCGGCCCGGCCGCCTCCGGCGGCGGCGCCGACCCGGCAGCCGCGGGCTGCTCCCGCTCCCCGTCCTGCACCTTCTCCGGGGCGTCGCCCACCTGTTCCGACCTCCTCGTTCTCGGTCATCGTCCTACGCCGCGGGGGTTCCACCGCCGCGGGTCCGACCTGTACAGTCTCCGCCACCGCGGCCCGTTCGCAGTCCGCCACACCCCGTCCGACCGGCGGTTATTCCGGGTCGGCGGCCTGTCCCCGGCTCAGACGTCACCCTCTCGGCCCCCGGTTCCCCGCACCGCGAGCGCCCCGCGACCGCCCCGGAAGAGTTCCCGGCCCAAGGTCACGATTCGGAGGCGTACTCGACAAGTCCGTGTGAGAGGCGTCACGCTGTCATTCATCCACGCGGGGAGGCTTGGATGGGCAAGAGCCGTAGAACAATTCCCGAGGAACTTTTGCTGCTCGCCTTGGACCCGACCACGGGTACCACCGCGCAGCCGCAAACCCTCGACCTCGGACTCGCCGGGGCACAGCTCGTCGAGCTGTCCCTGGCCGGACGGATCGTCCCGGACGGAGATCGGATCGCCGTGGTGCTGCCGCGGCCGACCGGTGACCCGACCCTGGACCACGCCCTGGAGCTGCTGCGCCGTCGCGGCAGCCCGGTGCGTGCCGCGCACTGGATCGGCGGGCCCCGACTGGGGCTGCGGCAGACCTACCTGGCGCATCTGGAGCGGTGCGGCATGGTCGCCGCCGTTCCTGGCCAGGTGTGCGGGGTCCTGCCGACGACGCGCTATCAGGCGTCGGACGACTGTACGAACGCTGCGATCAAACAGCGTCTCGACACAGCCATCCGCACCGGCGTGCCGCCGGACCCTCGGACGGCCGCGCTGGCAGCGCTGGCGCACGCCGTCGGCCTGGGCAAGCACCTCTACCCGGGCAACGAGGGCAGATCCTCACGGTCGCGGCTGCGCGACCTGATCCGCTACGACCCGCTCGGCGGCATGGTCGCGCACGCCGTGATGGACGTGCAGAACGGTCTGCCCGTCCAGCCGGGCCGCACCGGCCCGACGGGTCGGGCCCCGGCCGCGCGCAGCGGCGGGGAGCAGATCCCGCGCAGTCGCACCGAGCCCGCCGCACCCACCCGGGTCGGTGTGCGCTGAACTGACAGCCCCACGGCCACGGGGCGGTCGCGCCCGGCAGCTGCCGGGCGCGACCGCCCCTGCGTCGTCCCCGGGGGCCGCCGCAGGGCCCGCTCCGCTCCGCGCGCTTCAGGCCGGGACAGACCGGGCCGGGCCGCGAGACGCACTCCGCATACAGATCGCATTACCACTGAAATCGTTCCGGCGTGCGGCTTTCGCCGAGTCCGTGGGAGGTCGAGTCAATCCCCGGCGGCGAGCTGATCGGAAGTGACATGCTGCTGAGAAAGAGGGGGTCGGTTCCGCTGTCCAAGCCGTCGAACGGCATCGAGGCGCCGGCCGCCCCTGCCGTGCCCCGCAGCCGAATCGCTCCCAGCACCGTAGAGGTCCCGCCGGAGGTCCATGTGTCCGCCAGCAGCAATCCCACCGTCCGCCGCAGAAGGCTGGGGGCGCAACTGCGCCACCTGCGTGAGCAGCGGGGCATGACGGCCGAGCAGGTCGCCGACGTCCTGATGGTCTCCCAGTCGAAGATCAGCCGGCTGGAGAACGGCCGCCGCAGCATCAGCCCGCGCGATGTCCGCGACCTGTGCGAGCTCTACGAGGTCACCGACCCGAAGATGCGCGGCAGCCTGCTGGAGATGGCCCGGGAGTCCAAGCAGCGCGGCTGGTGGAACGACTTCGGCGACATCCCCTACAGCGTCTACATCGGCCTGGAGGCGGCGGCCTTCTCGATCCGCTCCTACGAGTCCTCCTTCGTGCCCGGGCTGCTGCAGACCCGCGAGTACGCGGAGGCGGTGGTGCACGGCACCCAGCCGGACACCGACACCGAGGCGATCCGCCGCCGGGTGGAGGTGCGCCTCAAGCGGCAGGACCGGCTGACCGGCGAGGACCAGCTGGCCAGCTTCTGGTCGGTGATAGACGAAGCGGTGCTGGCCCGGGAGGTCGGCGGGCCCACGGTGATGAGCCAGCAGCTGCGCCGGCTGCTGGAGGCCAGCGAGCAGGCGAACGTCAACATCCAGGTGATCCCGTTCACGCGCGGCGCCCACCCCGGTATGACCGGGACATTCTCCCTGATGGAGTTCCCCGAGTCCGCCGATTCCACAGTTGTCTACTTCGAAGGGGTGACGAGCGACCTGTACCTGGAGAAGGAGGCAGACGTCCGCCGCTATACCGGTCTCTACGACCACCTGCGGGCTGCCGCCTTCGGCGTCGCCGAGTCGAGGTCGCTGATCACCACCTATGCGGAGGTATACGAGAATGAGCTCCAAGACCCTGACCGTTGACCCGGCCTGGCGCAAGAGCAGCCACAGCGGCGGGAACGGCGCCTGCGTGGAGGTCGCGGTACCCGCGCCGGCCACCGTCGCGGTCCGGGACTCCAAGGACCCGTCCGGTCCGCAGCTGCGCTTCTCCCCCGAGGCCTGGCACGCGTTCGCGGGTGCCGCCGGGCACGGCGCGTTCGGCGCCCGCTGAGGCCGCGCCGCGCCGCCTGACGGGAGCCGCTCACCCCACCGGGTAGCGCTCGCGCCAGGCAGGCCCGGCGCCCGGGCCGTGCAGCTCGGCGCCGTGGCTCAGCTCCAGCACCAGGTCGTCGGCGAGCTCCAGCACGGTGCCCCGGCCCTCCAGTTCGACCAGCCACTCGGCGGGCAGCGCGGTCTCACCGTGCAGCGCGCCCAGCAGGTTGCCGCAGACCGTCCCGGTCGAGTCGCTGTCCCCCGAGTGGTTGACCGCGAGCAGCAGGCCGCTGCGCACGTCCTCGGCGACCAGCGCGCAGTACACCCCGATCGCCAGTGCCTCCTCGGCCACCCAGCCCTCCCCCAGCGCGGCCACCCGCTCCGCCGACGGCTCGCCGGCCCGCACCGCCGCCAGCGCCCCGCGCAGCGCCGCCGAGGTCTCCTCGTGGCCCGGCCGCTCGCCCAGCAGGCCGAGCGCCAGCTCGACCCCCTCCTCCACCGTCGCGCCGCGCAGCACGGCGTGCACGATCACCGCCAGCGCCCCGGCGGAGAGGTAGCCGGTCGGGTGGCCATGGGTCAGCACCGAGCATTCGAGCGCCAGTTGGAAGACCAGACCGGGCTCCCAACCGAGCAGCAGCCCGAACGGCGCCGCCCGCATCACCGTGCCGCAGCCCTTGGAGTGCGGGTTCTTCGGCGCCTCCAGGGTGCCCAGCCGCTCGGCGTCCGGCCCGGAGAGACCGGACAGGCAGGCCGAGCCCGGCGCCCGCCGCGCGTAGAGCCACTCCTCGCGCCCGAGCCAGCCCAGGTCGCGGCGCCGCTCGTCCGGGCCCCAGTCGCGCTGGGTGGCGGCCCAGCGCAGGTAGGCGTGGTGCACGTCGGTGGGCGGGTGCCAGCCGCCGGCGGCCTGGCGGACGTGGGCCCGGATCAGGCCGTCCACCGTGAAGAGGGTCATCTGGGTGTCGTCGGTGACGGCGCCGCGCTTGCCGTAGGCCGTGACGAAGCCGGTCACGCCGTCCGGGCCGTGGTCCCGCCGGATCTTGTCGAGCGTGTCGAACTCGATGCCGGCGCCGAGCGCGTCACCGATCGCGCCGCCGAGCAGGCAGCCGCGGACCCGGCTGCGGTAGTCCTGCTGCTGGGCGCGTGACCACAGGGGTATCACGGATGACGGCCTTTCACTGGACGGCGTAATGCGCCCGGAGGCCTCCCCCCGGCGACATGGCACTGTAATTGCTCCGGGTGACGGGTGGCGACGCTTCCGTCGAACATCTGCTCTTCAACAAGGTGTTGCCGGTGCGCCACCTTGATGTCACAACGTGCCACTCTGGCATGTCTAGCCTCCGGGCATGCGCACTTCTCCCCGCCTGGTTGCCGCCGCCACCGCCCTGACCAGCGCCCTCCTGCTCGGCACCGCCTCCCCCGCACTGGCCGACACGCACCACCGCTCCGCCGCCATCCCGTTCACCACCGCCACCGCGACCCAGCAGGCCGACGGCAGCTTCACCCTGACCTGGACCGCCCCCGGCACCCACCACGTCACCGTCTACGCCGGCCAGGACCAGGACGACATCGCGCACCGCGAGCCGGTCGCCCGCGCCACCGGCTCGGCCACCGTGACCGTCAAGGTGCCGGCCGCCGACCGCTGGTACTTCCAGCTGGTCCCGGACCACGGCGACCCGCTGACCATCGCCGACCGCTCGCTGCACCTGGCCTCGGCCCCCAACTTCCGTGACGCCGGCGGCTACCGCACCGCCGACGGCCACTGGGTGCGGATGGGCGTGGTCTACCGTTCCGGCGACCTCAGCCAGCTGAGCGCCGCCGACCTGGCCGAGCTGCGCCGCCTGGGCATCGCCGACGTCTTCGACCTGCGCACGCCCGGCGAGCAGCAGGCCGCCCCCGACCGGCTGCCGGCCGGCGCGAAGGAGTTCAGCGAGAACGTGCTGGGCGTCGCCGACACCGGCGCGTTCAACGTCACCACCCCGGCCGCCGCCGTGCAGCAGATGGAGGACGCCGAGCGCACCATGGTCGCCGCGCCGTCCGCCAAGTCCGCCTACCACGCGGTCTTCACCGCGCTGGTGGAGCGCGACGACGAGAACGTGCTCTACCACTGCACCGCCGGCAAGGACCGCACCGGCTGGGCCAGCGCCGCGCTGCTCACCGCGCTCGGCGTGCCGAGCGACACGGTGATGGCCGACTACCTGGCGAGCAACACCTACCGGGCGGCCCTCAACGCGGCCACCCTGGCGAAGCTGCCGCCCGCCTACCAGGCGATCTACAAGCCGCTGCTGGACGTGCGGCCCGAGTACCTGAACGCCGGGTTCGACGAGGTCACCAAGGACTTCGGCTCCTTCAACGGCTACCTGAAGAACGGCCTGGGCCTGGACAACCGCGACCTGCGCGACCTGAAGGCGCAGCTGCTGGTCGGCTGACGGCTCCGCTGACGCCATGAGCCGCGCGAAGGGCTCACGGCGTCAGCGGGTCACGGCGTCAGGCGGTTCGGCCCGCGGAAGAGGAAGACCGCGTCGCGCAGCGAGCCCAGGCCGAGCAGCACCATCAGCATCCGCCCCAGGCCCATCCCGAAGCCGCCGTGCGGCGGGCAGCCGTAGCGGAAGCAGTTCAGGTAGTCGGCCAGCGGCTCGGTCCGCATGCCCTTCTGCGCCGCCTGCTCGACCAGCACCTCGTAGCGGTGCTCGCGCTGGGCACCGGTGGTGACCTCCAGGCCCTTCCAGAGCAGGTCGAAGCTGAGCGTGAGGTCGGGCCGGTCGGCCGGTCGGGCGTGGTAGAACGGCCTGATCCCGGCCGGGTAGTGGGTGACGAAGACGAACTCGTGCCCGGTCTCCCGCTGGAAGTGAGCCGACAGCGCGCGCTCGCCCTCGGGGTCGAGGTCGACCTTGACGCCCTCGGGGTCCCAGCCCAGCTCCTCGCGCAGGATCCGGTGCGCCTCGGCCATGGTGACCCGCGGGAACGGCGTGGTCGGCACCGTCACCGCCACCCCGAACTCCTCCTGGATCGCGGCACCGTGGCGCTCGGCCACCCGACCCAGGGCGTGCGCGATCATCTCCTCCTCGAACCGCTGCACCTCCTCGACGTCGGTGGTCCAGGCGAGTTCGACGTCGACACCGGTGAACTCGGTGGCGTGCCGGGAGGTGTAGGAGGGCTCGGCGCGGAACACCGGCCCGATCTCGAAGACCCGGTCGATGCCGCTCGCGATCGCCATCTGCTTGTAGAACTGCGGCGATTGGGCCAGGTAGGCGCTGCCGCCGAAGTAGCCCAGCTCGAAGACCTCGGCGCCGGACTCGGAGGCGGTGCCCATCAGCTTCGGGGTGTGCAGCTCGGTGCAGCCGGCCGCGTAGGCGTACTCGCGCATGCCCGCCTCGAAGGTGGTCTGCACGGCGAAGACCAGCTGGGCCGCCGGGCGGCGCCGGATGTCCAGGAACCGCCAGTCCAGCCGGGGTTCGGGGCCCGAGTGCTCGTCGATCGGCAGCGGCGCGGCGGCCCGGTTGAGCACCTCCACCGTCTCGGGGACCAGCTCCAGGCCACCCAGCTTGACCACCGGGTTGGCGACCACCCGGCCGGTGATCCGCACCGCGGACTCGGTGGTGAGACCGTCCAGCACGGCGGTCAGCTCGTCGTCCGCCTTGCGGTGGGTGACCTGGACGATGCCGCTCTGGTCGCGGACCAGGACGAACTGCATCGTGCTCTGCAGGCGCAGGGTGTGCACCCAGCCGGCGACGGTGACCGTCCGGCCGGCCCCGGGGGATTCTTCGGCGTGTTGGCGCAGGTCGGCGACCATGGTGCGCTCGACGGGGTGGATCATCGCAGTCCTCCACGGACCTCGACGTGATCCCTTGGAAGTGCGGGCGAGAAGGGTGACTCGCGGTGCCACCGCACTTTCGTCGCCACCCTGCCGCTCGGCGGCCGGGGGCGGCCTCTTGCACTGCTCAGCACTCCGGAGTGTCTTCACCACGGGCACGAGGCCGCCTTCACAGCTGCCGGCGGCTCTCTCGGCTCGCGGAATCCCGCGGTTACTCGTCTCCATCAACGCGCTGAGCAGGAGGATAGGCAGCACACCCACCATCGCGCAAGGTGCTTTCAGCGCCTCGCGGCGCCCACCCCGGCCACCCAGCTCCTAGGCGACCACCTCGGCCAGCTCCCGCAGCAGCTTGGCCTTCGCCCGGGCGCCGACCATCACCTTCACCGGCTCGCCGCCCTTGAAGACCATCAGGGTCGGCATCGAGAGCACTCCGTAGGCGGCCTGCGTCTCGGGGTTGGTGTCCACGTCGAGCGAGACCACCTTGATCCGGTGCGCCTCCTCGACCGCCACCGCGTCCAGCACCGGTGCGATCATCCGGCACGGCGGGCACCAGTCGGCGGTGAAGTCGACCAGCACCGGGAGCTCGCTCTCCAGCACCTCCACGCCGAAACTCGCGTCGGTCACCGCTGCCACCTTCTCAGCCATCTACCTCGTCCTCCCGTGTCTGTTGGGCCACTGTCTGTTGGGCCGCGGCCTGTTGGGCCGCGGCCTGTTGAGTCGCTGCCTGTTGAGTCACTGTCTGCCGGGCCGGCGACTGCTGGGCCGTCCACTCGCACCGGGGCTCCGCGTGCGCGCTCGCCACCTCCAACTCGGCGCGGGCCAGCTGCCCCGCCACCTGCTCGCGCACCGCGCCGAGCCGGGCCAGGCAGTCGTCCAGCTCGGCCAGCTTGCGCCGGTAGACCTCCAGCGAGGCCGGGCAGGAGTCACCCGCCGCGTGCCCCGCCCGCAGGCACTCCACGAAGGGGCGGGTGTCCTCCAGCTCGAAGCCGAAGTCCTGGAGCAGCCGGATCTGGCGGACCAGCCGCAGCTCGTCCTCCCCGTACGCCCGGTAGCCGTTGCCGGTGCGCCGGGCGGTCAGCAGGCCGCGCGACTCGTAGTACCGCAAGGTGCGGGTGGTCGTTCCCGCACGCTCCGCCAGCTCCCCGATCCGCATCCCATGGCCTCCTGCCCGCTCGGTCCCCTCGACCGTAGACCTTGACCCTGACGTCAACGCCAGCGCCGCCCGACGCCGCCGCCCGACGCCGCCGCCCGACCGCCGCCGCCCGGCCCGGCCTCAGACGGCGTCGAGCCGGGCCAGCTCCGCCTCGGTGAGCCGCAGCGCGGCGGCCGCCACGTTCTCCACCAGGTGGTCCGGGTTGCCGGTGCCCGGGATGGCCAGCACGTGCGGGCCCTGCTGCAGGGTCCAGGCCAGCCGCACCTGGGCGACCGAGGCCCCGTGCGCCCGGGCGATGTCGAGCACCGCCTGGTCCTGGCCCTCGGCGACGCCCTCCTCGCGCCCCTCCCCCGCGATCGCGAAGAACGGCACGAACGCCACACCCCGCTCCCCGCAGACCCGCAGCACCTCGCGCTGCTCGGCCGTGGCACCGATGCCGAACCGGTTCTGCACGCAGACCACCGGCGCGACGGCCCGCGCGGCGGCGAGCTGCTCGACCGTCACGTTGGAGAGCCCCAGGTGCCGGATCAGCCCCGCCTCACGCAGCTCGGCCAGCGCGCCGAACCGCTCGACGAGGGGCGCAACCGCCCTGCCCTTGTTCCGCAGGTTCACCACGTCGAGGTGGTCGCGGCCGAGCTGGCGCAGGTTCTCCTCCACCTGCCCGCGCAGTTGGGCCGGCTCGGCCCACCACCACTCGCCGCTGTTGTCCCGGCCCGGGCCGACCTTGGTGGTGATCACCAGGTCCTCGGTGCGGGGCGCGAGCGCGGTGTTGATCAGCTCGTTGGCCGAGCGGAGCGCGGAGAAGTAGAACGCGGCGGTGTCGATGTGGTTCACCCCCAACTCCACCGCGCGCCGCAGCACCGCGATCGACCGGGCGCGGTCGCTGGGGACACCCATGTCGAAGGGGCCGGTGCCGGTCAGGCGCATCGCGCCGAAGCCGAGCCGGTTGACCGTCAGGTTGCCGAGCTGCCAGGTGCCGGACGAGGACGCGGTGATCGTCTGGGAAGTCATTGCGGGAGTAAATCACAGCTCGGCGAAATAGCCCAGAGTGTCAAATACCGCGCTGATCAGCCTTATTGAGAACGGACGGGACCCTCGCGGGGTTCCCATTCGGAGGCCGTTTCCCGAGGTATTTCCAGCCCCGGCGCGGCAGAGTCGGAAATCGGCGTTCCCGCATTCCTGGGAGTGGGCGCCGCGCCACCCGGAGCCGCCGCGGACCCCCGGAGCCGCGAAACGGGTCGACAGGGTGCGGAGTGATGGCCCAGGGTTCATCACATGCCTGCTCTCCTACCCCACCACCTGCCGCCCGGCTACCGCAGCCGCCCGGCGACCACCGCCGACATCGAACTGATGTACCGTCTGATCGCCTCCTGTGAAGAGGAGTTGGACGGAAGCGTCGAGACCGATCTCGACATCGTCGCCGCGGACCTCGCCCGGCCCGGCCTGGATCCGGCGCTGGACACCCTGCTCGTGTTCGCACCGGACGGCGAACTGGCGGGCCGCGCCTGGGTGAACCGGCGCTCCGAGGTCGACGTCCACCCCGGTCACCGGGGGCTGGGCCTGGGCGACTCGCTGCTGACCTGGGTCGAGGCGCGGGCCCGCGAGTCGGGTGGCACGCGGATCGCCCAGACCGTCCCGGACCGCGATCACCAGGGCGTCGCACTGCTTCGACGGCACGGCTACGTGCCGATGGTCACCAGCTGGCTGCTGGAGCTCATCTCGCCCACCGAACCGGTGGTGCCCGAGCCGCCGGCGGGCATCACGGTCCGCCCGTTCCGGCCCGGCGACGAGCGGGCGGCGCACCAACTCACCGAGGACGCCTTCGACGAGTGGCAGCAGCGCCGGCGGTCCTACGAGGAGTGGGCGCTGCTCACCGTCGAGCGCGCCACCTTCGCACCGGCCGTCTCGATGCTGGCCTTCGCCGGGGACCAACTCGTCGGCGCGGTGCTGTCGCTGGACGTCCCGGAGAGCGGCGAGGGCTACATCGAGCGGGTCGCGGTGCGGCGCGACCACCGCAACCAGGGGATCGCCCGCGTCCTGCTGCAGCACACCTTCCGCGGCTTCCACCGCCAGGGCCGGCCGGTCTGCACGCTCTGGACGCACTCCAACACCGGCGCGCTGTCGCTCTACGAGAAGCTCGGCATGACGATCCGGCGCAGCGCCACCGTCCACTACAAGGACCTCACCACGCCGTAGCGCTCCCCGACGGTGCCGGTTGGGCCCTGCCCTCCACCCCCGCCTCCACCCGGGGGTGGAGGACGCGGTTCAACCGGCGGCCCCACCCCGGGGTTGACGCCGCACCAGGGCCCGGCGCGGGAAGGTCTTCCCATGAACACCACCGAGTACTGCGTGCAGCTGGTCCTGGTCCTCCTCGTCGTTCGCCAGATCCGCGGCGGACGCCTCGACCTGGCGGGCCTGGTCCTGCCGATCGTCCTGGTCGCCGGTACCGCCGCCTACTACCTGCGCTCCATCCCCACCGCCGGTGGCGACCTCGGCCTCGAACTCGCCCTGGCCGGTCTCGGCACCGCGCTCGGCATCGCCGCCGGCGCCACCACCCGGGTCTGGGCCACCCACGACGAGGGCGTGCACGCCAAGGCCGGCCTGGCCGCCGCGGCCCTGTGGGTCGGCGGCATCGGGGCCCGCATCGTCTTCGTGCTCGCCACCGAGCACACCCACTTCGCCACCACCGTGGCCGACTTCAGCCGCGACCAGGACATCACCGGCTCCCAGGCCTGGGTCGCCGCCTTCGTCCTGATGGCCCTGTGCGAGGCCGTCGCCCGCCTCGTCACCATCCGCCTGCGCGCCCGCACCGCCCGCCGCGCCCTGGCCGCCCTGAAGCTCGCCGCCTGAGCCCCTCCCGCCCCTCTCACCCCGCCAGGCACCCGCCAGGCACCCGCCAGCAGCCCGGCCGATACGGCCGGGCCTGCGGCACGTTCGGGCCCTGCGCCACCGGCGTGCGGAGCCGGGCGAACCGCCCACCGCTAGCGCCAGTCGATGACCACGTCCCCCGTCCCGAGGGCCGTGGCGGCGTCCGGGGCGGTGATCTGCTGCGGCTGCGCGCCGGGGGTGAGATCGGTGACGAAGGGCTGCTCGGTCGATCCCTGCAACGAGCGGAACAGCACCCGCTTCCCGTCGGGAGAGATCGCGACCGGCAGGTTCTTGCGGTCGGTCACCGGAAGCAGCGGGGGCGAGGCGGCGTCCTTCGCGTGGTCCCAGGCCCCGGGCTGCATCTTGTCGACGTCGATGGTCCAGATGTTGTTCTGGTAGTTCGCCCCCGAGCTGTCGACGCTGCCGAGGGCGGAGTGACCGCAGAGGATGGTGTGGTCGTCGACCCAGCCGACCGGTCGGCAGTCGAGGTCCGGGATCGCGGCGGGGGCGGAGGCCGTGGACAGCAGGCCGCTGGCCGCCACGTTCACGACGTTCTCGCCCTGGCCGTCGACGAAGCCGACCACCCGCTTGCCGTCCGGGCTGAAGGACAGGTCCCCGCCCAGCACCCCGTGCAGCGGGCTGCCGCCGAGCGCCAGGGTGACGTTGCCGAGCGTGCCGGGCGCGCCCGTCCACTGCTCGGTGATCTGGTGGCCGCCCGAGACGGCGCGGCTGGCGATGTGCTGCTGGCCCGCGGCGTCGCGGTAGCTGAACCAGACGCTCGACCCGTCGGGGGCGAAGAGTGCGTCGCGCTCCGCGGGGGTGCTGGTGAAGCCCGTACTGTCCCCGGTCAGGTCGGTGAACTTGCCTGCCAGGTCGACGTATCCGACGTGGCTGGCCCCGGTCTTGGCGTCCGAGGTGACAACCGCGAGGTGGGTGAAGTCGTGGTCGAACAGCTGCCGCACCTCCGGGCCGAAGGCCTGGTCCGAGGGCGCACCGTCATCGGAGCCGGGGACCGGGAAGTTGCCGGCGCAGAGCGCGTCGAGCGCGCTCAGGTCCTGCCCGCTGACCGGACTGATCGCCACGTTGGCCGGCAGCGTGAACTGGGCCGAGGCCACCTTCTTCCAACTGCTCGGGTCGTACCCGCTGACCCACACCTTCGCCGGGCTGTCCGCGGGCACCGTGCACCCGGCACTGATCACCAGCCCGCTCGCCGGGAACGAGGACCCCGCACCCGGCGTCGCCGGACCCGCGCCACCCGTCGCCGGCGGCGGCACCTGCGCCGCGTGGCTCCCCGCCGGCCCCGGCACCCCGCCCGAGCCGCCGCACCCGGCCGCCAGCGGGAGCACCAGCCCGACCGTCACTGCCACTGCCTTCGGCCGCAATCTCATCCGTACCCCCGTGTGACTCCGCTTGGTGATCATCCTCGTGCTCGAAGGAATGATGTCAGCTGACCCCAAGTCATTTCCGGGCCGCCCCGGCCGGTGGCATGGGTTGGGGCGATCTCAAGAACGAGCTCTACGAGGTTCTCGACGAGGAGTCGGTCGCGGTGTGCGCGGTGATTTCCATGCCGACGACACCACGGAGCACTCGGACGAGGCGGTATCGACCTGGGCCCGCGGGCGGGTGAGGCCAGCCCCGCTCCCCGACCGAGCAGGCGCGCGCCGGGCGTGTGCGAGTGGATGCGCGCCCCCTGCGCAGCCCGTTCGAGTGAATGCGCGATGGTGCACGGGAGTTGGCGTGCTACGTTCCGTGGAAAAGCCACCAGAAAGCCAGTTTGCCCCGGCGGTGCTCCAACACCCCGGGGCTTGGCACTCGGAGGCCGGCTCCCGACAACACTCGGAGGCAAGTCTCGTGATGCACCTTCATGTTACCGCTCATCGGCGCGACTTCGCGGTATTGCCCAACGCCCTGCTGCAGAACCGCGGCCTGAGCTTCACCGCGCGCGGCCTGCTCTGCGACCTGCTCTCCCGCCCCGACGGCTGGTGCGAGGACGGGCGGCGGATGGCCGACTCCAGCCCGCAGGGGCGGACCGCCGTCCACAAGGCGCTCAAGGAGCTGCGGGAGGCGGGCTACTACCACGTGCTGGCCGTGCGGCTCCCGGACGGGAAGCTCCGCAGCGAGGTCCACGTCTACGACACTCCGCAATACGAGACTCCGCGGCTGGTGGCGCCGACTGCCACCATCCAGGGACCCGGTGCGGTGAGACCCGGATCCCCTGTCAGCCAAAAGAGAAAGAACCGGGGGAAAGTACCCACCCCCCTCCCCACCCGTCCGGTCGCACCCGACCCACCCGCCGAACCCGACCCTGTGCTGCGCGAGGCCGTGGCCGCGCTCTACCGGGTGATCCGACCCGAGCGCCGCCTGCGGCTCGGCGAGGCCGAGGCGCTGCAGCTGGCGCCGCTGGTGGCGAGTTGGCTGGAGCGGGGGAGCACGCTCGCCGACCTCGCCCAGGCACTGTTGCCCACACTGCCCACACCGCTGCACTCGCCGCTGGGCCTGCTGCGCGACCGGTTGCAGCGCAAGATGCCGCCCGTGCCGGGCTCCCTGCCGGCCCCGCTGACGGACCCACCAACAGCCCCGCCAACAGCCCCGTCGACAGCGCCACCGACAGCGCCACCGACAACCCCGCCGCCCGAGCGCGCGGAGTGCACGGAGTGCAACGCCCCGGTGGCCGGGCCCGGCCGCTGCGGCCGCTGCGCCGGGCGCGGCACACCGGTCCTCGCCATCGGCGGCGGCCACGCGGCGACCGCCGTCGGTGCCGCCAACGCCCGGGCGGCCCTGCGCGCGACGCGGGAGCAGTTGCGCAGCGCGACGCGGGAGCCGGTGGCGGCGTGACCACTGCGGTCGGTCGGACCCCGGTACCGTGGATGCCGAGCGGACACCGGCCCGGCCCAGGCGAAGGGATGGTCAGCGTGAGTGCACAACCCATCGCGTACGGGGACGTCGACCACGAAGCAGCACTGAAGTACGCCGTCCAGCTCATCGACCATCGGTGGGCGCAGGTCATCGAAGGGCGGATCGTCCTGGTGTCACCGATGTGGGACCACGAGAAGACGGCTGCCAGGATCCGCCGCCAGCTCGATGCCAAGGCCGATGAGCTCGGCTGCATCATCGGCTCGGGCAACCTCGACCTGCCCGGCTCGCCGAACTGGTACATCCCCGACCTCGCCGTCCTGCCGCAGGAGCTGGCCGAGGGAGCCGGGGCGCTGCTCCCCCACCAGACCCTCCTGGTGGTCGAGGTGACCTCGGAGTCGAACGGCGAGACCGACCGGGTCGTCAAGCGCAAGCGCTACGCGCAGTACGGCGCCCCGCTCTACCTCCTGGCCGACCGCCAGGACCGCACGTGCACCCTGTTCGCCGAACCGCACGACCTCGGCTACGCGGTGGTGGACGGCCCCCACCCGTTCGGGGCCGTCCTCCACCTGCCGGCGCCGTTCGACCTGGCGTTGGACACCACCGGCCTCTGAGCGGCCGAGCAGCCAACCGGCCGAGCGGCCGCGCTGCCACCCCGGATGCCGCCGCGCCCTACTCCAGCACCGGCAGCAGCTCCGGCAGGTGCCCGTCCGAGGCCAGCGCCGCCGCGCGCCGCTCCGCGCTCACCTCGCCGTACGTCGTGGTCCGCTGCCGCGAGGGGCGGCCGGCCGCCTCGGCGATGGCCTCCAGGTCGCGGATCGACTTGTAGCTGCCGTAGGCGGAGCCCGCCATCCGCGAGATGGTCTCCTCCATCAGCGTGCCGCCCAGGTCGTTGGCACCGCCGCGCAGCATCTCGGCGGCCCCCTCCGCGCCCAGCTTGACCCAGCTGGTCTGGATGTTGGGGATGTGCGGGTGCAGCAGCAGCCGGGCCATCGCCACCACGGCGCGGTTGTCCCGGTGGGTGGGTCCGGGGCGGGCGATGCCGGCCAGGTAGACGGGGGCGTTGGTGTGGATGAACGGGAGGGTGACGAACTCGGTGAAGCCACCGGTGCGCTGCTGGATGGCGGCCAGCAGGCGCAGGTGCCCCAGCCAGTGGGCGGGGGTGTCGACGTGGCCGTACATCATCGTCGAGGAGGAGCGGATGCCCAGCTCGTGGGCGGTGCTGACGACCTCGACCCAGGTGTCGGCCGGCAGCTTGCCCTTGGTGAGGATCCAGCGGACGTCGTCGTCCAGGATCTCGGCGGCGGTGCCGGGGATGGTGTCCAGGCCCGCCTCCTTCGCCGCCGTCAGCCACTCGCGGATCGACAGCCCGGTGCGGGTGGCGCCGTTGACCACCTCCATCGGCGAGAAGGCGTGCACGTGGATGCCGGGCACCCGCTCCTTCACGGCCCGCGCGATGTCGAAGTACGCGCTGCCCGGCAGGTCGGGGTGGATGCCGCCCTGCATGCAGACCTCGGTGGCGCCCACCTGCCAGGCCTGGGCGGCGCGTTCGGCGACCTGGTCGAGCGAGAGGGTGTAGGCGTCGGCGTCGGTGCGGCGCTGGGCGAAGGCGCAGAAGCGGCAGCCGGTGTAGCAGACGTTGGTGAAGTTGATGTTCCGGGTGACGCAGTAGGTGACGGTGTCGCCGACCGCCGAGCGGCGCACGTCGTCGGCGATCCGGCAGAGCGCGTCCAGCCCGGCGCCCTCGGCCTGGAAGAGGGTCAGCGCCTGGTCGTCCGTCAGCTTCGTCGGGTCGTCGGCGGCCACCGCGAGCGCCGAGCGCAGGTCGCCTGGCAGCCGGGCGGCGGGCACGGCGGCGGCCTGCTCGCGCAGGGCGCCCCAGTCCCCGTACACCTCGTCGAAGTCGCCGCGCCGCTCCGCCCCGCGGCCCTCGGTGTCGATCTCGCGGTGCAGCTCGGTGCGGCCCGAGGAGCCGAGGTCCTCCGGCTCCTGCCAGGGCCGGCCGAGCACCGGTGCCGTCTCCAGGGCGAGCCCGGTCTCCGGCTCCAGCAGGCCCGCCACGTGCGGGCGGATCCGCGGGTCCAGCCAGGGCTCGCCGCGCCGCAGGAACTCCGGATAGACCGTCAGCCGCTCGCGCAGCCGGTAGCCCTGCTCGGCGGTGCGGGCGGCCAGCTCCTCGATCTGCGGCCAGGGCGCCTCGGGGTTGACGTGGTCCGGGGTGAGCGGGGAGACGCCACCCCAGTCGTCGATGCCCGCGCCGATGATCAGCTGGTACTCCCCCGCCACCAGGTTCGGCGGCGCCTGCAGCCGCATCCCGGGGCCGAGCACCACCCGGGCGACCGCGATGCAGGCGGCGATCTCCTGCAGCTCCGCGTCCGGCATGCCGCGCATCGCGGTGTCGGGCTTGGCCCGGAAGTTCTGGATGATCACCTCCTGGATGCCGTGGTACTGGCGGGAGATGCTCCGGATCGCGAAGAGCGAGTCGGCCCGCTCCTCGTAGGTCTCACCGATGCCGATCAGCAGGCCGGTGGTGAAGGGGACGGCGCTGCGCCCGGCGTCCTCCAGGGCCCGCAGCCGCACCGCGGGCTCCTTGTCGGGCGAGCCGTGGTGCGGGCCGTCCGGCTCGGACCACAGGCGGGTCGCGGTGGTCTCCAGCATCATGCCCATGCTGCCGGAGACCGGCTTCAGGCGCTGGAAGTCGGTCCAGGTGCAGACGCCCGGGTTGAGGTGCGGCAGCAGGCCGGTCTCCTCCAGCACCCGGATGGAGATCGCCCGCAGGTAGGAGATGGTGTCGTCGTAGCCGTGCGCGTCCAGCCACTCGCGGGCCTCGGGCCAGCGGTCCTCGGGGCGGTCGCCGAGCGTGAACAGGGCCTCCTTGCAGCCCAGTGCGGCGCCCTGGCGGCAGATTTCCAGTACTTCGTCAGGTGACAGGAACATCCCCTGCCCGGCGCGGCGCAGTTTGCCGGGGACGGTGACGAAGGTGCAGTAGCGGCAGCGGTCCCGGCAGAGCCGGGTGAGCGGGACGAAGACCTTGCGGGAGTACGTGATGACGCCGGAGCGCCCGACCGCCGCCAGGCCCTGGTCGCGCAGCCGGGCGGCCGTGCCGCAGAGGTCGGCCAGGTCCTGGTCACGGGCCTGCAGCAGCACGGCGGCCTCGGCTCTGTCCAGCGCCACCCCGTCGCGGGCGCGGCGCAGGGCGCGGCGCATCGCGGTCGCGGTCGGCTGCGCCGGCACGGGCGCAGGCGCGGGCACCGGCACGGGCGCGGGCGGCTGCGAAGCACTCGGCCGCGCGGTCGGCGTGGAGGGTGGCGTGGCGTCCATGGGCCGACCCTACGCCAGCAGGAGGACCCGCCGACCCCGACAACCCTGATACGGCCTCAGGGTCGTTTGCTCCACGCGATGTAGCCCGGCTTAACCCTGCGGGGCGATGCGGCCGGAGGTGCCGCGGGTCTCTAATGGATGCCATGAGGGAAGGCACGATCGGGAGTTCGACGGAGGGGCTGACACCATGAGCAGCGGGTACGCGGGGTTCGACGAACAGCGGGAACCGGACGGGTCGGCACCGGCCGAGGCGCTCGGCGCTCCCTACCGGGCACGGCGCCGCACCGCGGTCCGGGTGCTGGTGCCGGTGGCGGTCGCCGCCATCGCCGCGACGGGCGTGGCCGTGGTGCCGGCCCTGGCCAGCCCCGGGACCCCGAGCCTGCCCCAGGTGACGGCCCAGCAGCTGGTCGCCAAGGTGCTGGCGAACCGGACCACCGCGCTGAGCGGCACGGTGCAGGTCTCCACCGACCTCGGCATCCCGAGCCAGGTGCTCGACCTCGCGGGCCGGGGCGGCGCGGCCGCGGCGGCGGCGGGTGCCGCGGGGGCGGCCGGCGGCAGCGGTCAGGCCAAGCAGGACGGCGGCGGCGCGAGCGCCGACCCGCAGGCCCAGCTGGCCACCCTGCTCTCCGGCGACCACACGCTGCGGGTCGCGGCCGACGGCCCGGACAAGCAGCGGATCGCGCTGGTCGAGCCGCTGGCCGAGTACGACCTGATCCGCGACGGGAACCAGCTCTGGGCCTGGGACAGCGCGAGCAACCAGGCCGTGCACCTGACGGGCGGCCAGGCCGCCGCCGAGGACGCGAAGTCCCCGCTGAGCGGCGTGCCGACCACCCCGGAGGAGGCCGCCCGGCAGTTCCTGGCCGACAGCGCGGGCAGCTCGGACATCACGGTGGCCGGCAGCGTCTCGGTGGCCGGGCGGGACGCCTACCAGCTGAGCGTCAAGCCCGCGCACTCCGGCTCGACGATCGGCGAGGTGCGGATCGCGGTGGACGCCGCCACCGGCACCCCGCTCGCGGTGACGGCCACCGCCGCCTCCGGCGGCACCGTGCTGGACGTGCACTTCAGCGACGTCTCCTTCGCCGCGCCGAGCGCGAGCACCTTCGACTTCACCCCGCCCAAGGGCGCCGAGGTGGTCCAGCAGACAGCCGGGAAGACAACCGGGCAGACAACCGGGCAGACAACCGGGCAGCCGGCGCGGCACCCGCAGGGCGGCCACCCGCAGCAGGACCAGGGCGGCGCGAAGGTGACCGGCACCGACTGGACCGCCGTGCTCTCCTTCACGCTGCCCGCGCAGGGCGCGAGCACCCCGGCGGACGGCGGCCGGCCGGCCGGCGGCCACCACCCGAAGCAGGCGCTGCCGAACGCCGGTGAGCTGATCAAGTCGCTCGGCAAGCCCGTGGCCGGCGGCCGGCTGATCAGCACCAAGGTGCTCAACGTGCTGATCACCGACGACAACCGGGTCTACGCCGGTGCCGTCACCCTGCCCGTGCTGCAGGCAGCGGCGGGAGTCGAGTAGCGATGACGCAGTCTCCGGCCGCGGCCGCGGCGGGGGCCGTCGAGGGGGGCCGGGTCGCCGAGGCGGCCGCGGTCCCCTTCGACGGCCCGCCGGTGATCCGCACCCAGGGCCTGACCAAGCGGTTCGCCGGCGGCCAACTGGCCGTGGACCAGCTGGACCTGACCGTGCCGCGCGGCAGCGTCTTCGGGTTCCTCGGTCCGAACGGCTCGGGCAAGACCACCACGATCCGGATGCTGATGGGCCTGATCGCCCCGACCGCCGGCGTGGCGACGGTGCTCGGCGCCCCGATGCCGCAGTCGGCGGGCAGCGTACTGCCCCGGGTCGGCGCGCTGATCGAGGGGCCCGCGCTCTACGGGTTCCTCTCCGGGCGGGACAACCTGGTCCGCTACGACTCGGCCGACCCCACCTGCGACCCGCGCACCCGCGAACAGCGGGTGGCCCACGCGCTGGAGCGGGTGGGCCTGGCGGCCGCGGCGGGGAAGAAGGCGCGGGCCTACTCGCTGGGCATGAAGCAGCGGCTCGGCCTGGCCGCCGCGCTGCTGCGGCCGCGCGAGCTGCTGGTGCTGGACGAGCCGACCAACGGCCTCGACCCGCAGGGCATGCGGGAGATCCGGGCACTGGTGCGCGAGGTCGCGGCGGAGGGCACCACCGTCTTCCTCTCCTCCCACCTGCTGGACGAGATCGAGCAGGTCTGCACGCACGCCGCCGTGATGTCCAAGGGCCGGCTGGTGGTGCAGGGCACGGTGGCCGAACTGGCCGCCCGGGCCCAAGGCCGGCTGGTGGTGCGGACGGCGGACACGGCGGCGGCGCTGGCCGTGCTGACCGAGCGCCGCCTGGCGGACCTGCGGGTCGGTGAGGGCCGGGTGGACGGCGAACTGGCCACCGTCGACGAGGAGTCGCTGCCCGAGCTGTGCGCCGCGCTGGTGGCGGCCGGGGTACGGGTGCGCGGTTTCAGCCTGGAGCGGGGCACGTTGGAGGACGCCTTCGTGGCGCTGACCGGGGAGGGCTTCGATGTCGCGGGCTGAGACGGCGGGCGCCGGCACGGCGGAAGCGGGAGCCGCGGCGGGAGCGGGAGCGGCGGCGGGGGTGGGAGCGGCGGCGGGGGTGGCGGTGGCGGACCCGGCCGCCGCCGGACCGCGGGCGCAGAGTCTCCCCGGGTTCCTCGCGCTCTTCCGCAGCGAGCTGACGCTGACCTTCCGCAGGCTGCGGACGCTCGCGCTGCTCGGCGTGCTGGCCGTGGTGCCGATCCTGATCGGCGTGGTGGTGCGGATCGAGACCGGCAACCTGCACGGCGACGGCGGACCGGCCTTCATCGCCCAGGTCACCCAGAACGGCGTCTTCCTGACCTTCACCGCGCTGGCCACCTCGCTGCCGATCTTCCTGCCGATGACGGTGGGCGTGGTGGCCGGCGACTCGGTGGCCGGCGAGGCGGCCACCGGGACGCTGCGCTACCTGCTGGTCGCCCCGGCCGGTCGCAGCCGGCTGCTGGCGGCCAAGTTCACCGCGTCGATGGCCTTCTGCGTGGCGGCCACACTGGCGGTGGCGCTCTCCGGTCTGATCGTCGGCTCGATCCTCTTCCCGGTCGGCGATGTCACGCTGCTCTCGGGGGACACCATCGGCCTGGGCGCGGCCCTGCTGCGGGTGGTGCTGATCTGCGGGGTGGTGGCGCTCTCGCTGGCCGGGCTGGTGGCGGTCGGGCTCTTCATCTCCACCCTGACCGGCAGCGGGATCGCCGCGATGGCGAGCACGGTCGGCCTGGTGATCATCGTGCAGGTGCTGGACGGCTTCCCGCAGCTGCACGCGATCCAGCCCTGGCTGCTCACCCACTACTGGCTCTCCTTCGGCGACCTGCTGCGGCAGCCGATGTACTGGCACCAGATCGGGCAGGACCTGGGGCTGCAGGCGCTCTACGTGGCCGTATTCGGCTCGGCCGCCTGGGCGCGCTTCAGCAGCCGCGACATCACCGCGTGACGTCGCCCGCCGGGGCCGGGGCCGGAACCACCGGCACCGCCCCGACGGCGAGGCCGGTGCCCGCTCCTGCTCCAGCTCCCGCGACCACGGCCGTACCCGCTGACCGGACGCGGTCGGCACGCTCGGCCCGCAGCCGCCGCGCCGCGTCCCAGGTGAGCAGCACCAGCGCCACCCAGACCAGCGCGAAACCGGCCCAGCGCTCGCCCGGCATCGCCTCGTGAAAGTAGAGGACGCCGCAGAGGAACTGGAAGACCGGCGCCAGGTACTGCAGCAGCCCCATGGTGGAGAGCGGGATCCGGATCGCGGCGGCACCGAAGAGGAGCAGCGGCACGGCGGTGATCGGGCCGGTCAGCATCAGCAGCGTGAGATGGCCCGCACCGTGCCCGAAGACGGCATGGCCGGTGGCCGAGCGGTAGATCAGGAAGCCGACGGCGAAGGGGAAGATGAACGCCGTCTCCAGCGCGAAGCTCTCCAGCCCGCCGAGCGCGATCTTCTTCTTCAGCAACCCGTAGACCGCGAAGCTGAGCGCCAGGGTGAGCGCGATCCAGGGCAGCCGCCCGTAGCCGATGGTGAGCACGACCACGGCGAGCGCCCCGACCCCGACCGCCGCCCACTGCGCGCGGCGCAGCCGCTCACGCAGCACGAGCACGCCGAATCCGATGGTGACCAGCGGGTTGATGAAGTACCCGAGGCTGGTCTCCACCACGTGCCCGGAGTTGACGCCCCAGATGTAGACGCCCCAGTTGACCGAGATCGCGGCGGCGGCCAGCGCGGAGAGCGCGAGCCGCCGGGGCTGGCGCAGCAGCGGCAGCACCCAGGCCCAGTGGCGGCGGACGGTGAGGACGGCCACGGCGACCACCAGCGACCAGGCCATCCGGTTGGCCAGGATGTCGCCGGAGGCGCTGGGCTCCAGCAGCGGCCAGTAGAGCGGGAAGAGGCCCCAGATGCCGTAGGCGGCCATCCCGAACCACAGGCCCCGGCCCGCCTCGCGCTGGAGTGCCTGGCTCGACTCCGGTTCCGCTGCCATGACAGGCCTCTCCTCCGCTCGGCGCACGCGTGTCGTGGCGACGGTAGCGGCCGGCGAGCGGGGTTGTCATCTCCGTTCTCGCATTTTGGTCATGACAGGTCCACCCGACCGCTCAGCCCTTGACGGGCGGCACGTCGACGGAGGGCGCGTCGACGGGAGGCGCGTCGACGGGAGGCGCGTCGACGGGCCGCCGGCTCAGGCTCCAACGGTCGGTCGGCTTCTCCGTCTTGAGCACCAGCAGGCCCGGACGCGGGGCGGCGAGCACCTCGCTGCCCGCACGCCGGCCCAGGACCGCCGGAGCCGCCTGGTCGAACCCGTCGATCACCCCGCAGACGCACAGGTCACCGGCCCAGCAGCCGCAGACGAACTGCAGACTCCAGGAGCCGGAGGTGACCTTCACCGCCACCTCCGCCGGGTACCCGGAGCGCACGGCCACGATCAACGGGCCCGCGCCGGACCGGTCGCCTGCCAGCTCGTCCAGCTCGGCGGCGGGAAACAGGCGGACGGACCACTCGGTGATTCCGTCACTCGTGTAGAGCTCCAGGTGGGTCATGTCCGGGGTCAGCAATCCCCGGGCACGGACCGGGGCGCGGTCGTGGCCGAAGACCCTCAGGAACGCCTGGTGCTTGTCATCCCCGACCACCGGTGAGACCGACAGGTAGCTCTCTGTCAGGCCCACCGCCTCGGCCACCGCGACGGCGCCCGGCTCGGGCCACTCGATCGGCAACCGCTTGCCGCTCGGACCGGTCAGCACGCCCGAGTAGTGGAAGCGCTCACCGGGCCGGGCCTTGGGAACGCTCCGGATGACGTCCTGTCGGGCCGGGGCGGGCGGCTTGGCCTTGGGCTTGCGCTTGGCCGGGGGCGCGGGGACGGCCTCGGGCTCGGGCTCGGGCTCAGGAGCGGCCTTGGGCGCGGCCTTGGGCGCGGCCTTGGGCGCAGGGGCAGGCTTGGGCGCGGGGGCAGGCTTGGGCGCGGGGGCAGGCTTGGGCGCGGGGGCAGGCTTGGGCACCGGCGCATCCTCGGGTTCAAGGGCAGGGCCGGGCTCGGCCTTGGGCACCGGCACCGGCACCGGCACGAGCGCCGGGACGAGCGCGGGCACGGGCGCGATCGCGCCTGGCACCCGCTCGGCCACCAGGCGCCGCGTCTCCTCCGCGGCCTCGGCCGCGCGCCTCGCCGCCTTGCCGACCCCCAGCAGCTGCACCAGCAGCCCCGTCACGACACAGCCCAGCAGAAAAGCGACGACGACCAGCACGGCTCCCCCTGTACTCCGCGGTGTTCCGCGACCTCGTTCGCGCCAGAGACTACGCGCGACTCAGTCCTCGTCGCGCTCAGTCCTCGTCGCGCTCGGAGCCGACCGCGCGGACGCGCAGGCGCCAGGGGTCGGTCTCCTCGTCCATGGTGACCACGAGCAGGCCCGGGCGCGGGACGGTGAGCACCTCGATGGCTTCGCCGCAGGCGCTGACGTAGTTGGTCGTGTAGCCGAGCCCCCTCGTCGTACATGCGCACTTGTCGCCCGCCCAGCAGCCGCAGACGAACCGCAGGCTCCATGAGCGGGACTTGGCGTGTGCCACCACCTCGACCGGGCCCCGCGGACGCACCGCGAGGATCGGGCTGCCGCTGCCCTGGCGCTCGTCCAGCAGCTCGTCCAGCTCCGAGGGGCCGCGCAGCCACACCGACCAGCTCGACGCGCCCTCCCGCGACTCCACCTTGAGATGGGTCATCTCCTGGGTCAGCAGCCCCCGCGCCCGGATCTGGCCCTCGTAGCCCCAGGCGGCGGCGACCCGGGGGTGGGTGTGGACCCGGGTGCGGGTGCGGGTCATCGGGACGACGGTCACCATGAACTCCGCCTCGACCACGACCTCCGCGATGGCGACGGCACCGGGCTCGGGCCAGTCGATCGGGAACTCCTCCTCGCCCTCGCCGGTCCGGACGCCGGAGTAGTGGAAGCGCTCACCGGGCCGGGCCTCGGGGAGGCCGCCGACGGAGTCGCGCGGGCCGGTGACCGGCACCAGGCGCGGCAGGTCGCCCTCGGCGGGCGGGGCGGGCCTCGGCACCGCGTCCGCGGGCACGGCAACCACGGGCACAGCGTCCACGGGCACGGCGTCCACGGGCACGGCAACCGCGGGCACGGCGTCCGCGGGCACCGCGTCCACAGGCGCAGCCACCGGCAGCGCTCGCAACTCGTCGGCCGCGCGCCGCCCGAGCACCTGGACCAGCTCGGTGTGCAGCACCGCCATCAGCTGCTCCCGCCCCGGGGCCGGGGCCTTGGTGAGCACCACCCGATCGACCGGCACCGCCTCCCGCACCGCCTCCCGCACCGCCGCCGACCGCTCGGCCGCCCTGAGCTCCGCGAGCGCCGACACCGCGTCAGCGGCCAACCGCTCGGCCCGCTCGGCCGACTCCAGCGCCCTCCGCGCCGTCCGCCGCGCGCCACGCGCCTGGCCGATCAGGCCCATCACCACGCAGCCCAGCAGAAATACCGCCACCAGCGCCACGGTTCCCCCTCGGTCCCTCGTTCCCGGCCCGAGGCTACGCGCCGTCCGGCGCCCTCCCCTCCCAGGGGGTGGCTCCGCGAAGGCCGGCCAGCTTCTCGGGGTTGAGCTGTGCGCGCAGCCCGTGCACCCGGCCGTCGCGCACCTCCAGGCTGAGCGCGCCCCGCGGGATGCCGTCCCTGCCGAAGATCACCCCCTCCTCGCCGTTGAACCAGGCGAAGCCGGGCAGCACGCCCGCCATCTCCGGCTTGGCCATCACCCCGATCAGCCAGCGCGCCACGTGGTCGGGCCCGTAGAGCGGTCGGCGGGCGGCGCGCACCACGCCGCCGCCGTCGGACCAGGAGATCACGTCGGGCGCCAGCAGCTCCATCACCCGCGCCGCGTCCCCGCTCACGCAGGCGGCCAGGAAGCGCTCGGTGACCCGGCGCCGCTCGCCCGGGTCGGTCTCGAAGCGCGGGCGGCGGGCCTCCACGTGCGCCTTGGCCCGGTGCGCGGTCTGCCGCACGGCCGCCTCGCTGCGGCCCAGCGCCTCGGCGATCTCGGCGTTGCTGTAGGCGAAGACCTCGCGCAGGACGAAGACCGCGCGCTCCAGCGGACTGAGCGTCTCCAGCACCACGAGCATCGCCAGTGAGACGGAGTCCGCGAGTTCGGCGTGCCGGCCCGCGTCGGGCGCGGCCAGGGCCGGATCGGTGAGCAGCGGCTCCGGCAGCCAGGGGCCGACATAGGCCTCGCGCCTGGCCCGGGCGGAGGTGAGCCGGGTGAGCGCCAGGTTGGTGACCGTCTTCACCAGGTAGGCCTTCGGGTGCGCGATGGCCGCCTGGTCCACCGCGGCCCACTTGAGCCAGGCGTCCTGCAGCACGTCCTCGGCGTCCGCGACGCTGCCCAGCAGCCGGTAGGCGGCGCCGAAGAGCAGGCGCCGGTGCTCCAGGAACGGGTCGGCCTGAAGCGGGTCGGCCGAGGACGGGTCGGCCGGGAACGGGTCGGCCGAGGACGGGTCGGCCGGGAACGGGTCGGCCGGGAACGCCGCGGAGTCGATCACACGGCTCAGCGTGCCAGCTGCCCCGACCGCCGGGCAACCACCTTGCCCCGGCGGTGACCTGGGTCACCGCCGGGGCCCGCGGTCGGGCGAGGGGCGCCCGGCGCCCGGGTCAGGCGACCGTCCAGGTGTCCGGCCCGGCGAGCAGCGCGGCCAGGTCACCGGCGCCCTTCTGCCGCACGGCGGTGGCCAGCTGGTCGGCCATCAGCGTGTCGTAGACCGGGCGCCGGACGCTGCGCAGCACGCCGATCGGGGTGTGGTGCAGGGTGTCGTTGTCGGCCAGGCGGGAGAGCGCGAAGGCGGCCACCGGGCTCGCCGCGTGCGCGTCGTGCACCAGGACCTGGGACTGGTTGGCCTCGGTGAGCTCCGCGACGGCCAGCTCGCCGGTGGCCGGGTCGCGGAAGACGCCCTGGCCGGCGAAGGTGATCGGCTCCCCGTGCGTCAGGCGGATCAGCGCCCGCTCGGCGGTGCCCGGGTCCTTGAGCACCTCGAAGGCGCCGTCGTTGAAGATGTTGCAGTTCTGGTAGATCTCCACCAGCGCGGTGCCCTGGTGCTCGGCGGCCGCGCGCAGCACCGAGGTCAGGTGCTTGCGGTCGGAGTCGATGGTGCGGGCCACGAAGGTGGCCTCGGCTCCGATCGCCAGCGAGAGCGGGTTGAACGGCGCGTCCAGCGAGCCCATCGGGGTGGACTTGGTGATCTTGCCGAGCTCCGAGGTGGGCGAGTACTGACCCTTCGTCAGGCCGTAGATCCGGTTGTTGAAGAGCAGGATCTTCAGGTTGACGTTGCGGCGCAGCGCGTGGATCAGGTGGTTGCCGCCGATCGAGAGCGCGTCGCCGTCGCCGGTGACCACCCAGACGCTCAGGTCCTGCCGGGAGGAGGCCAGGCCGGTGGCGATCGCCGGGGCGCGGCCGTGGATCGAGTGCACCCCGTAGGTGTTCATGTAGTACGGGAACCGGGAGGAGCAGCCGATCCCGGAGACGAAGACCGTGTTCTCCCGGCGGATGCCCAGCTCCGGCATGAAGGACTGCACGGCGGCCAGGATCGCGTAGTCCCCGCAGCCGGGGCACCAGCGCACCTCCTGGTCGGTCTTGAAGTCCTTGGCGCTCTGCGGCGCTTCGGCCTTGGGCACCAGCCGCAGCGAAGGCAGCCCGTTCGTCGCACGCTGCTCACTCATCGCCCGCGCTCCCGTCCAGTGTCCCGATCGCCGCCCGCAGCACGTCCGCCAACTGCGCCGCCTTGAAGGGCAGTCCGCGCACCTGGTTGTAGGACTGCGCGTCCACCAGGTACTTGGCCCGCAGCAGCAGGGCGAGCTGGCCGAGGTTCATCTCGGGCACGATGACCTTGTCGTAACTCCCCAGCACCTGGCCCAGGTTGGCCGGGAAGGGGTTGAGATTGCGCAGGTGCGCCTGGGCGATGCGGCCGCCGTCGGCCCGCACCCGGCGCACCGCGGCGGTGATCGGCCCGTAGGTGGAGCCCCAGCCGATCACCAGCACCCCGGCCTCGCCGTCCGGGTCGTCGACCTCGATCGGCGGCACCGCGATGCCGTCGACCTTGGCCTGCCGGGTGCGGACCATCAGGTCGTGGTTGGCCGGGTCGTAGGAGATGTTGCCGGTGCCGTCCTGCTTCTCGATGCCGCCGATCCGGTGCTCCAGGCCGGCGGTGCCGGGCACCGCCCACGGCCGCGCCAGCGTCAGCGGGTCGCGCTTGTAGGGCCAGAACTCGCCCTCGGGGGTGTTCGGCCCGGTGGCGAAGTCCGGCTCGATCACCGGGAGTTCGTCCACGCCGGGGATCCGCCAGGGCTCCGAGCCGTTGGCCAGGTAGCCGTCGGAGAGGAGCAGCACCGGGGTGCGGTAGGTCACCGCGATCCGGGCCGCCTCCAGCGCGGCGGTGAAGCACTCGGCCGGGGTGGCCGGCGCCACGATCGGCACCGGGGCCTCGCCGTTGCGCCCGAACATCGCCTGCAGCAGGTCGGCCTGCTCGGTCTTGGTGGGCAGCCCGGTGGAGGGGCCGCCGCGCTGGATGTCCACCACCAGCAGCGGCAGTTCGAGCGAGACCGCCAGGCCGATGGTCTCCGACTTGAGCGCCACCCCGGGGCCCGAGGTGGTGGTCACCCCGAGCGCGCCGCCGAAGGCCGCGCCCAGCGCCGCGCCGATCCCGGCGATCTCGTCCTCGGCCTGGAAGGTGCGCACGCCGAAGTTCTTGTGCTTGGAGAGCTCGTGCAGGATGTCCGAGGCGGGGGTGATCGGGTAGGAGCCGAGGAAGACCGGCAGGCCCGAGCGCTGCCCGGCCGCGATCAGGCCGTAGGAGAGCGCCAGGTTGCCGGAGATGTTGCGGTAGGTGCCGACCGGCAGCCTGGCCGGCGCCACCTCGTAGGAGACCGCGAAGTCCTCGGTGGTCTCGCCGAAGTTCCACCCCGCCTTGAAGGCGAGGATGTTGGCCTCGGCGATCTGCGGCTTCTTGGCGAACTTCTGCCGCAGGAACTTCTCCGTCCCGGCGGTGGGGCGGTGGTACATCCAGGAGAGCAGCCCGAGCGCGAACATGTTCTTGGCCCGCTCGGCGTCCTTGCGGGCCAGTCCGCTCTCCTTGAGCGCCTCCAGGGTGAGGGTGGTCAGCGGCACCCTGTGCAGGTGGAAGCCGTCCAGCGAACCGTCCGCCAGCGGGTCGGCGGCGTAGCCCACCTTCGCCAGCGCCCGCTTGGTGAACTCGTCGGTGTCGACGATGATTTCGGCGCCGCGCGGCAGGTCGGGCAGGTTGGCCCGCAGTGCCGCCGGGTTCATCGCGACCAGCACGTTCGGCGCGTCGCCCGGGGTGAGGATGTCGTGGTCGGCGAAGTGCAGCTGGAAGCTGGAGACACCCGGCAGGGTGCCCTGGGGGGCGCGGATCTCGGCCGGGAAGTTCGGCAGCGTCGAGAGGTCGTTGCCGAAGGAGGCGGTCTCGGAGGTGAAGCGGTCCCCGGTGAGCTGCATGCCGTCGCCGGAGTCCCCGGCGAAGCGGATGATCACCCGGTCCAGCTGCCGCACGGGCTTGGTTGGCCGGGGCGCGCCCGGTACTGCTCGGCCGTCCGGCGTGTCCGGGTCGCCGCTCACTGCCTCTGCCTGATCGACCTCGCTGGTCACTGCCGCGAACCTCCCTCAGGGGTACCAGCCGCGGGCGTGAGCCGTGTGCCCCGTCCGCCTGGTGCACCGATCGCATCCTATGCGGGTCGCGAATCCCTGGGCTGTAACTAGAGCAAAGCAGCGGCGCCGCGTATTCCGTACACGCCCCAGGGGTACCCGGGTGGCCGATCAGGCGTCCGAGCAGGTGGCCGATCAGGTGTCCGAGCAGGTGTCCGAGCAGGTGTCCGGGCGACCGGTCAGGAGTTCAGGTACGTGAGCACCGCGAGCACCCGGCGATGGTCCTCGGGGCTCTGCGCCAGGCCCAGCTTGAGGAAGATGTTGCTCACGTGCTTCTCCACCGCGCCGGGCGAGACCACCAGCTGCTTGGCCACCGCGGCGTTGGTCCGGCCCTCGGCCATCAGGCCGAGCACCTCGCGCTCACGCGGGGTCAGCCCGGCCAGCACGTCACCCTTGCGGCTGCGGCTGAGCAGCTGCTGGACCACCTCGGGGTCCAGCGCGGTGCCGCCGCCGGCCACCCGGACCACCGCGTCCACGAACTCGCGCACCTCGGCCACCCGGTCCTTGAGCAGGTAGCCCACCCCCCGGGTGGAGCCGGCCAGCAACTCCGCGGCGTACTGCTGCTCCACGTGCTGGGAGAGCACCAGCACGCCCAGCTCCGGGTAGGCCGCGCGCAGCGTCACGCAGGCCCGCACGCCCTCGTCGGTGTGGGTGGGCGGCATCCGCACGTCGGCCACCACCACGTCGGGCAGCGCGCCCGCGCCGGCCAGCTCCTTGATGGTGCTGATCAGCGCCTCGCCGTCGCCCACGCCCGCGACCACCTCCAGGCCGCGGTCGGTGAGCAGGCGGATCAGGCCCTCCCTGAGCAGGACCGAGTCCTCGGCGATGACGACGCGCAGCATGGTGCTTCTCCCCCGGAGCCGGTGACGGTCAGCTCACATGGTACGGATCCTCACCTGGTGCGGATCTCCACCGCGTCACATGGTGCGGATCGCCACCGCGTCGCAGAGCCCCTGCAGGGCCGCCTTGGCCGGGCACTCGGGCAGCGGGGCCAGCAGCGCGCGGGCCTCCTCGGCGTAGCCCAGCGTCTCGCGGCGGGCGCGCTCCAGCGCGGGGTGGCGGCGCAGCAGGCGCAGCGCCTCGGCGTGCCGCTGGTCGTCCGTCAGGTCCTGCTGGAGCAGCTCGCGCAGCCGGGCGTCCTCGGGGTCGCTCTCGTCCACCGGCATCGACTCCAGCAGCAGCACCGGCAGCGTGGGCACGCCCTCGCGCAGGTCGGTGCCGGGGGTCTTGCCGGACTCGTGGCCGTCGCTGGCGATGTCCAGCACGTCGTCGGCGAGCTGGAAGGCGATGCCCATCTTCTCGCCGTACTGGGTGAGGATCTCCACCACCCAGGGCTCGGCGCCGGACATCAGCGCGCCGAAGCGGCCGGAGACGGCGATCAGCGCGCCGGTCTTGCCGGAGAGCACGGCCAGGTAGTGGGCCAGCGGGTCCTCGCCCAGCGCGGGCCCCGCGGTCTCCAGGATCTGGCCGGTGACCAGCCGCTCGAAGGCGTCGGCCTGGATCCGCACCGCCTCGGGGCCCAGGTCGGAGAGCACCTGGGAGGCCCGGGAGAAGAGGAAGTCGCCGGTCAGGATGGCCACCGAGTTGTCCCAGCGGGCGTTCACGGTGGGCACGCCCCGGCGCACCGGCGCCTCGTCCATCACGTCGTCGTGGTAGAGCGTGGCCAGGTGGGTCAGCTCGACCACCACGGCGGCCGGCACCACGCCGGGCGCGGTCGGGTCGCCGAACTGGGCGGCCAGCATCACCAGCAGCGGACGGAAGCGCTTGCCGCCGGCCTGGATCAGGTGGTTGGCGGTGATGGCGATCAGCGGCCGGTCGCTCTGCACGGCCTCGGCCATGGCGGCCTCCACCGCCTCCAGCCCGGCCTGGACGTCACGGGTCAGATCGCGGTCCTGCACGCTGAGCCCGAAGGGTTCCACGACGGTCACGAAGACCACTCCTGTCGCCGGTCGATCATGCGGTCCGGTCCCTGTTGCGGCCGCTGCCATCCCCAGCAGCGTATCCGGTCACGAGTGGATCACTGTACGGGCGTGCGGGTACGCGGCGAAGATCGCACCGGGTCCACGGCGGTGACCGCCCCGGACCCGGTGCGCGGGCCCGGTGCGCGGGCTCGCCGCGCGTCCCGGGCCCGCCCTCAGTGCGCGAAGACGGCCGCCTTGGAGGCCAGGTCCAGGAAGTACTGCGGCAGCAGTCCCAGGCCCAGCGTGACGATCACCCCGAGCGAGATCGCCATCGTGGTGAAGACGCTGGGGATCGCCACCGCCGGGCCGTTCGGCTGCGGGTCGGAGAAGAACATCAGCACGATCACCCGGATGTAGAAGAACGCGGCGACCGCCGAGCTCAGCACACCGACGATCACCAGCGGCGTGGCCCCGCCCGCCGCCGCGGCCTGGAAGACCGCGAACTTCCCCGTGAAGCCGCTGGTCAGCGGGATCCCGGCGAAGGAGAGCAGGAAGAGCGCGAAGACCGCCGCGAGCAGCGGCGAGCGCCGCCCCAGCCCGGCCCAGCTGGACAGGTGGGTGGCCTCGCCCTTGGAGTCGCGGACCAGGGTGACCACGGCGAAGGCGCCCAGCGTGACGAAGGAGTAGGCGAGCAGGTAGAAGAGGACCGCGCTCAGCCCCTGCTGGTTGGTGGCGATCACGCCGGTCAGGATGAACCCGGCGTGCGCGATCGAGGAGTACGCCAGCAGCCGCTTCACGTCCTGCTGGGTCACCGCGAGGATCGCGCCGACCACCATGGTGAGGATCGCCACACCCCACATCACCGGGCGCCAGTCCCAGCGCAGCCCGGGGAAGGCCACGTAGAACAGGCGCAGCAGCGCGCCGAAGGCGGCGACCTTGGTGGCCGCGGCCATGAAGCCGGTCACCGGGGTCGGGGCGCCCTGGTAGACGTCCGGGGTCCAGGCGTGGAACGGGACGGCGCCGACCTTGAAGAGCAGGCCGACCCCGACCATCGCCAGGCCGATCAACAGCAGCGCGTCGTTCTGGGTGCTGACGGCGAGCGCCGGGGTGACCGGGGCGGTGCCGGAGACCACGTCGCGGATCTCCGGCAGCCGGAACGAGCCGGAGTAGCCGTAGAGCAGCGCGCTGCCGAAGAGGAAGAAGGCCGAGGCGAAGGAGCCGAGCAGGAAGTACTTGACCGCGGCCTCCTGCGAGAGCAGCCGGCGCCGGCGGGCCAGCGCGCAGAGCAGGTAGAGCGGCAGCGAGAAGACCTCCAGCGCCACGAACATGGTCAGCAGGTCGTTGGCCGCCGGGAAGAGCAGCATGCCGCCGACCGCGAACAGGGTGAGCGGGTAGACCTCGGTGGAGGCGAAGCCCGCCCGGGTGGCCTGCCGCTCCTGCTCGCTGCCGGGGCTCGCCGCGCCCTGGGCGGTGAAGGCGTCGCGCGGCACGCCCTCGGGGCGCGGGTCCAGGCGCCGCTCGGCGTAGAGCAGCACGGAGAGCGCGGCGGCCAGCAGGATCACGCCCTGCAGGAAGAGCGCGGGGCCGTCGATCGCGACCGAGCCCATCGCCACCAGGCCGGACTTGGTGGTGGCGTAGCCCTGGGTGGCGAGCACCACCAGGGCGATGAAGGCGCCGGCCAGACCGGTCAGCGCCAGGCTCACCTGGGCGGCGTAGCGGGCCCGGCGGGGCACGAAGGCCTCCACCAGGATGCCCAGGACGGCCGCGCCGAAGACGATCAGCATCGGCGAGAGCTGGCCGTACTCGATCTGCGGCGCCGGGATGCTCGGCGTGTTGCCGCCGGCCGCCGCCAGCGCGGCGCCGTGCGCGGCCCAGGCGCTGTGGCCGGACAGGGCGCTGTGGCCGGACAGGGCGCTGTGACCGGACAGGGCGCCAGGTCCGGACAAGGCGCTGTGAAGGGGGGAGACACTCACTGCTGCGCACCTCCGGCAGGGATGGCCACCGGGTGGGCCGGGGCCGGGTCGGTCCGGTGGACCTGGGAGAGGGTGTCGGCCACGGCCGGGTTGACCAGGTCGGTGAGCGGCTTGGGGTAGACCCCCAGGGCCACGGTCAGGGCGATCAGCGGGGCCGCCACCAGCAGTTCGCGCGCCTTCAGGTCGGGCATCCTGCTGACCGGCTCCTTGACCGGGCCGGTCATGGTGCGCTGGTAGAGCACCAGCACGTAGAGCGCGGCCAGCACGATGCCCAGGGTGGCGATCACGCCGAGCGCCGGGTAGCGGCTGAAGGTGCCGACCAGGACCAGGAACTCGCTGACGAAGGGCGCCAGGCCCGGCAGCGAGAGGGTGGCCAGGCCGCCGATCAGGAAGGTGCCGGCCAGCACCGGGGCCACCTTCTGCACGCCGCCGAAGTCGGCGATCAGGCGCGAGCCCCGGCGCGAGATCAGGAACCCGGCGACCAGCATCAGCAGGGCGGTGGAGATGCCGTGGTTGACCATGTAGAGGGTGGCGCCGCTCTGGCCCTGGCTGGTCATCGCGAAGATGCCCATGATGATGAAGCCGAAGTGCGAGATCGAGGCGTAGGCGACCAGCCGCTTGATGTCCTTCTGACCCACCGCCAGCAGCGCGCCGTAGATGATCCCGACCACCGAGAGCACCAGGATCGCGGGGGCGAAGAACTTCGAGGCGTCCGGGAAGAGGCCCAGGCAGAAGCGGAGCATCGCGAAGGTGCCGACCTTGTCGACCACCGCGGTGATCAGCACCGCGGTACCGGCGGTGGACTCGCCCATCGCGTTCGGCAGCCAGGTGTGCAGCGGCCAGAGCGGGGCCTTCACGGCGAAGGCGAAGAAGAAGCCGAGGAAGAGCGCGCGCTCGGCGGTCGGGTTGATCACCAGCTTGCCGTCGGCCACCGCCGAGGTGAGCGCCTGCAGGTCGAAGGTGCCCTGGCCCTGCTGCTGCGCGATCACGTACAGGCCGATCACGGCGGCCAGCATGACCAGGCCGCCGAGCAGGTTGTAGAGCAGGAACTTGACCGCGGCGTAGGTGCGCTGGCGGGCCGCCTCGGGGCCGCCGGTGCGGTCGCCGAAGCCGCCGATCAGGAAGTACATCGGGATCAGCATGGCTTCGAAGAAGACGTAGAACAGGAAGACGTCGGTGGCCAGGAAGGAGACGAGCACCATCGCCTCGACGGCCAGGATCAGGGCGAAGAAGCCCTGGGTGCGGCGCCTGTTCTCGAACGACTGGCCCTCGGAGCCGGCGTCCGGGCGGGGGATGGGCCCCTCCTGCCCGTTGGCGGGCAAGGAGGGAGGGTCGGCGTCGTGCCAGGAGGCCAGCATCACCAGCGGCACCAGCACGGCGGTGAGCAGCACCAGCACCGCGCCGATGCCGTCCACGCCGAGCGAGAAGTTGATCCCGAAGGAGCGGATCCAGCTGTGCGACTCGGTGAGCTGGTAGCGCGCGCCGCCCGGCTCGAAGTCGGCGGCCACCAGCGCGGTGAGCGCCAGCGTGACGGCGGAGACGCCGAGCGCGACCGCCTTGGTGGTGCGCCGCCGGGCCTCGCTGGTGCCGGCGGGCAGCGCGGCGGTGAGGATCGCCCCGGCGGCGGGGACGGCGCAGGTGACGGTCAGCAGGTAGCTCATGGCCGGGCCTCCTGACGATGTGTCATGTCTTTCATACCGACCTCATCAGGAGGGTGGTGGCGACCAGGACCAGCGTGCCGCCGAACATGGAGAGGGCGTAGGAGCGGACGTAGCCGTTCTGCACCCGGCGCAGCCGGCTGGAGATGCCGCCGATGCTCGCGGCCAGGCCGTTGACGAAGCCGTCCAGCCCCCTGCTGTCGAAGTAGACGAGCGCGGCGGTGAGCGCGGAGCCGGGGCGCACCAGGGCGGCGTGGTTGAAGTCGTCCTGCAGCAGGTCGCGGCGGGCCGCCCGGGTGAGCGCGGAGCCGACCGGCGGGGTGACCGGGATCGGGGAGCGCGCGTACATCTGGATGGCGAGGGCGACACCGGCCAGCATGCAGGCGATGCTCAGGGTCATGACGGCCCAGCCGGGCAGCGGCGAGTCGCCCTCGCTGAAGCCGGTGACCGGCTCCAGCCAGTGCTGGAAGGAGTTGTTCAGGGTGAAGAGGCCGCCCGCGAGGACCGAGCCGACGGCCAGCACGACCATCGGGACGGTCATCGACTTCGGCGACTCGTGCGGGTGCGGCTGGTGGCCCTCGGCGTCCGGCTGCCAGCGCTTCTCGCCGAAGAAGGTCAGGATCATCACCCGGGTCATGTAGAACGCGGTGATGGCCGCGCCGAGCAGGGTGACCAGGCCGAGGATCCAGCCCTCGGTGCCGCCCTTGGCGAAGGCCGCCTCGATGATCTTGTCCTTGGACCAGAAGCCGGACGGCCCGGGGAACCCGATGATCGCCAGGTAGCCGAGCCCGAAGGTGACGTAGGTGATCGGCAGGTACTTGCGCAGGCCGCCGTAGTGGCGCATGTTCACCTCGTCGTTCATGCCGTGCATGACCGATCCGGCGCCGAGGAAGAGCCCGGCCTTGAAGAAGCCGTGGGTGACCAGGTGCATGATCGCGAAGACGTAGCCGATCGGGCCCAGGCCCGCCGCCAGGATCATGTAGCCGATCTGCGACATGGTCGAGCCGGCCAGCGCCTTCTTGATGTCGTCCTTGGCGCAACCGACGATCGCCCCGAAGATCAGCGTCACGGCGCCGACGCAGACCACCGCGAGCTGGGCGTCCGGCGCCCGGTTGAAGATCGCGTTCGACCGGGTGATCAGGTAGACGCCGGCGGTCACCATGGTGGCCGCGTGGATCAGCGCGGAGACCGGGGTCGGGCCCTCCATCGCGTCGCCGAGCCAGCTCTGCAGCGGCACCTGGGCCGACTTGCCGCAGGCCGCCAGCAGCAGCAGCAGCCCGATCGCGGTCAGCCGCCCGGAGCTCGCCTGGTGCACGGTGTCGAAGACCGGGCCGAAGGTGAAACTGCCGAACTGGGTGAACATCAGCATGATCGCGATGGACAGGCCCACGTCGCCGACCCGGTTGACGATGAAGGCCTTCTTGGCCGCGGTGGCCGCGCTCGGCTTGTGCTGCCAGAAGCCGATCAGCAGGTACGAGGCGAGGCCCACCCCCTCCCACCCGACGTACAGCAGCAGGTAGTTGTTCGCCAGCACCAGCAGCAGCATGGCGGCCAGGAAGAGGTTGAGGTAGCCGAAGAAGCGGCGGCGGCGCTCGTCGTGGGCCATGTAGCCCGTGGAGTAGACGTGGATCAGGGTGCCGACGCCGGTGATCAGCAGCACGAAGGTCATCGAGAGCTGGTCGAGCTGGAAGGCCACGTCGGCCTGGAAGCCGGCCACCGGGATCCAGGTGAACAGGTGGACGGAGACCGGCCGTTGGTCGACGCCGCGGCCCAGCATCGAGAAGAAGAGCAGCGCCGCGAAGACGAAGGAGAGCAGCGCCGCGAACGTGCCCAGCCAGTGGCCGAACCGGTCGAGGGCGCGGCCGCCGAGCAGCAGCACGGCAGCGCCGAGCAGCGGCGCCGCGATGAGCAGCGGGATGAGAGAGTTCACCTGGGCCCCTACAGCTTCATCAGGTTGCTGTCATCGACCGAAGCCGAGTGCCTGGTCCGGAAGATGCTCACGATGATCGCCAGGCCCACCACGACCTCGGCCGCCGCGACCACCATGGTGAAGAAGGCCAGGATCTGGCCGTCCAGCGTGCCCTGCAGTCGGGAGAAGGTGACCAGGGCCAGGTTGGAGGCGTTGAGCATCAGCTCCACGCACATGAACAGGACGATCGCGTTGCGCCGGATCAGCACCCCGGAGGCGCCGATGGTGAACAGCAGGGCGGCGAGGTACAGGTAGTTGACCGGATTCACTCCGCGTCCTCCTTCGGTTCCTTCGTCGGGACGGTCTCCAGGGCCGGGCGCGGCTGGGCCGGCACCGGGCGCTCGGAGGAGGGACGGCCCAGCCAGTCGGCGCTGGTGTTCTCCAGCTCGGCCATCCGCCGCAGCATGTCCTGGCTGACGTCGCGGATCTGGCCGCGCTCGCGCAGGGTGGCCATCACCGAGTCCTCGGCGATCGTGCCGTCCGGCAGCAGGCCCGCGATGTCGACCGCGTTGTGCCGGGCGTAGACGCCGGGGGCCGGCAGCGGCGGGATCTGCTTGTTCTCCCGGATCCGCTGGGCCGCCAACTCCCGCTGGGTGCTGGGCTGCTGGACGTGCTCGCGGTGGGTGAGCACCATCGCGCCGACCGCCGCGGTGATCAGCAGCGCGCCGGTGACCTCGAAGGCCCAGACGTACTTGGTGAAGAGCAGCTGGGCCAGGCCCTGCACGTTGCCGGCGGCGTTGGCCTCGGCCAGGCCGGTGAAGTGGCCGAGCCGGGCGTGGGCGATGCCCGCGATCAGCAGCGCCCCGAAGCCCAGGCCGCAGAGCACGGCGGCGGCCCGCTGGCCCTTCAGCTGCTCCTTGAGGGAGTCGGCCGAGGTGACGCCGACCAGCATCACCACGAAGAGGAAGAGCATCATGATCGCGCCGGTGTAGACCACGATCTGCACCACGCCCAGGAAGACCGCGCCCTGGGCCAGGTAGCAGACCGCGAGCGCGAGCATGGTGGCGGCCAGGCAGAGCGCGCTGTGCACCGCCTTGCGCATGGTCAGCATGCCCAGCGCGCCGCCGACCGCGATCACCGCGAGCACCCAGAACTGGACCGCTTCGCCGGTGGAGGTCATGAGCCCACCTCCGTCTGGTGCCGCTCCTGGGTGACGGTGCCGGGCGCGGCCTCGGTGACCTCGCCCCGGTAGTAGGCGCCCTCGTCGGTGCCCGGGAAGAGCGCGTGCGGCGCCTCGACCATGCCCTCGGTCAGCCCGGAGAGCAACTGCTCCTTGGTGAAGATCAGGTCGGCCCGCGAGGAGTCGGCGAGTTCGTACTCGTTGGTCATGGTCAGCGCGCGGGTGGGGCAGGCCTCGATGCACAGCCCGCACAGGATGCAGCGGGCGTAGTTGATCTGGTAGACCGCGCCGTAGCGCTCACCCGGGGAGTAGCGCTCCTCCTCGGTGTTGTCGGCGCCCTCCACGTAGATCGCGTCCGCCGGGCAGGCCCAGGCGCACAGCTCGCAGCCGACGCACTTCTCCAGCCCGTCCGGGTGGCGGTTGAGCTGGTGGCGGCCGTGGAAGCGGGGCGCGGTGGGCTTCTTCTGCTCCGGGTACTGCTCGGTCAGCCGCTTCTTGAACATGGCCGTGAAGGTCACGCCGAAGCCGGCGGCCGGGCCCAGCAGCGACGGCTTGTCCTCTGACTCTGGCATCTCTGGCATCTCGGTTCAGCTCCCCTCGGAATGGTTGGCGCCGTTCAGCGCGTCCTGGAGCGGCTCCACGGGAACCGCCTTGGGCACCCGGCTGCGCCGGCGCGGCACCGGGGGCAGCTGCTGGCCGGGCAGCGGCGGGACGGGGTAGCCACCCGCCATCGGGTCGAACTCCTCGACCGGCTGGAACTGCCTCGCCTTGGGCTCCTTGGTCCGCATGCCGTCCCAGAGCAGCGAGAGCAGCAGCAGCGCGGCCACCGGCGCGCCCACGTAGAGCACCACGTTGCCGAAGCCGTAGCCCTCGTTGCGCAGCGCCCGGACACTGGCCACCATCACCAGCCAGACCAGCGAGACCGGGATCAGCACCTTCCAGCCGAGCTTCATGAACTGGTCGTAGCGCAGCCGGGGCAGCGTGCCGCGGAGCCAGATGAAGAAGAAGAGCAGCAGCTGGATCTTGATCACGATCCAGAGCAGCGGCCACCAGCCGTGGTTGGCGCCGGCCCAGAAGGTGGAGATCGGCCACGGGGCCCGCCAGCCGCCCAGGAAGAGGGTGCTGGCGACCGCCGAGACGGTGACCATGTTGACGTACTCGGCCAGCATGAACATCGCGAACTTCAGCGAGCTGTACTCGGTGTTGAAGCCGCCGACCAGCTCGCCCTCCGCCTCGGGCAGGTCGAACGGCGCCCGGTTGGTCTCCCCGACCATCGCGATGACGTAGACGATGAAGGAGACCGGCAGCAGCACCGCGAACCAGGTGGGCTGCTGGGATTCGACGATCTGCGAGGTGGACATCGAGCCGGAGTAGATGAAGACCGCCGCGAAGGAGAGCCCCATCGCGATCTCGTAGGAGATCATCTGGGCCGAGGAGCGCAGCCCGCCGAGCAGCGGGTAGGTCGAACCCGAGGACCAGCCGGCCAGCACGATGCCGTAGATCCCGATCGAGGCGGTGGCCAGGATGTAGAGCAGGGCCACCGGCAGGTCGGTGAGCTGCATCGGGGTGCGGGTGCCGAAGATCGAGATCTCGTTGTCGGCCGGGCCGAACGGGATCACCGCGATCGCCATGAAGGCCGGGATCGCGCAGACCACCGGGGCCAGGATGTAGACCACCTTGTCCGCCCCGGAGACCACCAGGTCCTCCTTGAGGGCGAGCTTGACCCCGTCGGCCAGCGACTGCAGCAGACCCCAGGGGCCGTGCCGGTTGGGGCCGATCCGCAGCTGCATCCAGGCGACGACCTTGCGCTCCCAGACGATCGAGACCAGCACGGTGATCAGCAGGAAGGCGAAGCAGAAGACCGCCTTGATGATCACCAGCCACCACGGGTCGCGCCCGAAGAAGCCGAGCGTCTCGTAACTGGCGGCGAGTTCCAGGCCTGTCATCAGTCCTCCCCTCCTGCCGGGGCGATGGTCACCAGGTGGCCGACCGTGGTGCCGAGCGAGCGGTACACGCCCGCTCCGGTGGAATTGAGCGGCAGCCAGACCGTGCGGTCGGGCATCTCCGCGGTGAGCTCCAGCGGCAGCACCAGCGAGCCCGCCGGACCGCTGACCCGCAGCCGCTCGCCCGCCCCGATCTCGGCGGCGGTGCCGGGCGAGAGCCGGGCGACGGCGGCGTGCCGGGTGCCAGCCAGGTGCTCGTCACCCTGCTGGAGGGTGCCGAGGTCCAGCAGCAGCCGCCAACCCGCCAGCACGGCCTGCCCGGTGGCGGGCCGGGGCAGCGGCGCCGGGTGGCCGGCCGGGGCGGTGGGGCGGTCGCCGTCCCACGGGGTGAAGGCGTCCAGTTCGCGCCGGGCGGCCCGGACGTCGGGCAGGCCCAGCCGGTGGCCGAGCGCGTCCGCCAGCATGTTCAGCACCCGCACGTCCGAGTGCAGGTGACGGCCCATCTGCTGGTCGGGCTTCAGCGCGGCCTCGAAGAGCCGCACCCGGCCCTCCCAGTCCAGGAAGGTGCCGGCCTTCTCGGCGACCGCGGCCACCGGCAGCACCACGTCGGCGTGGGCGGTGACCGCCGAGGGCCGCAGCTCCAGCGAGAGCACGAAGCCGACCCGGCTCAGCGCCTCCTCGGCCAGCTGCGGGTCCGGCAGGTCGCCGGGGTCGACCCCGCCGATCACCAGCGCGTCCAGGTCGCCGTGCGCGGCCGCAGCCAGGATCTGGCCGGTGTCGCGCCCGGGGCGGGCCGGCAGTTCGGCCACCCCCCAGGCCGCGGCGGCCTCGGCGCGGGCGGCCGGGACGCCGAGCGGACGGCCGCCGGGCAGCAGGCCCGGCAGGGCGCCGGCCTCCAGCGCGCCGCGCTCGCCGGCCCGGCGCGGGATCCAGGCGAGCCTGGCGCCGGTGGCGTGCGACAGGCGCAGCGCCGAGGTGAGCGCGCCGGCCGTCTGGGCCAGCCGCTCGCCCACCAGGATCACCGAGCCGGGCCGGCGCAGCAGTCGCGCGGCCTGGCCGGCCTCGTCGCTCAGCGGCTCCTCGGCGGTCAGCGCGCCGAGCCACTCGGCCTCGGTGCCGGGGGCGGCGGGCAGCAGCGCGCCGCCGAGCTTGTGCAGGCCCCGCGAGCGGTGGTCGGCGATCGCGAAGACCTTCAGGCCGGTGCGGCTCGCCTTGCGCAGCCGCAGGAAGACGATCGGCGACTCCTCCTCCGGCTCGAACCCGGCCAGCAGCACGGCGGGCGCGGCCTCCAGGTCGCGGTAGGTGGTGCCGGTGCCGCCGAGGTCCACGCCGCGCCCGGCCACGACGGCGGCCAGGAAGTCCGCCTCCTCACCGCTGTGCGGGCGGGCCCGGAAGTCCACGTCGTTGGTGCCGAGCACCACCCGGGCGAACTTGGCGTAGCCGTAGGCGTCCTCCACCGTCACCCGGCCGCCGGTCAGCACCGCGGTGCGGGAGCCGGCCAGGCCCTCGGCGGCCGCGGCCAGCGCCTGCGGCCAGGAGGCCGGCACCAGTTCGCCGCTCTCCCGGTCGCGCACCAGCGGGGTGGTCAGCCGGTCGCGCTGCTGGGCGTAGCGGAAGGCGAACCGGCCCTTGTCGCAGTTCCACTCCTCGTTGACCTCGGGGTCCTCGCCGGCCAGGCGGCGCAGCACCTTGCCGCGCCGGTGGTCGGTGCGCTGCGCGCAGCCGGCCGAGCAGTGCTCGCAGACGCTCGGCGAGGAGACCAGGTCGAAGGGGCGGGAGCGGAACCGGTAGGCGGCCGAGGTGAGGGCGCCGACCGGGCAGATCTGGATGGTGTTGCCGGAGAAGTACGACTCGAAGTCGTCGCCCTCGCCGATGCCGACCTGCTGCAGCGCGCCGCGCTCCACCAGGTCGATGAACGGGTCGCCGGCGATCTGCTGCGAGAAGCGGGTGCAGCGGGCGCAGAGCACGCAGCGCTCCCGGTCCAGCAGCACCTGGCTGCTGATCGGCAGCGGCTTCTCGTAGGTCCGCTTCATGCCCTCGAAGCGCGAGTCGGCCGCGCCGGTGGACATCGCCTGGTTCTGCAGCGGGCACTCGCCGCCCTTGTCGCAGACCGGGCAGTCCAGCGGGTGGTTGATCAGCAGCAGCTCCATCACGCCGCGCTGCGCCTTCTCGGCGACCGGCGAGCTGACCTGGGTGCGCACCACCATGCCCTCGGCGACCGGGATCGTGCAGGAGGCGACCGGCTTGCGCTGGCCCTCGATCTCCACGATGCACTGGCGGCAGGCGCCGGCCGGGTCGAGCAGCGGGTGGTCGCAGAACCGCGGCACCTGGGTGCCGATCTGCTCGGCCGCCCGGATCACCAGGGTGCCCTTGGGGACCCGCACCTCGACGCCGTCGATGGTGAGCGTGACGAGTTCGACCGCGGTCCTGGCCGGGTCCGTGGACGGATCGGCGATGGTCACGCGTGCACCTCCCTCTCGGTGGCGGGCTGGGGGGCCTTGGCCGGACGGCCGTCGGCCCAGACGGTGGCGGCGGCCGGATCGAACGGGCAGCGGCGCTCGGCCAGGTGCTGCTCGTACTCGGCGCGGAAGTGCTGCAGCGAGGAGGTGATCGGGCTGGCCGCGCCGTCGCCCAGGGCGCAGAACGACTTGCCGTTGATGTTGTCGGCGATGTCCAGCAACTTCTCCAGATCGCCCGGGGCGCCCTGCCCGGCCTCGATCCGCTTCAGCAACTGGACCAGCCAGTAGGTGCCTTCGCGGCACGGGGTGCACTTGCCGCAGGACTCGTGGGCGTAGAACTCGGTCCACCGGGTGACAGCGCGGACCACGCAGGTGGTCTCGTCGAAGATCTGCAGCGCCTTGGTGCCGAGCATCGAGCCGGCCGCGCCCACGCCCTCGTAGTCGAGCGGCACATCGAGGTGCTCCTCGGTGAACATCGGCGTCGAACTGCCGCCCGGGGTCCAGAACTTGAGCCGGTGGCCGGCCCTGACCCCGCCGCTGACCTCCAGCAGCTGACGGAGCGTCACACCGAGCGGCGCCTCGTACTGCCCGGGGTTGGTGACGTGCCCGGAGAGCGAGTAGAGGGTGAAGCCGGGCGACTTCTCGGTGCCCAGCGAGGTGAACCACTCCTTGCCGCGCACCAGGATCGGCGGCACCGAGGCGATCGACTCGACGTTGTTGACCACCGTCGGGCAGGCGTAGAGGCCCGCGATGGCCGGGAACGGCGGCCGCAGCCGGGGCTGGCCGCGGCGGCCCTCCAGCGAGTCGAGCAGCGCCGTCTCCTCGCCGCAGATGTAGGCGCCGGCGCCGGCGTGCACGGTGATGTCGAGGTTGGTCCCCGAACCGAGGATGTCCTGCCCGAGGTAACCCGCCTCGTAGGCCTCCGCGACGGCGGCGTGCAGCCGGCGCAGCACCGGCACCACCTCGCCGCGCAGGTAGATGAAGGCGTGGTCGCAGCGGATCGCGTAGGAGGCGATGATCATGCCCTCGATCAGCGCGTGCGGATTGGCGAAGAGCAGCGGGATGTCCTTGCAGGTCCCCGGCTCCGACTCGTCCGCGTTGACGACCAGGTAGTGCGGCTTGCCGTCGCCCTGCGGGATGAACTGCCACTTCATGCCGGTGGGGAACCCGGCGCCGCCGCGGCCACGCAGGCCGGACTCCTTGACCAGGGCGATCAGCGCGTCCGGGTCCAGCTCCAGGGCGTTGCGCAGGCCCTGGTAGCCGTCGTGGCGGCGGTACGTCTCCAGCGACCACGGCCGGTGGTCGTCCCAGGAGGCGGAGAGCACGGGGCTGAGCAGCTTCTCGGCCGGCTCGGTGGCGGACATCACGCCTCCGTCCCTTCGGCTCGCGGCCCCTCGGCTCGCGGCCCTTCGGCTCGCGGCGCGACCACCCGGGCGCCGGGCGCGCCCGGCAGCGACTCGCCCTTGGCCAGGCGCAGGCCGGCCAGCGAGGGGGCGCCGCCGGCACCGGACTCGTCGACCGCGCCGGGGCGCTCGTCGGGGAAGCCGGCCAGGATCCGGGCGGTCTCCTTGAAGGAGCAGAGCTTGGCGCCGCGGGTGGGGCGCACCTCGGCGCCCGCCCGCAGGTCGTCGACCAGTTGCTTGGCGCTCTGCGGGGTCTGGTTGTCGAAGAACTCCCAGTTGACCATCACCACCGGGGCGTAGTCGCAGGCCGCGTTGCACTCGATGTGCTCGATGGAGAGCTGCCCGTCCTCGGTGGTCTCGTTGTTCTTGATCCCGAGGTGGTCCTGCAGTTCGGCGAAGATCTGGTCGCCGCCGAGCACCGCGCAGAGCGTGTTGGTGCACACCCCCACGTGGTACTCCCCGGCCGGCCTGCGCCGGTACATGGTGTAGAAGGTGGCGACGGCGGTGACCTCGGCCGTGGTCAGCTCCAACTGCTCGGCGCAGAACCGGATCCCGGTCGAGCTGACGAAGCCCTCCTCGGCCTGGACCAGGTGCAGCAGCGGCAGCAGCGCGGAGCGGGCCTGCGGATAGCGCCCGATCAGCTCCTTCGCGTCCGCGGCGAGGCGCGTGTGCACCTCGGGTGGGTACGGCTTGGCCGGCAGCGCCGGCAGGCCGAGTTCAACACCGCCTGCTCGAACATCGGGGCTCACCTGTCCACGCCTCCCATCACCGGGTCGATCCCGGCCACCGCCACGATCACGTCAGCCACTTGGCCGCCTTCGCACATCGCCGCCATCGACTGGAGATTGGTGAACGACGGGTCCCGGAAGTGCACCCGGTACGGGCGGGTGCCGCCGTCGCTCACCACGTGCACGCCCAGCTCGCCCTTGGGCGACTCGACGGCCGTGTACGCCTGGCCGACCGGGACCCGGAAGCCCTCGGTGACCAGCTTGAAGTGGTGGATCAGGGCCTCCATGGAGGTGCCCATGATCTTCCGGATGTGGTCCAGCGAGTTGCCCATCCCGTCCGGGCCGATGGCCAGTTGGGCCGGCCAGGCGATCTTCTTGTCGGCCACCATGACCGGGCCCGGAGCGAGCCGGTCCAGGCACTGCTCCACGATCCGCAGCGACTGGCGCATCTCCTCGAGGCGGATCAGGAAGCGCCCGTAGGAGTCCGCGGTGTCGGCGACCGCCACCTCGAAGTCGTAGTCCTGGTAACCGCAGTACGGGTCCGACTTGCGCAGGTCGTGCGGCAGGCCGGTGGCCCGCAGGATCGGGCCGGTGGCGCCGAGCGCCAGGCAGCCGGCCAGGTCGAGGTGGCCGACGTCGACCAGCCGGGCCTTGAAGATCGGGTTGCCGGTGGCCAGCTTGTCGTACTCGTGCATCCGGGAGCGGAACAGCTTCACGGCCTCGCGGATCTGGTCCACCGCGCCCGGGGGCAGGTCCTGGGCCAGGCCGCCGGGGCGGACGTACGCGTGGTTCATCCGCAGGCCGGTGATGAGCTCGAAGACGTCCAGGATGAGTTCGCGGTCCCGGAAGCCGTAGATCATCAGCGTGGTGGAGCCGATCTCCATGCCGCCGGTGGCGAGGCAGACCAGGTGCGAGGAGATCCGGTTGAGCTCCATCATCAGCACCCGGATCACGGTGGCCCGGTCCGGGATCTGCTCGGTGATGCCGAGCAGCTTCTCCACCGCCAGGCAGTAGGCGGTCTCGTTGAAGATCGGGGTGAGGTAGTCCATCCGGGTGACGAAGGTGGTGCCCTGCACCCAGGAGCGGAACTCCATGTTCTTCTCGATGCCGGTGTGCAGGTAGCCGATGCCGCACCGGGCCTCGGTCACCGTCTCGCCGTCGATCTCCAGGATCAGGCGCAGCACCCCGTGGGTGGAGGGGTGCTGCGGACCCATGTTGACGATGATCCGCTCGTCGTCGGCGCGGGCGACGGCCTCGACCACCTCGCCCCAGTCGCCACCGGTGACGGTGAAGACCCGGCCCTCGGTGGTCTCGCGCGCTCCCGCCTCGTATTCGGTGCTGCTCATCAGGAGTACGACCTCCGCTGGTCGGGAGCCGGGATCTGGGCGCCCTTGTACTCGACGGGGATGCCGCCGAGCGGGTAGTCCTTGCGCTGCGGGTGGCCCAGCCAGTCGTCCGGCATCATGATCCGGGTGAGCGCCGGGTGGCCCTCGAAGACGATGCCGAAGAAGTCGTAGGTCTCCCGCTCGTGCCAGTCGTTGGTCGGGTAGACGCTGACCACCGAGGGGATCCGCGGGTCGGCGTCGGGGGCGGTGACCTCGACGCGGATCAGCCGGGTGTGGGTGATCGAGCGCAGCTGGTAGACCGCGTGCAGTTCGCGGCCCACCTCGCCCGGGTAGTGCACGCCGCTCACGCCCAGGCAGAGTTCGAAGCGCAGCGCGGGGTCGTCGCGCAGCGTGCGCACGGTGGCCAGCAGGTGTTCGCGGGCGATCTGGAAGGTCAGCTCGCCGCGGTCGACCACGGTCTTCTCGATCACCTCGGAGACCGTGAGGCCCTGCTCCTCCAGCGCGCCCTCCAGCTCGTCGGCCACCTCGTCGAACCAGCCGCCGTACGGGCGTTCGGCCGGCGCGGGCAGCACGATGGCCGCGGCCAGGCCGCCGAAGCCGGAGGTGTCGCCGCTGCCCTGGGCGCCGAACATGCCCTGGCGCCGGCCGACCACCTCGACCGGGATCTCCTGGCGGGTCTCCGGCACCACGGGGGCGCCGGGTGCCTGCTCGCTCTCGCTCATCGCAGCAGCCCCCCCATCTCGCTGGTCGGGGTGGCGTGCAGCGCCTGCTCCTCGGCCTCCAGTTCGGCCCGCCGCTTGTTCACGCCGAGCGGCTCGTGCTGGATCTTCTGGTGCAGCTTGAGGATCGCGTCCATCAGCATCTCCGGGCGGGGCGGACACCCCGGCAGGTAGATGTCCACGGGGACGATGTGGTCGACGCCCTGGACGATCGCGTAGTTGTTGAACATGCCGCCCGAGGACGCGCAGACGCCCATCGAGATGACCCACTTCGGATTGGCCATCTGGTCGTAGACCTGGCGAAGCACCGGGGCCATCTTCTGGCTCACCCGCCCGGCCACGATCATCAGGTCGGCCTGCCGCGGCGAGCCGCGGAAGACCTCCATGCCGAACCGGGCCAGGTCGTAGCGGCCGGCGCCGGTGGTCATCATCTCGATGGCGCAGCAGGCCAACCCGAAGGTGGCCGGGAAGACCGAGGCCTTTCTCACCCACCCCGCGGCACTCTCCACCGTGGTGAGCAGAAAGCCGCTCGGCAGCTTCTCCTCGATTCCCATCTACCCATCCCTCTCAGTGGCCTCAAATCCAGCTGATCGCACGGCCGTTCACGGCCGGCTCGCTCAGTCCCACTCCAGGCCGCCGCGCCGCCAGACGTAGGCGTAGGCGACGAAGACGGTGGCGATGAACAGGAGCATCTCGACCAGCCCGAAGATCCCCAGGGCGTCGAAGCTGACCGCCCACGGGTAGAGGAAGACGATCTCGATGTCGAAGACGATGAAGAGCATCGCCGTCAGGTAGTACTTGATCGGGAACCGGCCGCCGCCCACCGGCTGCGGGGTCGGTTCGATACCGCATTCGTAGGCTTCCAACTTGGCCCGGTTGTAGCGCTTCGGGCCGGTCAGCGAAGCCATCGTGACGGAGCCGACCGCGAACGCCGCCGCGATGGCACCCAGTACGAGGATCGGCGCGTAGGCATTCATCCGCCCTCGCTCCCTCCGTCCAGTCGTCCTTGACTGCAGATCGGATAGGCCGGGTCACTGTGGGGTGAACCGACCGTCCGGTTCCCGAGATCCGCCCCATGTGAGGCAGTTCACAAGCCCGGATCGAGCGCATCCTATGCCCGTCCGCTTGTGATCTGCGACACGCAGTCCGAGGGGATCTTTGTGATCTACGCCACCTCGCAGACCGGTAGCCATGGCGACAAGTCGCGAGATATGAACGCAACGAACCCAGATGGTCGCAAACAGTCATATTCCTTGGCGAAGCAGCTGGTCAGAGCCGCTTTCCTATATCAACTATGCGTCGACCAAGGCAAATTTCGAGGCTTCATGTTGACGTGATAGAGATCCCCACCCTCCCGGGTGACGAAGGACCGGCGCCCGCTTGACCCTTCGTTCACAAGCTCACGAACTCCGGCCGCCGGCCCGCGTTGTGGGTGATGTATCGTTGTCTTACACATCACCCATGTCAGCATCGTTCGCGCCCGGCCCCCGGAGGCAGCTGATGAGCGTCACCCAGATCGACATCGACGACGAGGCGCTCGCCACCGCGATGCGGCTGATGGGCTCCAGCACGAAGAAGGAGACCGTCAACACCGCGCTCCGGGAGTACGTGCAGCGGATCGCGCGACTGGAGGCCGCCGAGAAGCTCGCGGCCCGCGGTGCCGACGGCGAGTTCGACGCCGCCGCGGCCGCGCACGCCGCCGCCAAGCGGGCGCGCCAGGAGCACCTCGGGTGATCGGCTACCTGCTGGACACCTCCGCACTCTGGCACCTGTTCCGGGAGCCGGGCGCCCTCGGCCCCTGGGAGGGGCACATCGCGGCCGGCGCCTTCCACCTGTGCGAGCCGACCCGCACCGAGTTCCTCCGCTCCGCCACCGACCCGGCCCATCGCGACGAACTCGCCGAGAGCATCGACACCTTGTGTCGGTCGGCCGCGGTGCCGAAGCAGGGTTGGCGGTGGGTGGAGACCGCCCAGTACAAGCTGACCCAGAAGGGGCAGCACCGGTCGGCCGGCCCCGTCGACCTGCTGCTCTGCGCCACCGCCGTCCACCACGACCTGACCGTGCTGCACGTCGACAACGACTTCGCCGCCCTCGCGAGGGTGCTCACCGAGGTTCGGCAGCGAGACCTGCGGGGCTGAGGCCCACCGGCCGGCCCGAGTTCGCCGCCCCGGCTTGTGAAGCGGTTCGCATGGGTCGGCCGGCCCGCCGCCCGGGGGCCGGTCCCGTCACTCCGGGCGGGTTTGTTTCCGGGCCTTTGTTGCCTCGCGTTGCGCACCGTTGCGACGCTTGAGACGCGATTGACCTGCCCAAACCGGTCTGACAATCTGTCCGCATGTTCTCGCCCGTGCGCTGCTGTCGCTAGAAGTCGCCGAAGCCGTCAGGTCCTTGCCTGCCGGCTCGCCAGTCCGACCTCGCACAGGGCCTCGCTTCAGGCCCGAGGGCCCGCCCGCCGGCCGATCCCGGCGGTTCGCCGCTCCCGTCTCCGTACCCGCCCAGGCCGCAGTGCGGCCCCACTTACTTTCGATACGAAAGTAAGTAACACCTCTAGGTGGCCCCGATGAACGCCCCCCACACCGCCAACGCCCTCTCCCGCCGGAACCTGCTGCGCGCCGGCGGCGCCGGAGCCGCCCTGCTCACCCTCGCCGCCTGCCGCTCGGCCGCCGACCAGAGCAGGACGGCCGGCGCCGGCACCTCCGCCACCCCGCGCCGGGGCGGCACCCTCACGGTGGCCACCGTGATCGACTTCACCCCGAGCCTGCTCTTCGCGCAGAGCGCCGACACCCTGCTGCAGCGCCTCGTCTACAACACGCTGACCAGGTACGACGACCAGCTGCGCCCGCAACCCGAGCTGGCCACCAGCTGGCAGGTCTCCCCCGACGGCACCTCCGTCACCTTCCAGCTGCGCACCGACGTCACCTTCCACAACGGCCGCGCCTTCACCGCCGACGACGTGATCTTCGCGATCAAGAACCTGCAGAACCCGGTGCGCTCGGCCCAGCTGCGCTCCACCGCCGCCGCCGTCACCGGCTTCGACAAGAAGAGCGACCACGAGCTGACCCTCACCCTGGCCCACCCGGTGAGCAACCTCTTCGACCTCTTCGAATTCATGATCATCACGGACCCGGCCACCGTCGAGGACGCCTTCGCGGGCAAGCAGTTCATCGGCACCGGCCCGTTCAAGTTCACCGCCCGCACCCCCGGCTCCTCGATCAGCTTCGCCCGCAACGACCACTACTTCCTCCCCCAGCGCCCCTACCTGGACGGCGTGGAGGTCCGGGTGATCCCGCAGGCCGACTCGCTGCTCGCCTCGCTGAGGACCGGCCAGTCCCAGCTCTCCTACTCGGTGCAGGGCAAGGACATCGCCACGCTGCAGGGCAACAGCCAGTTCGGGATCAAGCAGTACGACACCGGCGCGGGCGCCTACTACGTGGGCGTCAACGTCACCGCCGACCACGTCAGCGACAAGCGGGTGCGCCAGGCCATCGCCTGGGCGCTGGACCGCGACCGGCTGGTCAAGCAGGCGCTCGGCGGCTACGGCCTGGCTTCCGCCGCGCCCTGGCCCAAGTCCTCCCCCGCCTACAGCGACGCCTCCGCCGCCCACTACAGCCTCGACCTGGACAAGGCCCGCGAGCTGCTCAAGGAGGCCGGCGCCGGGCAGTTGACGCTGCCGCTCGCGCACTCCTCCGACCCGGGCAACACCACCATCGCGCAGATGGTCCAGTACGACCTGTCCCAGATCGGCATCACCGCCCAGCTGCAGCCCACCGACTCGCCCACCATGCAGAAGCAGCTGATCAACCAGACCATGCCGGCCCTGTGGACGCTCAGCCACGGCTTCGCCCAGCTGCACCCGGCCACCCTCGCGGTGAGCGCCTACCCCTTCAACGAGGCCAAGAACAGCTCGCACTTCAGCTCGCCGGCCTACACCACGATCGTGCAGCAGGCCTGGAACCGGGCCGACGGCGACAGCGCGGACGCCAAGGCGCTCTACCAGCAGATCACCGACACCCTGCTGGACGAGGCCTTCGTGATCGACCTGGCGATCGCCGGCCTGGTGGAGGTGGCCACCGCCCAGGTGCACGGCGCGACCCTCAACAAGTACTCCTACCTCAACCTCGACAACGCCTACCTGGCGGCCTGATCGACATGCGCGGCTACTTCCTCAAACGGCTCCCCTCCGCCCTGCTGGTGCTGCTGCTGGCCTCCGTCGCGGTCTTCCTGATCCTGCGGCTGATCCCCGGCGACCCGGCCACCACCCTGGCCGGCGACGCCGGACCCGAGGCGGTCGCGGCGGTCCGCGCCCGGCTCGGCCTCGACCAGTCGCTGCCCGTGCAGTACCTGCACTGGCTCGGCAACGTGCTGACCGGCAACCTCGGCCCGTCCTACGCGATCGGCGGCCAGGTCTCCGACCTGATCGGCGGCGGCCTGGGCAACACCGTCGAACTCACCCTGGGCGCACTGGTCCTGGTGCTCGCCCTGGGCCTGCCGCTCGGGCTGCTCGGCGCCACCGCCCGCAGCCGCCCGCTCGCCGCCGCGGTGCGGATCCTGACCACCGCCGTGCTCGCGGTGCCGCCCTTCGTCACCGGCGTGGTGCTGGTGCTGGTCTTCGCGGTGGGCCTGGGCCTGCTGCCGGCCACCGGGCACGCCTCGATCCTGGCCGAGCCGGACATCGGCGTGCAGTACCTGCTGCTGCCCGCGCTCTGCCTGGCGCTGCCCAGCGCGGCGATCCTGGCCCGCTACCTGAAGGACGGGTTGGAGCGCGCGCTCGCCGAGGACTACGTGCGCACCGCCACCGCGCTCGGCGTCTCCCGGCGCCGGATCGTCTGGCGGCACGCGCTGCCCAACGCGCTGCCCCCGGTGGTCACCCTGCTGGGCCTGCAGGTGGGCCAACTGCTCGGCGGGGCCGTGCTGGTGGAGGCGATCTTCGCCTGGCCCGGCCTGGGCCAGCTGGCCGAGCAGGGGGTGCTGCGGCGCGACTACCCGGTGGTGCAGGACCTGCTCCTGCTGCTGGTCGCGGTCTTCGTCGCCGTCCAGCTGCTCACCGACCTGCTCTACGCCTGGCTCGACCCGCGGATCCGGTGGGAGTGATCGGCATGACCAAGAACACGACTCCGCGTGTGCCCACGCACACGGGCGCGCACACGGGCGCGCACACGGACACGGCCTCGGCCCCGAACACGGACACGGCCACCACCGGGAGCCCCCCGCCGGGCCCGATCGGGAAGGCGCCCCGGCGCGTGCCCAAGAACCCCTACCTGCGCGCCCTGCTGACCCCGCGCGGCCTCACCGGCCTGGCCCTGGTGGGCGTGATCGCGCTGGCCGCGCTGTTCGCCCCGCTGCTCGCGCCGCTCTCTCCCACCGCCCAGAGCGACACCGCGCTGGCCGGCCTCGGCGCGCCGGGCCACCTGCTGGGCACCGACGAGATCGGGCGCGACCTGCTCAGCCGGCTGCTGCACGGGATCGGCACCGACCTGGAGATCAGCCTGATCGCGGTGCCGATCGGCGCGCTGCTCGGCGGCGGCCTGGCGGTGCTGGCCGGCGCCTCGAAGGCGGCGGACGTGGTGGTGCAGCGGATCTTCGACCTGATCCTGGCCTTCCCCGGGCTGATCCTGGCGATCGCGGTCACCGCGATCCTGGGACCGGGGCGGCTCCCCGTGGTGATCGTCATCGCCCTGGCCGAGATCCCCGGCTTCGGACGGCAGTTGCGGGCCCAGATCCTGGTCCAGCGCGAGCGCGACTACGCGGTGGCCGCCCGGGTCGGCGGCGCCTCGCGGTGGCGGGTGCTGCTGCGGCACGTGCTGCCGAACGCGATCGACCCGCTGATCGTGCAGGCCGCGATCGCGCTCTCACTGGCGGTCTTCATCGAGGGCGCGATGAGCTACCTGGGGGTGGGCGTGCGCCCACCGGAGCCCTCGCTCGGCTCGATCCTCAGCCAGTCGATGGCCTACCTGTCCACCCACCCGAGCTACGCCGCCGCACCGCTGGTCACCGTGACCACGCTGGTGCTGGGCTTCACCCTGATCGCCGAGGCGCTGAACCGGGGGATCCGCCGATGAGCACCGTCCTCGAAGTCAACGAGCTGCGCGTGGAGTTCGACGGCACCCCCGCCGTCGCCGGGGTCGGCTTCTCGCTGGCGGCCGGCGACACGCTGGGCATCGTCGGCGAGTCCGGCTCCGGCAAGTCGACCACCGCGCTGGCGCTGCTGCGGATGCTGCCCGCCCCCGGGCGGATCACCGGCGGCAGCGTGCGGCTGGCCGGCCAGGACCTGGCCGCGCTGGACGAGGAGGCGCTGCGCGCGCTGCGCGGGCGGAAGATCGCGATGATCTTCCAGGACCCGATGTCCTCGCTCAACCCGGTGCTCACCATCGGCCGCCACCTGCACGAGGCGCTGCGCGCGCACGGCGTGCGGGACAAGGCGGTGCGCGAGCGGCGGGCACTGGAGCTGCTCGACCTGGTGGGCATCCCGAGCGCCGCCGAGCGGCTGGCCGATCACCCGCACCAGTTCTCCGGCGGCCAGCGCCAGCGGGTGATGATCGCGCTGGCGCTGGCCAACGAGCCCGAGGTGCTGGTCGCCGACGAGCCGACCACCGCGCTGGACGCCACCGTGCAGCGCCAGATCCTGGACCTGCTGGAGCGGATCAACCGGGAGACCTGCACCGCGCTGGTGCTGATCACCCACGACCTGGGCGTGGTGGCCCGCAGCTGCCGCCGACTGCTGGTGATGCGCGACGGCGGCGTGGTCGAGGAGGGGCTCACCGCCGAGCTGCTGACGCGTCCTCGGCATCCGTACACCCAGCAGCTGCTGGCCGCCGTGCCGCGCCTGGAGGAGCCCTCCGCGGCCGCCGCCAACAGCACCCCGGGCCCGGAGGTGCTGCTGGCCGCCACCGGCCTGCGCAAGACCTTCCGCGGTCGGCGCCGGCGCGGCGGCCCGGTCCTCGCGCTGGACGGGGTGGACCTGGTGCTGCGTCCGGGCGAGACGCTCGGCATCGTCGGCGAGTCCGGCTCCGGCAAGTCCACCCTGGCCAAGGCGCTGGTCCAGGTGCACCGCCAGGACAGCGGCACGATCCTCTTCCGGGGCCGGCCCCTGGCGGCGGTCGAGCGCGAGGTGCAGATGGTCTTCCAGGATCCGTACGCCTCGCTCAACCCCCGGATGACGGTGGGCCGGATCATCGCCGAGCCGATGATCGCCCACGGCCTGCCCGACCGCGAGGCGCGGGTGGCCCGGCTGCTCACCCAGGTCGGCCTGGACCCGGCCGCCGCCGACCGCTACCCGCGCGCCTTCTCCGGCGGCCAGCGCCAGCGGATCGGCATCGCCAGGGCGTTGGCCCCCGAACCGTCCGTGCTGATCTGCGACGAGCCGGTATCCGCGCTCGACGTCTCGGTGCAGGCCCAGGTGATCGAGCTGCTGGCCGAGCTGCAGCGGGAGTTGGGCCTGGCCATCGTCTTCATCGCGCACGACCTCGCGGTGGTGCGGCGGATCAGCCACCGGATCGCGGTGCTGCACCAGGGCCGGGTGGTCGAGACCGGCCCGGCCGACCAGGTCCTCGCCGACCCGCAGGACCCGTACACCCGAACCCTGCTGGCCGCCGCCCCGCGGCTGCCCGCACCCCAGGAGAGCACCGCATGAGCACCGACACCCCCGACGCCGGCACCCCCGGCACCCCCGGCACCCCCGACACCGACACCGCCAACGCCGCCCCGCAGCAGGACCCGCACCGCCGCGCCCCCTACGCCGGATTCCCCGGCACCGTGGGCCGCACCTTCGCCGACTCCACCCCGCACTGGCCCGCCCGGCACCGCGCGCCCGAGCGCGCCCCCAACATCATCGTCGTGCTGATCGACGACATGGGCTACAGCGACATCGGCCCGTTCGGCTCGGAGATCCCCACCCCGGCGCTGGACGCGATCGCCGACCGGGGCGTGCGGCTGGCCAACTACCACACCATGCCGCTCTGCTCGCCGGCCCGCGCCGCGCTGCTCACCGGCCTCAACCCGCACCGGGTCGGCTACTCCTTCGTGGCCAACGCCGACCCCGGCTTCCCCGGCTACGGCATGGAGGTGGCCAAGGACATCCCGACCCTGGCCGAGACCCTGCACGACGCCGGCTACGCCACCTACGCGGTCGGCAAGTGGCACCTGACCCGCGACTCGGTCTCCAACGCCGCCGACGACCGCCGCAACTGGCCGCTGCAGAAGGGCTTCGACCAGTACTACGGCGTGCTGGAGGGCCTGACCAGCCTCTTCCACCCGCACCAACTCGTGCGCGACAACAGCCCGCTGGACATCGACGAGTTCCCCGACGACTACTACTACACCGACGACATCACCGACCAGGCGATCAAGATGGTCAAGTCGCTGCGCGCCCACGACAGCGACAAGCCCTTCCTCCTCTACCTCGCGCACAACGCCGTGCACGGCCCGCTGCAGGCCAAGGAGGCCGACCTGGCGCGCCACCGCGGCCGCTACGCCGAGGGCTGGGACGCGCTGCGCGAGCACCGATTCGGCCGCCAGCTGGCCGCCGGTCTCTTCCCGCCCGGCACCCGGCTGCCGGACCGCAACTACGAGGCCGGCTACGACGTGCTGGCCTGGGAGGAGCTGACCGAGGTCCAACAGAAGCTCTACGCCCGCTACATGGAGGTCTACGCGGCGATGGTCGACAACGTCGACCAGAACCTCGGACGGCTCACCGGGACGCTGGCCGCGCTCGGCGAACTCGACAACACCATCATCCTGTTCACCTCCGACAACGGCGGCACCGGCGAGGGCGGCGCCGAGGGCACCCGCAGCTACTTCAGCCGCTTCGTGCACCACCCCGACCTGCCCGACGACTGGAACCCGGACGTCGAACGGGAGATCTCGCTGATCGGCGGCCCGCAGAGCCTGGTGCACTACCCGCGCGGCTGGGGCATGGCCTCCAACACCCCCTTCCGGCTCTACAAGGGCCAGACCTACGCGGGCGGCGTGCGGGTCCCCTTCGTCCTCTCCTGGCCGGCCGGCCTGCCGCGCACCGCGGGCGACGACGGGATCCGCCAGCAGTACCAGTACGTCACCGACATCACCCCCACCCTGCTCGAACTCGCGGGCCTGCAGCGGCCGCTGGAGCGGGACGGCAAGCCGGTGCAGGAGCTGGACGGGATCAGCTTCGCGCCGGTGCTGCGCGCCAAGGCCGCCGACAGCACCCACCACGAGCAGTACTGCGAGATGACCGGCAACCGCAGCTACTACCGCGAGGGCTGGAAGCTGGTCACCCTGCACCGTCCGGGCGCCCCCTACGACGACAGCGAGTGGGCGCTGTTCGACCTGCGCACCGACCCCACCGAGATCGACGACGTGGCCGCCGACCACCCCGAGGTGGTCAAGGAGCTGTCCGCCGCCTGGGAGGCGGCCGCCTGGCAGAACGGCGTCTTCCCGCTCCAGGACGGCCGCGGCGCGCTCGCCCTGCGCCACCCGGACGACGCGCTGCTGCGCCGCCCGGTCACCCTGCTGCCCGGCACCCCCGAGCTGGAGCGCTACCGCTCCTCCAAGCTGATCTCCTTCCGCTCCTTCGACGTGCGGATCGATCTCGGCCACCACGGCGCCCAGGACGCCGGGGTGCTCCTCTCGCACGGCGACCAGGGCGGCGGCTACAGCCTCTACGTGGAGGACGGCGAACTGCGCTTCGCCTACAACCAGTACGGCGAGCTCTTCGAGGCCACCGCGGGCCCGCTCGCCCCGGGTGCCCGCACGGTGCTGCTGCGGGCGCGCGCGGTGGCCGACCTCAAGTGGGAGTTCGACCTGCTGGTGGACGACGTGCCGCGCGGCGGCCTCGGCCCGGTCCACCAGCTGATCGGGATGGCTCCGTTCCAGGGCATCAGCGTCGGCATCGACCGCAAGTCCCCGGTCTCCTGGCCGCTCTTCGAACGCCACCGCTCCTTCCGCTACACCGGCGCCCTGCGCTCGGTCACCTACCTCCCGGGCGAGCCCGCCCCGTACGACCCGGAGACGGTGGTCCAGGCCCTGCGGGAGGCGGCGGCGGCGTTCGAGTAGTCCGCGGCACCTGTCCGGTCGGCGCCCCCGGCCGGACAGTGTCCGAAGAACGATATCCAAGCTACTGTGGATGTCATGACGACGGCCTATGAGGACGTACCGTTCAGCGAACTCCTGCACCACCCCGCCGCCACCGCGCGCCGCCTCGACACCGTCCGCACGCTGCGCCTGCGGCGGCGTGACGCGGGCGATCTCGCCCTGATGCGCGTCGACCAGATGGAGCAGGACGCCTCCGTCGTGGACTTCACCTCCCGGCTGCTGGCCGCTCTGGTGCGGACCGGAAACCTCGACGCGCTGCGCCAGGCCCTGCCCGATGCCCTGCCGTGGTGCACCTTCCTCCCCGCCGAGGATGTCGACACGCTGCTCCTGGAGCTGGTGGACACGGCACGCGGGGCGGTGTCCCTCGACAATCTCGCCCCGATCGCCCAGCTGCTCACCCGGTGGCGGCACAGTGCGGAGATCTACGCGGACCCCGCCACCGCACTCCCACCGCCCCAGGAGCGTGAGCCCGTTGCGCGTCACCGCCGCCCGTGAACTCGCCCACCCGAGCCGCGCGGAGCTCGCGCTGGTGCCCGTGCTGCACGCGCTCGCCGACCCGCACCGGCTGACCGTGGTGCGCGAGCTGGCGGCGGCCGCGCCCGCCGAAGTGCCGTGCGGCCGCCTGGATCTGCCGGTGACGCGCTCCACCTACACCCACCATTTCCGGGTGCTGCGCGAGTCCGGGGTGATCCGGCAGCACTACCAGGGCCGGGAGGTGCTGAACCAGCTGCGCCGCGAGGACCTGGAGGCCCGCTTCCCCGGGCTGCTGGACAGCGTCCTGGCGGCCGCCCGCACGGAACACCGGGAAGACTGAGGGGAGCTGACGGGAGCTGACGGGAGCTCGGAGAGCATCAGCGGGGAATCTCGGCCTAGATATTACGAGAATCATCGTAATATGATGCTCAGCGCCCAGCCCGCTCAGCCCGCCATGCCCGCTCAGCCCGCCGCCCCGATCCGGGAGCCCCGATGACCCTGCCGACCGACCGGCGCCAGCTCCTCTTCCTGCTCGCCGGCGGCCGCCCCGGCGGCAACACCGAGGCCCTGGCCCGCCACGCCGCCGCCCACCTGCCCGAGGACGCCTCCACCACCTGGCTGCACCTCGACGACTCACCGCTGCCGGCGTTCCGCGACGACCGCCACACGGACGGCGCCGCACGGACCCCGACCGGCGGCGAACTCGCCCTGCTGGAGGCCACCCTGGCCTGCACCGACCTGGTCATCGCCTCCCCGGTCTACTGGGGCGGCCTGGCAGCCCCGGCCAAGCTCTACCTGGACCACGTGGTCGGCTGGGTACGGCTGCCGGGCGTCGACCTGCGCGCGCGGATGCGGGAGCGGACGCTCTGGGGCGTCGGCGTGCTCAACGGGCCGGGGCTGGCGGACGCGCAGCCGATGGTGGACATGCTGGAGAGCGCCGCCGACTACCTGGACATGCGCTTCGGCGGCGTCCTGCTGGGCAACGGCGACCGTCCGGGCGAGGTCCTGGCGGACGCGCCGGCGCTGGAGCGGGCCGAGCGGTTCTTCGCCGGGGCTTCGGCCGAGCCCGTGTGAACGTCCGGCCCGCTCAACTCTCCTGCCGCTCCTGCGGGTCCGGCAGGACCGGGTAGTCGTCGAGCATCGGGTACAGGCCCACGGCGAACCCGTAGACCCGCTCGCCGGAGCGCGGCAGCCGGTCGAACTCGTGGATCACCTCGTCGATCCGCTGCCAGAACTCCGCCGCCCGCTCCTCGGACAGCCGCGCGTGCCGGATGAAGCCGCGCAACTGCCCCAGCTCGTAGGCCGCGTTCGACTCCTTGGCGGCCACCTCGAAGTCGTTGAAGTCCGGCGGCAGCGCGACGCCGTCCGCCTGCCGGCCGAGGCCGACGTAGAACATCCGCGCGGCCCGCCCGTAGTAGCGCTCCTCGATCGCCCGCACCCGCCGGGTCCGCACCACGCGCAGCAGTCCGGCCCTGGCCAGGACGCCGACGTGGTGCGCGACGGTGCTCTTGGGGCGCTTGACCGCGCCGGCCAGCTCCGTCACGGTCGCGGCCCGCTCGTGCAGCAGGCCGAGCAGGGTCGTGCGCAGCGGGTCGCTGATCGCCCGCACCTGCTCCGCGGTGGTGAGTTCGAGGCGGTCCGCGAGTTCGTAGTCCGGGGTTGAGGGATTGCTCGACATGGTTCGAGTAATCTAGCATCGCCGAACGTTCGAAGTATTTGGATCGTTTAGACGGAAGACGGGCAGGGCAGGCCATGGCCGAGATCGTGCTGTACCACCACGCGCAGGGGCTGACCGAGGGCGTCGAGGCCTTCGCGGCCGTGCTGCGCGCGGCGGGTCACACCGTCCACACGCCCGACCTCTACGAGGGCCAGGTCTTCGCCACCCTGGAGGACGGCCTCGGCCACGCCAGGCGGACCGGGTTCGACACCCTGCTGGAGCGCGGCGTCGCGGCGACCGAGGGGCTCGGCGACGCGCTGGTCTACGCGGGCTTCTCGCTGGGCGTCATGCCGGCGCAGCAGTTGGCCCAGACCCGCGCCGGGGCCAGGGGCGCGCTGCTCTTCCACTCCTGCTTCCCCGTAGCGGAGTTCGGCGACGCCTGGCCGGCGGGCGTGCCCGTCCAGGTGCACGGGATGGACGCCGACCCGTTCTTCGCCGACGACGGCGACCTCGACGCGGCGCGCGCCCTGGCCGACTCCACCGAGCACGCCGAGCTGTTCGTCTACCCGGGCAAGGAGCACCTGTTCGCCGACTCCTCGCTGCCCTCCTACGACCGCGACGCCACCGAGCTGCTCACCCGCCGGGTGCTCGACTTCCTGGGCGGCGCCGACAGCTGAAATCGGCGGCCCTCACGCGGCTTCCGCCACGGGGGTGACCACAAAGGCACTGCCCGGCCACAGTGGGTCAGACCGGCCTGACGTGCCGTCAGTTCATCTGCGGCCGGGAGGTGCCCGCATGGCACGACCATGGGAAGCGGACCCATCGGCGGTGGAGCGTTCGAACACTACTTCGGGGCGGACTACCCACGAACACTGGCCGCTCGCGCACTGCTGAGCCGAGTCCTCGGCGAACTCCGGCTGTGGGAGGAGTCCGTGGAGCAGACCGAACTGGTGACGGCGGGCCGAAGGCGCGTGCTCGGCGGGAACCATCCCTGGCCGCCTTCGCTATGTCAACGCGCCGTGCTTGACACCGGCGAGGAAGGCGGCGAACGAGGCGGCGGGGAAGACGAGGGCGGGGCCGGCCGGGTCCTTGGAGTCGCGGACGGGGAGGATGCCGGGGAGGCCGTCCGCGATCTCGACGCAGTTGTCCTGCCCTGTCGAGCTGTAGCTGGACTTGCGCCACGCGACAGCGCTCAGGTCAGGGGTGGCAGGTCCCACGAGTACCGCTCCTCAATCACGTTCCGGATGAAGACCGCTGACATCTCCGGGGAGAGCGCGGCAGCCTGAATCCGATCGTAGATGAGGGTGAGTTGAGCAACATCGTCCGGCTTATCGAAGAACTGGCCGGTCTTCAGGCCCTCGGTGTACGCCGCTCTGGAACCGTCCGGCATCGTGAGCAGGCACAACGAGCCGCCCAGGGCACTGAGGTCGAGGGCACCGAAAGGCACCACCTGCACCTCGACCCGGGGACGCGCGCCCAGCTTCAGCAGCCGGAGCAGCTGGATGCGCATCACCTCGGGCCCGCCGACGTTCCGATAGAGAGCCGATTCGTCCAGGGTGAGGCGGTACCACGGCGGGTCCTCGCGCTCGAAGATCTCCTGGCGGCCCAGACGGATCGGAACCATTTCGGCCACGGGCGGCTCTCCAATTGCCTCCCCCGCGGCGAACATCGCCCGGATGTACCCCTCGACCTGCACCAGCCCCGGAATCACCAGGCCGTACTCCTGGATGATCCTGGCCTGCCCCTGTCGCAACAGGAACAGTTGTGCGTAGTTCCTGATCCTGCCGGCGCCGATGTGCGTCCAGAGATCAACCAGATCCCCCTCCGCGTCCAGCGCCGCGTCCAGCAGCATCACCAGCTCCCGCCCCGGCGGGTCCGTCGCCAGCTCGATCTGCGCGATCCGGTTGTGCGAGAGGAAGACCCTCGCCCCCAGCTCCTTCTGCGTCCACCCCTTCCGCTCGCGTCTCTTGCGCACCTGCGCCCCGAAGTACGCCTCCAGCGAGACGGTGGGGTCCAGTTCCTTCGGCCCAGGCATCGCCACTCCCTGCTTCAGCCCGCCAAGATTGAACGCTTGCCCTCTGGCGAGCCTAACTCCGAAGCGCCACGCTAGATGCACGGATCGTGAGATTCACCCCAGCGAGCGCACGGAGCGTCATATATGACTGACAATCAGATCGCTTCTCCCCCACCGCCCTTCATCGAGCGCGGCCTGCCCGAGTGCCAGTGCCCCGCCAACTGCGGTGGGCGTCCCGAAGCGATGCTCCGGATCCCGCCGACCTACCCCACCGTGCGCGACGACGGCCGCACCAAGCCGCCCGAGCAGCCCTACACCCCCACCCGGCGCGGCGAGCTGGTGTTCGACGTGCTCAACCAGCGGCACGGCGCGTTCATGGCCCGCACCCGGCAGACCGTCTACCTGCGCCCGGAGCGGGGCGGCACCGAGTGGGAGGTCGACGCGCAGTGGCTGGTGAAGCTGCCGTGAACTTCGCCGCCCACAACCAGGCGGTGGCCGCGCTCGACCGGTTGACCGACTCGCTCGACGCGGCGGGCGTCGACCTCGGCGAGCTCTCCAGCGGCTGGCGGATCACCCCGGCCGGCACCGTGCTGGTCCAGCTGCGCCCGTTGCACCCCACCGAGGTTCTCCAACTCGCCCACGCCATCCGCCCGCCCGGCCCGGCAGGCCCAGCAGGCACGCCCGGCCCGCCCGGCCCGGCAACCTGAGCCCCTCGCCCTCCCGGACACGGAACAGGCCGGCACCCCGCGAGGGGTGCCGGCCTCCTGCGTGCGGGCGCCGACTCAGGCGACCAGCTCCGCCTCCGGCAGCGGCGCGGCGACGGGCTCCGGCGCGGTGGCGCCCCGCATGACCAGGCTGGCCACCAGGGCGGCGGCCAGGACACCGATCGCGCTGATCGTGAAGGTGGTCGACATCGCGCTGGTGAAGGCCTGCCGGGCAGCCTGCACCAGGGAGCCGCCGGCGTCGCCGTGGGCGACGGCCAGGGCGCCGGCGATCGACTGCCTGGCCTCGGCGGGGGCGCCGGACGGCATCCGGCTGGTGAAGCCGCTGGAGAGCAGCGAGCCCAGGATCGCGATGCCGAGCGCGGTGCCGGCCTGCTGGATGGTGTCGTTCAGGGCGGAACCGACGCCCGCCTGCTCCGCCGGGATGGTGCCCATCAGCGCGCCGACCGCGGCGGGCATCGCCAGACCGGCGCCGAGGCCCAGCAGGCCGAGCGCGGTGGCGGGGACGGCGAAGCCGGTGCTGACCGTCACGGTGCTCAGCAGGGCGAAGGAGGCGGCCATCACGAGCATCCCGCCCAGCACCAGCAGGCGGTTGCCGATCTTCGCGGCGAGGGCAGCTCCGGAGAAGTTGCCGACCAGCGCGGCGACGGCCAGCGGCACGAAGGCCAGGCCCGCCTTGACGGGCGAGTAGCCGAGCACGAACTGCAGGTACTGGGTGAGCACCAGCAGCAGGCCGCCGTTGCCGACCTGCACCAGGGTGAGCGAGAGCGAGCCGCCGCTGAAGTCGCGGTGCTTGAAGAGGACCAGCGGCGCCATCGGCGCGGGGGTGGTGTTCTCCCAGACCACGAACCCGACCAGGGAGAGGACCGCGACGGCCAGGGTGATCACCGGGACGCCGCCGAAGGCGCCGTGCTGCGGGATCCCGATGATCCACCAGATCAGGGCGGTCATGCCGACGGCGGAGAGCACCGCGCCGAGCGGGTCCGGCTTCTGCCAGGCGCCCTTGGACTCCGGCATCAGGGTCAGGCCCGCCAGCACGGCCAGTGCGACGACCGGGACGTTGATGAAGAAGATCGCGTGCCAGGAGAAGTGGGCGATCAGCACGCCGCCGAGCACCGGGCTGCCGACCAGGCCGAGCATCGACACCGAGCTCCACGCCGCCATCGCCTTGCCGCGCTCCGCCTCGTCGAAGACGGTGATCAGGATCGACAGCGTCGAGGGCATGATCAGCGCTCCGCCGACGCCCATCACCACCCGCGCGGCGATCACCTCGCCGGGATTCGCGCAGAAGCTCGCGGCCAGTGAGGCCGCTCCGAAGAGCAGCAGTCCGATGATCATCACCTTCCGGCGGCCGAACCGGTCACCGAGGCTGCCGGCGGTGAGCAGGAGTCCGGCGAAGACCAGGACGTAGGAGTCGAGGATCCACTGGGTGTCCTGGGCGCTCGCGCCGATGTCCCTGGTCATCGCGGGCACCGCGACGGTCAGCGCCATGCTGTCCACCACCAGGACCAGCGAGCTGAGGCACAGCACGATGAGGATCCACCAGCGGCGTGGGTTGCGGGTCTCCATGAGGTTCGTCCTTCCGAGCTGCGCACGTCGTTCCTTCGTTGCGAACAATGTACGCATCAGCGCACGGTGTGCGCAACCCTCCATTCCTGTACGCTGATGCGAACGGTGTACGCAAGGAGGAGTGCCATGGCCGCCAAGGCGCAGCAACAGAACGAGAACCCGATCCCCTCCGTCTGGGCCCGACAGCAGCGCGAGGCGGACCAGCCCGCGCTCAGCCGGAGCGCGATCGTCCGCGAGGCGATCGTCATGCTGGACGCCGACGGCACCGAGGCGCTCAGCATGCGCAAGCTCGGCGCCCGGCTCAACGCCGGGGCGACCTCGCTCTACCGGCACGTCGCCACCAAGGACGAGCTGATGGAGCTCGCGGTGGACGAGGTCTTCGGCGAGATGGCCGTGCCGCCGGCCGACGGCCCGAACTGGCGCGCCGCCGCGATAGAGGCGGCCCAGGCCTTCCGTGCGACGGCCCTGCGCCACCCGTGGCTGGCCTCGGTGCTCGGGCAGGCGGGCCTGGCCTACCTGGGCCCCAACCTGATGTCCTACTCGGAGCGGCTGGCCGCCCTGTTCACGGCCGCCGGCTTCCCGGAGCCGGACCGGGCGATCGACACCGTGCTCTCCTACGTCATCGGCATGAGCACCACGGAGGCGGCCTGGCTCACCACGGTCGCCCGCTCGGGTGAGACCGAGGCCGCCTTCATCGCCCGCCTGATGCCCGCCGCCCGGCAGGCCGCCGCCGACCACGACCACCTGGTCGACTCCTACGGCGCCAGTGCGGCCACCACGGAGATCGATCCGGTCGGGATCCGGAACAGCAAGTTCGGCTACGGCCTGGAGGTGGTGCTCGACGGCCTGGCGCTGCGGCTGCCGCGCTGACCGCCGCCGTGGCACGTAGCTACGGAACTACGGAACTACGGAACTACGGAACCGCTTCCGGGGCCACGGCGGCACCGGCCCCGCCGTCCTGCCCCGGCGACCCCGCCCCCGCCCGCCCCGCCGTCGGCCAGAGCGCGCCCACCGCGTACGCCCCGCCGGCCAGCACCAGCAGCGCCGAGCCGGTCAACACCGTGTCGTAGCCGCCCAGGTGCAGCCCGCCCACCTCGCCGTGGAAGCCGCGCAGCGCGGTGCTCGCCAGCCAGCCGGCCAGCGCCATGCCGAGCACGTTGGCGACCTGCTGCACCGGGTTGATCACCGAGAAGACCCGGCCGAGGTACTCCTTCGGCGTCGCCTCGATCAGCAGCGGCGCGAAGCCCGCGTTCACCACGGCGAGCGCCACGCCCAGCACCGCCAGCAGTCCCAGCGCGGGCCAGAACGCGCCCAACCGCGCGTAGCCGAGCAGCAGCGCCCCCATCGCCACCAGGGCGAGCGGGAGGGCCCGCCGGGTGCCGAGGCGGCTCTGCAGCGGGGTGGCCAGCACCGCGCCGAGCAGCGTGCCGAGGCCGAGCGCCGTCTCCAGGGTGCCGAACCACTTGACGTCGCTGTGCAGGTTGACCTGGAGGAAGAAGACGTTGACGGTGTTCAGCGCGCCGATCCCGACCGAGATCAGCGCGATCACCTGGAGCAGCGCCCGGACGACCTGGTTGCCGAGCGCCAGCCGCAGGCCCTCGCGGAGTTCGGCCGGCACGCTCGCACGGGCGTCCGACTCGCGCGTGGTCCGCCGCTCCGTCCGCACGGCGCCGACCAGCAGGTAGGAGCCGACGTAGGAGAGCGCGTTGAGGACCAGCGCCCACTGCACGCCGGCGGTGAAGAGCAGCGGCGCGGCCAGCGGCGGCCCGACGATCCCGGCGATCGCCTGGGTCGACTGCCCGATCCCGGCGGCCTTGGTCCGCAGCTCGGCGGGCACCACCTCGCCGATGATGGCGAACCGGGCCGGGTTGAAGTACTGCGAGACCGCCGCGTTGAGGAAGACCGCGAGGTAGACGGCGGCGACGGTCACCCCGGTGGGCAGCGTCCCCTTCGGCAGGAAGGCGAGCACCGAGACGGCCCCGATCAGCACCGCCCGGATCAGGTCGCTGCCCAGCATGGTGCGCCGGTGGTCCCACCGGTCCACGAGCACCCCGGCGATCGGGGCCACCAGCAGGGTGGCGACCGCGACCGTCACCAGCAGGCCGGAGACGGCGAGCGGGGCGAGCGCGCCGCCCCTGAGCAGCTCGGTGCCGACCCAGAGGGTCAGTGTGGTGTCGAAGACGTAGTCACCGGTCTGGGAGACGGACTGGCCGGCCCAGAGCAGGGTGAAGTCGCGGTTGATGAGACGCACAGCCGAACATCCTGACACGAACGTTCGTTCGCAACCAGGGCACGAGAGGCATGACTTGTGAGGCGTCTGGGAATGACGTTGTGCGCATGACATGCCGTCAACTCCCGAGAGGTCCCCACATGGCCCGCACCCGGATCGCCGTCGCCGCCGCTGCCGCCACCCTGGCACTCTGTGCGACCAGCGCGGCCTCGGCCGCCACCGTCTCACCCGACGCCAAGCCGGGCACCGCCGCACCCGCACCCGCCACCAGCGCCAACTGCGGCTTCACCAAGGCGGTGCCGGCCGACCGCTTCAAGGGCATCCCGGTCTTCGACGCCGTCAAGGCCGCCCAGCCCTACCACGCGACCCTGCGCACCAGCCAGGGCGCGATCACCTTCCAGGCGCTGACGGCGGCCGCGCCGTGCACCACCTTCTCGTTCCGCTTCCTGGCCGACGCCGACTACTACAACCGCACCCACTGCCACCGGCTCACCACCCAGGGCATCTTCGTGCTGCAGTGCGGCGACCCGACCGGCACCGGCAGCGGCGGGCCCGGCTACTCCTTCAACGACGAGAACCTGACCGGCGCCACCTACCCGGCCGGCACGGTGGCGATGGCCAACGCCGGCCCGAACACCAACGGCAGCCAGTTCTTCTTCGTCTGGAAGGACACCAAGCTCCCCCCGGCCTACACCCCCTTCGGCAAGGTGACCGCGGGCCTGGACGTGCTGCAGAAGATCGCCGCCGCCGGTGAGGACGACCAGAACGGCCCGGGCGACGGCTTCCCGACCCTGCCCGTCGACATCAAGGGCGTGCAGATCAGCAAGCGCTGACCGCACGGGCCCGACCCCGCGCGGTCGGGCCCACCCAGCCGGCCCAAGGGGCGCTCGGCCGTCAGGGGCCCTCAGGCGTCAGGGGCCGTCAGGCGTTCGGTGCCACCCGCGCCAGGCCGTTGATGATCCGGTCCATCGCGTCCCCGCCCTGCGGGTCCGTCAGGTTCGCCAGCAGCTTCAGCGTGAAGCGCATCAGCATCGGGTGGGTCAGCCCCCGCTGCGTCGCCAGCTGCATCACCTTCGGGTTGCCGATCAGCTTCACGAAGGCCCGGCCCAGCGTGTAGTAGCCGCCGTAGACGTCCTTGAGGGTGCTCGGGTAGGCCTGCAGCGCCCGCTCGCGGCCGCCGTCCGTCACCCGGGCGTGCGCCTGCACGATGGTCCGCGCGGCGATCTGGCCCGACTCCATCGCGTAGGCGATGCCCTCGCCGTTGAACGGGTTGACCATGCCGCCCGCGTCACCGACCAGCAGCAGGCCGCGGGTGTAGTGCGGCTGGCGGTTGAAGGCCATCGGCAGCGCGGCGCCGCGGATCGGGTCGGTCATGTTCTCGGGGGTGTAGCCCCACTCCGCCGGCATGCTCGCGCACCAGGACTTCAGCACCTCACGCCAGTCCAGCTCGCCGAAGGCGGGCGAGGAGTCCAGGATGCCCAGGCCGACGTTGGAGGTGCCGTCGCCCATCCCGAAGATCCAGCCGTAGCCGGGCAGCAGCTTCTTCTCGCTGCCTCGGGTGTCCCAGAGCTCCAGCCAGGACTCCAGGTAGTCGTCCGAGCCGCGCGGCGAGGTGAAGTACGTCCGGTACGCCACGCCCATCGGGCGGTCCTCGCGCCGGTGCAGGCCCATCGCGAGCGAGAGCCGGGTGGAGTTGCCGTCGGCGGCCACCACCAGCGGGGCGTGGAAGCTGACTTCGCGCTTCTCCTCGCCCAGCTTGGCCCGCACCCCGGTGATCCGGCCGGTGCGCTCGTCCAGGATCGGGGCGCTCACGTTGCAGCGCTCGTACAACCGGGCGCCGGCCTTCTCGGCCTGACGGGCCAGCAGTTCGTCGAAGTCGGCGCGCTTGCGCACCAGGCCGTAGTCGGGGAACGAGGAGAGCTCGGGCCAGTCCAGTTCCAGCCGGACCCCGCCGCCGATGATCCGCAGGCCCTTGTTGTGCAGCCAGCCGTTGGCGGTGGAGACGTCGATGCCCATGTCCACCAACTGCTTGGTGGCGCGCGGGGTCAGGCCGTCGCCGCAGACCTTCTCCCGTGGGAAGGCCGTCTTCTCCAGCAGGAGCACGTCGAGCCCGGCCTGCGCCAGGTAGTACGCGGTCGTCGAACCTGCCGGGCCGGCCCCGACCACGATGACGTCAGCGGAGCTCTCGACGGCGGTCTCGGTCACGGCGGGCACTCTCCTGGCACTGACGGGGAACTGGCTGGCGGTCCCGAGCAGTCTACGGCGCTCCCACCCGCCGACCCGGGCAGGTCAGGCCTTGGTTCCCCGGTGCAGCGCGACGATCCCGCCGGTGAGGTTGCGCCAGGCCACCTTGGTCCAGCCCGCCCGCTGCAGCTTGGCGGCCAGCTCGGGCTGGTCGGGCCAGGCCCGGATCGACTCGGCCAGGTAGACGTAGGCCTCCGGGTTGCTGCTCACCTTGGTGGCCACCGGCGGCAGCGCGCGCATCAGGTACTCGGTGTAGACGGTGCGCAGCGGGGTCCAGGTGGGGGTGGAGAACTCGCAGATCACCACCCGGCCGCCGGGCTTGGTGACCCGGTGCAGTTCGGCCAGCGCCGCGTCGGTGTCGTGCACGTTGCGCAGCGCGAAGGAGATGGTGACCGCGTCGAAGGAGTCGTCCGCGAAGGGCAGCCGGGTGGCGTCGCCCGCGGTCAGCGCCAGCTCGGGGTGGCGCTTCTTGCCCTCGGTCAGCATCCCGATCGAGAAGTCGCACGGCACGACCCGCGCGCCGGCCTCGGCGAACGGGAGCGAGGAGGTGCCCGTCCCGGCACCGAGGTCCAGCACCAGGTCGCCGGGGCCCGCGGCGACCGCCTCGGCCACCGCGCGGCGCCAGGCGCGGGCCTGGCCGAGCGAGAGGACGTCGTTGGTCCGGTCGTACTTGGCCGCGACGTCGTCGAACATGGCGGCGACTTCGTGCGGCTGCTTGTCCAGGTTGGCTCGGGTCACGGGCCCATTCTTCACCCTGGGCCGGCCGGCGCGGGCGCCGGGCCAGGGTCTGTCGGACAATTCCCGCCCGGCGCGCGAATTGTCGGACACGGCTCAGCGCAGCGCGCGCCGCCCGCCCTTGCGGCGGCGCCGGGAGCGCTTGCCGTGCGTTATCGCGGGCATCCCCTCGGCCAGCGCCTCGGTGGCCAGCGCCACGGTGGTGACCATCCGGGTGCGGCGCAGCAGACCGCCGGTGGTCCGCCGGTGCCGGGTGATCCGCAGCAGGCAGAGCACGCAGAGCAGCAGCGCGACCGGCACGCTGATCTGGGCCAGCCGCACCCCGGCGGCCTGCGGGTAGTGCTGGTCGCAGGTGCGCACCGCGCCCGCGTCGGTGGCGGCGTGCTCCAGGCAGATCGGGTCGCCGACCTTGGCCTTGTCCGGCAGCGGCAGGTCGGTGGCGGTGCGCTGCTGGCCGTCCGCCTGGTACCGGACGCCGCTGTAGGTGGCGCTGCCGCCGGGCAGCCGGGTGACGGTGCCCTCGACCCGCACCGGGTGGGCGCCGATCTTGTCGGCCAACTCGGCCTGCCGCCAGCCCAGCAGGCACATGCCGAGCGCCAGCACGGCACTCAGCACCGCCGCGAGGTACCAGCCACGGCCGATCCTGGGGACGGCGGACACGGACGCGGATCGCATGGCTGGGTTGACCTGGCTTCCCTGGGCACGGCGGTGAGGCGGGCCCTCCCCGGCCGTCGGGTCGGGGGATGCACCCGTCTGGCGGCAGGTGCGCGGGACCGACCGGGATCGTAACCGCTGGCGGGCCCTCAGGTCACGGCGAGTGGGAATCAGGACGTCGGCCGGACACCGGAGTTCGGGGACCGACGACCCTTCCGGCCCTTGGCCGGGAGCGGCTCAGCGCCGCCGGTGCAGCAGCCTACCGGCCAGTACCGTGCCCAGGCAGGCACCGCCGGGCTGCTCGAAGATGGCGAAATCCGCTCGCTCGCCGACCACCAGCGAGCCGTACGGGACACCGGCGAAGCCGCCGTCCGCCGGGCCGAGGCCGTCCTCGGGAGCCGCGCCCGGCGCCAGCGGCCGCAGCCCGGAGCGGGCGACCGCCGCGCGCACCGCGGGGTGCTCGAACGGACCGGCCAGCGCCGTGGTCCCGTGCGCCAGCATTCGCTGCAGCCCGCGCCTCGCGCTGCCGCCCAAGCCGCCGTAGTGCGCCTCCGGCACCCCGCCGGACGGCAGTGGCAGCGGGTCGGCGCCCAGCTCCTCGCGCGGGTCGGGGTGGTAGCGGTGCTCCAGCAGCAACGCGCCGCGGGGCTGGGCCAGCCCCGGGGTGAGCCGCGCCGCCGGCCACTCGCGCCGCCGCGCGTCCGGGTGGGCCGCGGCCAGCTCGGCGTAGCCGCCGAGGGCGGCGATCCGGTCACCGCGCACCAGCACCGCCCCGTCGGTCAACGGCGGGGCGGTGCTGGTCGAGGGGACGGCGGGCAGCAGCAGCGCGGCCCGGTGCAGCGTGAGCATGCGGCGGGGCCGGTCAGTTGGACTGCAGGATCTTCAGCTCCGGGTGCGCGGTGCCGCCCTCGATCGCGGTGGAGGCGATGTGCGAGGCGACCCGCGGGTCGACCGGGTCGTTGGCCGGGTCGTCCAGCACCCGCAGGTGCTGGTAGGTGGTGGAGCGCTGGGCGGGCACCCGGCCGGCGGTGCGGATCAGGTGGATCAGCTCGGTCAGGTTGGAGCGGTGCTTGGCACCGGCCGCCGAGACCACGTTCTCCTCCAGCATGACCGAGCCCAGGTCGTCCGCGCCGTAGTGCAGCGAGAGCTGGCCGGCCTCCTTGCCGGTGGTCAGCCAGGAGCCCTGGATGTGCGCCACGTTGTCGAGGAAGAGCCGGGCGATCGCGATCATCCGCAGGTACTCGAAGACGGTCGCCTGGGTCGAGCCCTTGAGGTGGTTGTTCTGCGGCTGGTAGGTGTACGGGATGAATGCGCGGAAGCCGCCGGTGCGGTCCTGCACCTCGCGGATCATCCGCAGGTGCTCGATCCGCTCGGCGTTGGTCTCGCCGGTGCCCATCAGCATGGTGGAGGTGGACTCCACGCCGAGCCCGTGCGAGATCTCCATGATCTCCAGCCAGCGCTCGCCCGACTCCTTGAGCGGGGCGATCGCCTTGCGCGGGCGCTCCGGCAGCAGCTCCGCGCCGGCGCCGGCGAAGGAGTCCAGGCCGGCCGCGTGGATCCGGGTGATCGCCTCCTCGACGGAGACCTTCGACAGCCGGGCCATGTGCTCGACCTCGGAGGCGCCCAGCGAGTGGATCACCAGCTGCGGGAAGTCGGCCTTGATCGCGGCGAAGGCGCGCTCGTAGTACTCCACCCCGTAGTCCGGGTGGTGGCCGCCCTGGAACATGATCTGGGTGCCACCCAGCTCGACGGTCTCCGCGCAGCGGCGCAGGATCTCGTCCAGGTCGCGCGACCAGCCCTTGTCGCTCTTCGGCGCCACGTAGAAGGCGCAGAACTTGCACGCCGTCACACAGACGTTGGTGTAGTTGATGTTGCGCTCGATGATGTACGTCGCGATGTGCTCGGTACCGGCGTAGCGGCGGCGGCGCACCGCGTCGGCCGCCGCGCCGAGCGCGTGCAGCGGCGCCGAGCGGTAGAGCTCCAGCGCCTCCTCGGCCGAGATCCGGCCGCCGGCCGCCGCCCGGTCGAGGACCGCCTGCAGGTCGCTGCTGGGCGCGTCGTGAATCGCTGCGGGCTCGGACACCTGGCGGCCTTCTTTCTCTCCAGGATCGGCCGGGAGCACCTGGCTGAACCGACTGGCTGAGCTGGACCCCGGCGACGTGACCGGACCAGCCTACGCCAGGGGGTGCCGCCGCCCGCTCCCCCGCCCGGGGGAGCTCCGCGGCGGCACCGCGGCGGCACCGCGGCGGCACCGCGGCGGCACACTGCGCAGACGACCGGCCGGGCGCGGCGCCCGGCCGGAGCCCTCAAGGCCCTCGGAGCCCGTACCTCGGAGCCTGTACCTCGGAGCCCGGATCTCAGAGCCCGGATCTCAGAGCCCGGATCTCAGAGCAGCGGCGCAGGCTCCAGCAGGCGGACCGTCACATCCGGCGCGAAGCCGCTGTCGTGGGCCACCCGGCGGGCGAACTCGGCGATCCCGGCCAGCTGCCGCTCGCCCAGCGAGAAGTCCAGCGCCTGGCTGAAGTACCGTTCCAGCACCGCCGCGTCGAACGGCTCCCAGCGCGCCGAGTGCGCCGCCACCTGGTCCGCCTCGACCAGCGAGAGGTCGCGGGAGGCGAGGAAGGCCCCGTGCACGGCCGCCACCAGCTCCGGCTGCCGCTCGACGAACTCCCGCCGGGCCGCCCAGACGGCGAAGACGAACGGCAGGCCGGTCCAGTCCTTCCACATCTGCCCGAGGTCGTGCACCGTGTACCCGCTGTCCGGCCGCGCCTCCAGGGTGGCCCGCAGCGCCGGGTCGCCGATCAGCACGGCGGCGTCGGCCCGGGCCAGCATCGCCTCCAGGTCGGGCGGGCAGCTGACATACTCCGGGCGGACCCCCTCGCGCTCCTCCAGCAGCAGCTGGGCGAGCCGGATCGAGGTCCTGCTGGTGGAGCCGAGCGCGACCGTGCGCCCGCCCAGCTGGTCGAGCGGAAGTTTGCTGACGATCACACAGGACATCACCGGACCGTCGCTGCCGACCGCGATATCCGGCAGCACCACCAGTTCGTCCGCGTGCCTCAGATACTCCACGCAGGTGATCGGCCCCAGGTCGAGCGCGCCGGCGACCAGCAGGTCGCTGAGCTTCTCCGGGGTGTCCCGGGTCAGGTCGAGGTCGAGCAGGCTGCCGGTGCGGCCCAGCCCCCAGTAGAGGGGTACGCAGTTCAGGAACTGGATGTGGCCGACCCGCGGCCGGGTCAGCGGCGCGCCGCCGGGCCCGCCCGGCCCCCTGCCGACGCCGGCCCCTACCGCCTCTTCCACAAGATCAGCCACCGCGTGCTCCTTCGCCCGTTCGTCCGGTCTTCGCAGGGTATGCCCGGGCTCCGCGCGACTCGGCGCGACCCCCGCGCGACACACCTCCGGCCAGGTCCGACACGCCCCTTGGGCACCGCAGGACACCTCTGGTCGAGCCCGCGCCTCCGTGCTACGGTTTCATCCAGTTGCAGTTTGATTCCCCTTGCAGTACTTGAAGCCTGCGGAGCATGTAACCGCGGGCTTTTTGTAGTTTTTCAGCATTGCGTATTGTGCGAAAAACTCCGGGCCCAACTCCCGGAGGCGGGGCGATCAGCGCAGCGGACCGGATGCCACACGGTGTGGTGTCCACCACGTCCCTCGCAAGGAGAACGGCATGGCCACGGGAACCGTCAAGTGGTTCAACGCTGAGAAGGGCTTCGGCTTCATCGCCCAGGAGGGCGGCGGCCCCGACGTCTTCGTCCACTACTCCGCCATCAACGCGAACGGCTTCCGCTCGCTGGAGGAGAACCAGGCGGTGAGCTTCGACGTGACCCAGGGCCCGAAGGGCCCGCAGGCGGAGAACGTCACCGCTATCTGATCATTCTCTGATCACCTGATCTCGCTCAGGACCCCGCCCCGCGCCGGGTCTCCGACGGCCCTCCCCGGGCCGCAGAGCATGACTTGCACCACCAAGGGGGCCCGCCACGTCAGCCGACCGGCGGGCCCCCTGCCGTTGGGTGCCGTGCCGTTGGGTGCCGTGCCGTTGATCGCCCCTGCTGCCGCCCACTCAGAACTCGTCGGTGCGCAGCTCCAGTCCGAACGGCTCCGGCAGCCGCACGTCCGTGCCGAACGGATAGGGCCCCGCGGCCTGGGTGTAGCCCAGCGGGCCCGGCTCGGAGAAGAGCGCGCAGGTCCGCTCCTGGCGGTCCACCAGGAGGTACAGCGGCGCCCCGTACTCGGCGTAGCGCCGGCGCTTGACCAGGCGGTCGGTGTCGCCGTTCGACTCGGAGGTCACCTCGACGACCAGGAGGGTCTGGTCGGGGCGCAGCGCGCCTGCTCCCTTGGCCAGCGAACGCGGCACGACCGCGAGGTCCGGGATGAACCAGTTGCTGCTACCGACGAGGTCCAGATCCCCTGACCCGAGCGTGCACTCCAGGGTGCGCGCCCGGGGACCCAGCTGCTCACGGATCAGGTCGGCCGTGTTCTCGTGGTCCCAGCTGGGCGCCATCGGCTCGATCACCCCTTCGATGATCTGCACGCGATCACCCTTGATGTGCCGAATGGCGAACTTCAGCGCGGCTTCCGGGTCATCGACCTGGTAACCGCGAGCAGCCTCGGACGTGCCCACGGCTCCTCCTCTCACTCCCACCGCCAAGGTAGCCCCGCCCCCGGGCCGCCGGGGCCGCCCCCACTCGAACGAGTGACTCCCCGGGCGCGCCTCCGACCCCCGCACACCCCACCGGTCGCACCCGCCCCACGCGCACCCCGCTCGGTGTCGTCAGACGGGCAGGTCCCAGCCCGGACCGTCCTCGTCACCGATCCAGACCCGCTGGCCGTTCTCGGTGACCGTGATTCCGAACCCCTCCTGGTGCGGGGAACCGGCCGCCTGCCACGCCTCGATGGCGCTCTCCACCTGGTCCCAGAGCCGCAGCGGCCCCCGCTGGATCACGGTCCACCCGCCATCCGGACTCAGCGCGGTGCGGGCCTGGGAGCCGGTGGCCACGTCCGACAGGATCTGTTGCCCACCCATCCCCAGCTGCTCGGCGGACGGAGCGGCGAGTTGAGCCACCCACCCGCCGGTCCAGTCGCCGATCAGAGCTGGATCGATCCGGGTCGGCCGTTCTTCGCCGGGCATGAGCCAGAGGCTCTGCCGGGGCGGCCGGTCATGAGGACGCGCCACCATGAAACTCGTGTACCCCGGCAGGAATCGACCGGTCGCACGTCCGGGCCCGGTCACGGTCAGCAGGGCCAGGCCGAACCGGAACGACCAGCCGGTCAGCGTGACCAGGATCCTGCCGCCCGGGTTCACCTGGTACAGCCACGGCATGGGCACATGGCGAACCGAACAGGTGGCGATCAGCCGATCGTAGGGCGCGCCGTCCGCGTGGCCGTTGAGACCGTCACCGACAACCAGTGTCGGGGCGTAGCCGGCCGCGGTGACGGCCCGCTTCGCGCGATCCGCGACACCCGGGTCCACCTCGATGCTGACGACGTTCTCGGAGCCGAGACGGTGCGCCCCCAGAGCCGTCGAGTAGCCGGTGCCGGTGCCGATTTCGAGCACCCGTTGCCCTACCTCGACGTCGAGTTGCTGCCACATGCCGAGCACCAGGGACGGAAGCGTGGAGGATGACGACGGAGCGCCGGTCACCGGCTGGTCACCGGCATCCGACGGGTCAGCCCGGCCGTCCAACTGGGTGATCAGCGTCTGGTTGGTGTAGACGGCTTCGAGCCATCCGGGGGCGTCGGGGTGGGTCACGCGGTAGCTGGTGGGGTTGCTGCCCGCCACCTCGGTGAAGTGGCTGGCGACGAACAACTCTCGCGGTACCGCCTCGGCTGCCTTGCGCCATGCCGGGTCCGGGAGCACGCCCTCGGCGGTGAGCGTGTCCACCAGGTTCGCCCTCAGTCGTTCGGCGTCGGTCATTGCGGACTCTCCAGTTCATCAGCGATCGCGTGGGCGATGGGCATGGTGATCTCGGTCGGGAGCCAGGCCCATTGGCCGCTGGGGTTGCACTCAAGGAAGTACCAGGTGCCCGCCGCGTCAACGGCGAAGTCGAACGCCCCGAAGACGAGTCCCGTCTCCGCGAGATAGGCCGCAACGGAAGCCGCAACGGCGTCCGGGACGCCGATCGGCTCGTAGGTGAGCAGGTCCTGTCGCCTGCGCCAGTCGAGTTCCGGGCCCGTGATCCGGACTGCGAACAGCTTCGTACCAACAGCCGTCAGCCGTACGTCGAACACCTTCTCGATCTTCGTCTGAAACAGGTGAGGGCAAGCGGCCACCGCGTCGGTGAGGTCGGCCGGGTAGACGTCCCGTACCCAGACCTGTTGCGCCTTGTCGGTGGCGTCGCGGTACGGGGTGTTCCACAGCGGCTTGTACACGGCGGGCCGCTCGGTGCAGAACTGCCGGGCCTCGGCCGGGTCCATGGTGATGATGGTCTCGGGCACCAGGAACCCGACCCGCAGCGCGGCAGCGAGCTGCGCGGGCTTGTACTCCCCGTTCCTGATCTGCCACGGGTGATTGAGGTAGTGCGCGCGGGGCAGTGACGCGAGGATCCCGCCGACTCCCCAGAACATCTGAGAGCCGGCGAACTTGGCTTCCTGACCGTTCAGTTCGGAAAGCCCACCGTACGCGGTGGGTCGGCGCCACCAAACCGCCCGGACATGTTGCAGGTCGAGTTCACGAGTCGGTGTCACGAGAACGCCTCGCTGACCGCTGTTTCCGTACCTGGCAGTCAGCGAGGCGCCGTTGTGGAGATCGACACCGGGGTCTACGCGCACGACCGGGACCCGGCGCTCGGCGAGGATGCGCAGGACCACATCCGCCGTAGCGTCGAGGGAGTTGGTCAGGACCAGCACGGCCCCGGGCCGATCGTCGGTCATCTCAGCCGGTGCCCTGGTCCTGGTCGTTGGCGGGCATGCTGTCGATGTCGGACGGCTGGGCGTGCTCGCCGCTCCTGCCATCGCCCCCGCCCGTGGTGGTGGGCGTGCTGGTGTTGGTGCTCGTGCCGTGCGCCCCCATCTCGATCTCGCGTCCCTGGTCGTCGTAGTACACGGCGACCTGGGTCTCGGGGTCGATGACCGACGTGATCGCGGGCACGGGCCCGGACTCCACGAACGGCCCCATCCGAGTGGTTCCCCACGGAGGTGCAGTGGTGCTCATACCGCTTTCCTTTCTGTAGGTAGAGCGAGGTCTACGGGCCGTCCCGGCCGACCGGTGCGCGCTTCCGGCGGCCGGGGTGAGCGACCCGCGAGCGTCATCCCCAGGATTCGGCTACGCGGGGGCTTGCTCCGTGCTGGCCCCTGGACCAGCACGGAAGTTGAGGCGGTCCCGCGTCGGCCGAGGCGGCCGAGTTCACCCGGCGAGCAGCGGGCGGAGCGTCTGCGGGCGGCGGGCGGCCGTCTCGGCGACGATCCGCGCGTGCACCGCGCTCATCACGCCGAGCGTCGCGTCGAGCATGGCCGTGCTCGCGCCCGCCTGCGCCTGGCCGTCGAGGTGCCGGCCGAGCAGGCGCAGGTCGGCCTCGGCGGCGGCGTGGTCGTAGGGCCGCGCCAGGCTGTCACCGGGCTGGTGGATGGTCATGATCGTGCTCCCCGGGAGTCCGATGTCCTCCAGCCCCGGCCTCAGTCCGCTCACGCGAGCACCCCGCGCGCATCGTGCAGGGCGGCGTGCAGCTGAACGCGCCGGGTGTACCGGGCCGCCCGCTCGAAGCCCACCTGGCAGTAGGGCAACGTGACCAACTGCTGGCCGTTGGTGAGGATCTGCGGCCCGGGGGCCACCACGGTCTGACGGTCGCAGCAGACACACCGGCCCCACCGCCACATGTGGCGGGGTGGCAGAGAGATCGGGCTGCCGGCGAACTCCGCATCGTGGCCGGAGCAGGGGCTCACAACTCCACCCCGCCGCTCGGCCGACCACGCGGCACCGCCGCCTTGACCGACTCCAACTCGCCTGCCGAGGTGATCTGTTGGATCTCGCTGGTCGGGGTCTCCCATTCGATACCGCCACCGACCGGCCGCAGATACACCGTGGGGTACTTGCCGAACCCCGGGCACTGATAGACGCCGGTCAGGTTGTGCTTCGCGTCGTGCACCAGCTCGCCCTCGCGGGGCTGGTACACCGCCTGTGGATGTCTGCGTTCGGACATCATCGCTCCTCTCCGTAGTGAAGCCACTACCAAGACGAACAACGATCCCGTACAGTCAAGGAGCCTTCAACCGTGCCAGATCTGGAGGGAGAGCAGATCTTGAATCGCTCGGAGCTTGACCCGGATGCCTCACCACGCGCCCGCTTCGGCGCTCAAATCCGCAGCGCACGCGAGGAACGCGGGTGGACGCAGGAGGAGCTCGGCGAACGCATGGGTTACTCGGCAGTGCACATCTCGGCGGTAGAAATTGGCCGCAAGCCTTCAACTCTCCGGTTTGCCAGCGCAGCTGACATGGCGTTCGGAAGCGGAACGCTGTGGGTCGAACGGCACGGCGAGGTTCGACGCGCCTCACTGCTCGACGGGTTCGAGGGGTACGCCGCGAAGGAGGCGAAGGCGAGGGAGATCCGGGTCTTCGAGATCGGGGTGGTACCAGGCCTGCTTCAAACAGCGGAGTACACCGGAGCGCTCGTGGACGCCCAGGTACAGCGAGGAACCATCAACCAGGAAGAGGCGGACGAGTGGTGCGCACGACTGCTCACCCGCCAACAGAGCCTCACCGCAATTGGGGCACCCCTACTTCACGCCGTTCTCGATGAGAGCTGCATCCATCGGCTTGTGGGTGGACGGGCGGTGATGGGCAGGCAACTCGCCGCACTGGAAGAACGCGCCCACAGCCCAGGGACGATCATCCAAGTAGCCCCCTACTCCATGGGCGCGGATCGTCCGTTCGCACTCCCCGTACATCTGCTGACGCTCGCTGACCGAAGCTTGATCGGGTACTCGGAGTCCGAAGGTCAGGGCCACGTTCAACGTGATCCCAAGGCTCTCACCACCTGGGACAGGAACTACCATCGCCTTCAGGTGGGCGCACTTTCCGAGACTGCATCCATCGATCTGTTTCGCGCTGCTCGAGAGGACCTTGGGTAAGTATGGACATGTCTCAGGCCAGTTGGCGAAAGTCGACCTACAGCCAGCAACAGGGCGCGTGCGTCGAGGTCGCCGACGGCTTCCCCGGCGCCGTGCCCGTCCGTGACTCCAAGAACCCTGACGAGGCAGCCCTGATCTTCTCCGCCGAGGGCTTCACCGCCTTCGTGGCCGGTGTCAAGGCCGGTGCGTTCGGCGACGTCTGAAGCATCCGCACACCCCACGCGCGAGAGCCCGGAGCGTCCCGCTCCGGGCTCTCGGTCGTGCTGATCAGCCGTCAGGCCGCGACCAGCTCCTTGCTCTCCACCTCCGCCTCCGTGACCGGGCTCTCGTACAGCTCGGCGCTCGGGGCGTTGTAGGCGACCAGGTCGAGGGTCTTCTCGCGGGCCGAGACCAGGATCGGCACCACGACCTGCCCGGCCACGTTCGTCGCCGTCCGCATCATGTCCAGGATCGGGTCGATGGCCAGCAGCAGGCCGACGCCCTCCAGGGGCAGGCCCAGGGTGGAGAGGGTCAGGGTCAGCATCACGATGGCGCCGGTGAGGCCGGCCGTCGCGGCGGAGCCGATCACCGAGACGAAGGCGATCAGCAGGTAGTCGCCGATGCCGAGGTGGATCCCGTAGACCTGGGCGACGAAGATCGCGGCGATCGAGGGGTAGATCGCGGCGCAGCCGTCCATCTTGGTGGTGGCGCCGAACGGCACCGCGAACGAGGCGTATTCACTCGGCACGCCCAGCCGCTCGGTGACCCGGCGGGTGACCGGCAGGGTGCCGACCGAGGAGCGGGAGACGAAGGCGAGCTGGATCGCGGGCCAGGCGCCCTGGAAGAAGCGCACCGGGTTGAGGCCGCCGACGAAGCGCAGCAGCAGCGAGTAGACGACGAAGAGCACCAGGGCGCAGCCGACGTAGACGTCGACGGTGAAGGTGGCCAGCGGGCGCAGCAGGTCCCAGCCGTACTTGGCGACGGACTTGCCGATCAGGCCCAGGGTGCCGAGCGGGGCCAGCCGGATCACCCACCAGAGCGCGGTCTGCACCAGCTCCAGCAGCGACTCGTTCAGCTTGAGGAAGGGTGCGGCCTTCGCGCCGGCCTTGAGGATGGCGGCACCGGCCACGATCGCGAGGAAGACGATCTGCAGGACGTTCACCTTGAGGAAGGCGTCCGCGATGTTGGTCGGGATGATGCCGGTCAGGAAGTCGACCCAGGAGCCGGAGTCCTGCGGGGGCTTCAGGCCGCTGGTGGAGAGGTTGGTGCCGCGGCCCGGGTTGGTGGCCAGGCCGATCGCCAGGCCGATGGAGACCGCGATGAGGCTGGTGATGCCGAACCAGAGCAGCGTGCGCGCGGCCAGCCGGGCGGCGTTGGTGACGTTCCGCAGGTTGGCGATCGAGACCACGATCGCGGTGAAGACCAGCGGCGGCACCGCGAGCTTCAGCAGCTGGACGAAGGTCTTGCCGATGGTGTCGAGCGTGGTGCTCAGCCAGGAGACGTCGTTCTGCCGGGCGATGAAGCCGAGCACGACACCGAGCACCAGGCCGGCGACGATCTGCACCCAGAACGGCGTGCGGCGCAGGCGGCCCAGGGCCGAGGGCGCGGGGGCGGGGGTGGAACTGGACATGGGGGTGCGGCTCCGAGGCAGGAGTGGGGACAGCACGGGCAGGGGGGTGCGAGGGAAGGGGAAGGCGGCGCACGGAAGCCGTCAGGGCCAGGTCCGGGGACCGGTCGGACGGTTCGCGGCGAAGGGTGCGCCGCCTAGCTACAGCTCGGAACGCGACACGAGCCCACACCCGCCAGGCACAGCGGCAACGGCAGCGCGCACGCCATGAGCGAGCCGCTCATGTCCTGCTGCCGGAGTGCGCCTGGGGTGGTCATGGCCGACACAGTAACAGCAAAGATTTGAGATGTTCAAAGTACTTGTTTGAGATGCTCTTGACCTTCAGCTCCTCACGCCGACATCCGGTCAGATTGACGGACCGCAGAGTTATACGTATAACTGCACAGGGGCACCGCCCTGTCCCGCCCCACGCCCCACGCCCGCCCCACCACCGCCCGGGAGAACCCCCGTGGGCTACCTCGCCCTGCTCCGCGCCCCGCACGTGACCCGGCTGCTGCTCGGCACCCTGCTCGGCCGCCTCCCGGCGGGCATGACCGCGCTGGTCATCGCGCTCGCGCTGCGCCACGCCGGCACGCCCTACAGCGGCATCGGGCTGGCCACCGCGGCCTACGCGATCTGCGCCGCGATCGGCGGGCCGGTGCTCGGCCGGATCGTGGACCGCACGGGGCAGCCCAAGGTGCTGCTCTGCTCCGCCGCGCTGGCCGGACTCGGCTACGCGCTGCTGGCGCTCGCCCCCGGCAACCCGGCGGCCGCCATCGGCGGCGCCGCGGTGGCCGGACTCTGCATGCCACCGCTCGAACCGTGCCTGCGCGCGCTCTGGCCCGAGGTGGTCGCCGAGGAGCAGCTCGACACCGCCTACGCCTTCGACTCCGCCTCCCAGCAGATCCTCTACGTGGCCGGCCCGCTCGCGGTGGCCGGCATCGCCGCGGCCGCGAGCCCGGTCGCCGCGCTGTGGACCGCCGCCGGGCTGGGGCTGGCCGGCGCCCTGGTGGTCGCCACCGCCGCGCCGGCCCGCCGCTGGCAGGCGCCGCCGCGCGAGCACGGTGCCGGGCTGCTCGGCCCGCTGCGCTCCCCGGGCCTGGTGCTGCTGCTGATCGGGCTGGGCGGCGCGGGCTGGACGGTCGGCTCGCAGAACGTCCTCTTCATCGCCTACGCGGAGCGCCACCAGCACCAACTGCCCGGCGGTGCCGGACTGCTGCTCGCGCTGGCCGCGCTGGCCGGCCTGCTCGGCGCCCTCGGCTACGGCGCGGTGCGCTGGCGCAGCGGCACCGCGACCCGCACCTGGGCGCTGGCCCTCGCGATGGGCGCCTGCTACCTGCCGCTGCTCCTGCTGCCCTCCCCCGGGCCGATGGCGGCACTGGCCTTCGTCTCCGGCATCGGTCTGGCGCCGCTGCTCGCCGCCGCCTTCGTGCTGGTCGCCGAGCTGGCGCCGACCGGCACCGTGACCGAGGCCTTCGCCTGGCTGGTCACCCTCTTCGCCACCGGCAACGCGCTCGGTTACGCGGTCTCCGGCTCGCTGGTCGCCACCTCGCTGACGGCGGTGGCCTGGTGCGCGGTCGGCGGGATCACCCTGGGCGGGGCGCTGCTCTTCGGCGCCCGGCGGCAGCTGCGACCGGTGCCGGGCGCGGCGGGCGAGGTCGGGGGCGCGCCCGCGGTGGCGCTGGCCGGCTGAGAGCTTCGCGACCCTGCGGCGCTGACATGCTGACGGCCGCTCAGGCCCCTGGTGAGGAGTCCTGAGCGGCCGTCAGCCGTTCAACTACCGGTTTGACCGGTGCGACCGGTCGGGCCGGTTACCCGTGGCGTCCCGCGCGGCGGCTCGCCAGTCCGAGGAGCACCAGCCCGCCGAGCGCGAGGATCCCGGCGATCGCGGCGAGCAGGCCGCCGGGCAGGTCGCTGCCGGTGTTCGGCAGCGGCGGCCCGCTGGTGGTCGGACTCGGAGTGGGCACCACCGTCGGGGTCGGGGTGGGAGTGGGCGGCCCGGTCGGAGTGGCCGTCTCGGTCGGCGTCGGCGTGGGCGTCGGCGTGGGCGTGGGCGTCGGCGTGGGCGTCGGCGTGGGCGTCGGCGTGGGCGTAGGCGTAGGCGTCGGCGTAGGCGTAGGCGTAGGCGTAGGCGTAGGCGTCGGCGTAGGCGTCGGCGTCGGCGTAGGCGTCGGCGTAGGCGTCGGCGTAGGCGTAGGCGTAGGCGTAGGCGTAGGCGTCGGCGTCGGCGTCGGCGGCGCCGGCAGCACCACCCCCATGTCCAGGTCCAGGTACCGCTGCCCGCCGCTCAGCCGCACCGTCTGGGTGAGCCCGGTCACCGGGTCCGCGTCCGAGTCCAGCGCCGGGTCGCTGCCCGCGCCGCGCTTGGTCACGGTCGCGTCCTTGGGCAGCGTCGCCAGGTCGAAGCGCACCGCGTAGGAGCCGTCCGGCAGGTGGTCGAAGAGGTAGTACCCGTTGGCGTCGGTGACCGCCGTGACCGGGACGCCGTTGCGGTCGCGCACCGGCTGGCCGTTGCCGTCGAGCAGCTCCACCCGGATCCCGGGCAGTCCGGGCTCGTCCGGCTGCTGGATGCCGTCGCTGTTGACGTCCTGCCAGACCCGGTCGCCCAGCGCGTTGTTGGTCGGCTTGGGCCGCTTCACCCCGACCCCCACCTTGGCGGGCTCGGCGGGCAGCAGCGGCTGGCCGGCCTCGTCGGTGGCGGCGTAGGCGAAGCTGTTCCAGGCGTAGTCGCCCTCGGGTGCGTCGACCGAGGCGACCATCGGCCAGGTGAGCGTGAAGGAGTCGCCGGCGGCCAGCTCGCCCGGGCGGCTGACCCGGAACCAGGCGGCCAGCCCGGGGCCCGGGAAGGTGGTGCTCCAGGTCGCCGAGGCGTCGCAGCCGGCGTTCTGCTCGGGGGTGCGCAGGGTGTCCGGCAGGCAGGGTTGCTTGGCGGTGGTGTACTCGATCACCACTGTCGGGTCGCTGCTGGTCAGCGGCCGGCTGAGCGAGGGGGCCCAGGCGCTGCCGCGCTGGGCGTCGGGGTGCAGCACGTAGCCGTCGCCCGGGGTGGGCAGGCGGTCGTAGGCGATGAAGTCGTGCACCGGGTCGGGCGAGTCGTTTCGGACCGTCATCCGGTAGGAGAGCTGCCCGCCGGGGGTGGCGGTGCCCATGCTGCCGTAGTCGCTGTCCAGGTCGCCCTTGACCTCCTTGTACGACCGCAGCACGGCCGGGACCTGCACCTCGACCTCGGAGGAGGCGTGGCAGAGGGTCTCGGTGGTGTCGCCGTTGCCGTTCAGGTCCATGCCGTCCGGCACGGCGCCGCTGTCGCTGCCGTTGAACCTGCAGGTGACGGGCCGCAGCGGCTGGTCGGCCGTGACGTACACGTCGTTGGTCAGCGTGCCGCTGTGGACGCTGCCCGCCACCTGGGCGTCGAAGAGCATCCGGTAGGCGAGCTGGTCGTGCAGGTAGGTCATGTCGGGGGCGCCGGCCGGCCAGGTCATCTTGATCACCTGGCGCCCGTCGGGACCGGGCGAGACCTCCACCGACTGCGGCGCCTTGGCGTCCGCGTAGCCCGGGTCGGGCCGGGCCGAGCCCTCGACGTAGATGAGGCCGAGCGGCAGCACGTCGTAGAGCACCAGCGGACGGTCCAGCGCGCGGCCGGTGCGGTTGTACGGGATCACCTGGAAGGTGGCCGTGCCACCGGGCGAGAGCAGCGAGCCGGCCACCGTGGTCTTGGCCGCGCCCAGGTTGGTCGCCGCGGTCACGGTGGTGTCGGCGCAGGCGTGGGCAGCGGCGTCGTTGGTGCCGTCGGTGGCCGTGGTGTCCACGCAGTTGGTCAGCGGGTCGGGGGCGGCGCGACCGTCGTGCCCGGTGGCCAGCACCTGGGTCAGCACCTGCACCGAGTTGCCCGGGCTCCAGCCGCTGGGGATCGGCCCGTTCCAGGTGAACCGCAGGCCGTCCAACCAGCGGCCGGCCGGGATGCCGAGCACGTCGTTGGCCGGGTCGCCGGCGCCCTGGGCGAAGCTGATCCGGCGCGTGCCGGAGCCGTTCAGTGCCGCGCCGGGGGTGAAGGTGTGCCAGGCGGGGTCGCCGTTGAGGCGGTACTCCAGGGTCAGCAGGATGCTGGTCGGGTTCCAGGCGTCGAGCTGGATGGACTGCGGGGCGAACCAGTTGTAGAGGCCCTCGGTGGTGCCGCCGCCCGGGTCGGTCACGGTCAGGCTGGTGGCCGGGCCGTCGGTGTTGGTGGCGAAGAGGCTGAACCCGTTGAGGTCGCCGGAGGTCGTGGTCGAGCGCCAGCTCTTGCCGGTGGTGACGTGCACCCCGCTGGTCGGCGGCTGGAAGGTGTGGGTCTCGGCGGTGGCCTCGGCCAGCTGCCGCTCCGGCTCGGGGCCGAGCGGGTCGCCCTTGAGGTCCACCTTGTTGGTGGAGGTGGTCCCGTCGGGGAACCGGTCCTGCGGGTAGTAGACCACCAGCACGCCCGGGACCCGGCAGCCCGCCTGGCCGTTGCCGGAGCGGAACTCGCCGATGTCGTAGCCCCAGGTGTTCGGCCCCGGCGCCACCTCCTCCCAGCCCGGCGAACGGGCGGTGTCGACCACCGCGCCGGGGGGCAGCGTGTCGAGCAGCCGGCTGGCGTCCAGGTCGACGTTGGGCACGTTCGGGGCGGAGCAGGTGCTGAACTGGTAGGTGACGGAGCGTCCGTCACCGCTGCTGGTCTGCACCCCCTTGGTCACCGTGTACTGCGGCTGGACGTGGGCCGTGGTCTCGGCGGTCGCGGTCTGCGCGCTCTCGCCGTCGGCGGTCATGGTGGCCGAGTTGACCGAGTGGGTGCCGTTGGCGGTGGTCCAGTTCGGGTACTTGAGGACGACCGTGATGGTCGCGGTGGTGCCCGGGCTCAGCTGGTGCAGCTTGATCGCCATCGTGCCGCCCATGGTGCCCGCGGCCGGGACGGTGGAGCCCTCGACATCGACCGAGGACGGGTCGGGCGACCACCCGACGAACTCCATCCCGGCCGGGAGGGTGTCGGTGATCAGCCCGTTGTCGCACTCGGTGAGCGAACAGGTGTAGTGCAGCGTATAGGTGACGTTCTCCCCGGGCTCGGGGTCCGCCTTGTCCACGCTCTTGGTGAACGAGATCGCCGCGTGGGCGGGCGGCGCGAGCGCCCCGCTGCCGAGCAGCGAGCCCGCCAGCAGTGCGAGGACAGCCGAGAAGCGCACGAGCGTGAGCCGGGGCGGGGCCGCCCGGCCGGGCGCTCTGGAGAGGGAGATCCGCATGCTGAGCAGTTCATCCGACCGTATGGCGCACGGCTGGACGACGCGGGGCGCGCTGACGCGTTTTCAGCCGGGCGGCCTAGCGGGGAACTCCCATGGATTCAGCACGGTCGCACCGGTGCGAGCCAGGTGCTCGGTGTTCCGGGTGGCCACCGTCCAGCCGTTCGCGATGGCGGTCGCCGCGACCAGCGCATCGGGCGGGTCGATACCCGTTTGGCGTCGATATCGGTGTCGGCGAGTTCCGCGTCGAAACGCGTGACCTGGTCCGCGGGCAGCGACTCCCGGATCTCCCGGATCGTGCGAAGCGGGTGCGCCTGCTCCGGACGGATGGGCGGCTGCGGTGGGGTCGGGGCGGTACTCATGATCAGCTCCTCCACCTGGCCGCTCACGTTTCCGGGCCCGGGGACCAGCCCAGGTCCTCCCCTACCCTTCCCGCCGATAATCGATTGCCCTGCTCGGCACCCGCTGCCAAGCTCCCCGCCATGCATGAATTCGACGCACCCGACGGCACCCGGCTGGCCTACCACGTCTTCGGGGAGGGCGAGCCGCTGGTCTGCCTGCCGGGTGGCCCGATGCGGGACGCCGAGTACCTGGGCGACCTCGGCGGGCTCGGCGCGCACCGGCGGCTGATCGTGCTCGACCCGCGCGGCACCGGCTCCTCGGCCGTGCCCGCGGACGAGGGGTCCTACCGGTGCGACCGGCAGGTGGCCGACGTCGAGGCGCTGCGGGTCCACCTCGGCCTCGACCGGCTGGACCTGCTCGCGCACTCGGCCGCCGCCAACCTCGCGGTGCTCTTCGCCACCCGGCACCCCGAGCGGGTCGCCCGGCTCGCCCTGGTCACCCCGAGCACCCGGGCCGTCGGCATCCCGGTCACCGGGGAGACCCGGCGCGAGGCGGCCCTGCTGCGCGAGGACGAGCCGTGGTTCGCCGCCGCGATCGCCGCCTTCGAGGCGATCGAGGCCGAGCAGGAGACCGACGAGGACTGGGAGGCCATCGTCCCCTTCTCCTACGGCCGTTGGGACGCGGTGGCCCAGGCCCACGACGCCGCCGCGGCGGAGCAGGAGAACGAGGAGGCCGAGGACGGCTTCGGCGCCGAGGGCGCCTTCGACCCGGACGCCACCCGCGCCGCGCTCGCCACCCTCACCTCCCCGGTGCTGGTGCTGGCCGGCGAGCTGGACTGGGCGACCACCCCGGGCATCGCGGGCGAGTTCGCCGCCCTGCTGCCCGGCGCCGAGCTCGCGGTCCAGCAGGGTGCGGGCCACTACCCGTGGCTGGACGACGCCGAGGCGTTCGCGTCCGCGGTCGCGGGGTTCCTCGACCGGTAGGGCGATAGGGCTGCCCGCCCGGTGGCTCTGACCGGCTCTGACCGGCTCGGGCGGGCTCAGGCCGACTCAGGCGGGCTCAGGCCGGCGCCGTCGAGCCCCGGACGATCAGCGAGGTGGGCAGCGGCGCCGACTCCCGCACCGGCCGCCCGTCCAGCCTGGCCACCAGGGCCGCCACCCCGGCCCGGCCCAGCTGCTCGCCGGGCAGGTCCACGGTGGTCAGCGGCGGGGTGAGCAGCGCCGCGACGGAGACGTTGTCGATGCCGACCACCGAGAGGTCCCGCGGGATCCGCAGGCCAAGGTCGGCGGCGGCCTGGTAGACGCCGGAGGCGACCACGTCGTCGTCGCAGACCACGGCGTGCGGGCGGTCGGGCCGGCCGAGCAGCTCGGTGGCGGCCGACCGGGCGGCGGATTCGCCGCGGTTGAGGGGGACGCCGACTTCGAGCACGTCGAGGCCGCGGGCAGCGGCCTCGAAGGCGGCCTGGCGGACCCGGAAGGTGTGCGCGCTGTGGGTCGAGCGGAAGCGGCCCAGGCGCCGGTGGCCGAGCGCGAGCAGGTGGCCGACGGCGGCCGCCATGCCGCCCGCGAGGTCGAGCTCGACGGTGGGGGCGCCGCCGGCCGCGGCCGGGTCGGCGTCCAGGAAGACGGCCGGGGTGCCGGGTGGCAGCCCGCCGAGCTGGCTGTCGTCCGGCGAGCAGATCAGCAGCCCGTCGAAGCGGCTGGTGGTGGCGGCCTCCGCGAGGGTGGTGGCGCTCCAGCCGGAGCTGACCACCACGTCCAGGCCGTGCCGGGCGGCCTCCTCGTGCACCCCGGCCAGCACCCGGCCGAAGAACGGGCCCTGCAGGTTGGGCACGGCGAGCAGGGCCAGGCCGCTGCGGCCCAGCCGCAGCTGGCGACCGGCCGCCTGCGGGCGGTAGCCCAGACCGCGAGCCGCCTCCAGGACCCGCTGCCGGGTGGTGGCGGAGACCCGGTGGCCGGCCTCGGAGCCGGAGAAGACCAGCGAGACGGTGGCCTGCGAGACGCCGGCCAGCTGGGCCACGTCGCGGCCGGTGGGGCGCCTGACCGGCGTGCCGGGCTCGGCAGGCGTGGGCGCGCCGGTCACGGTCAGGACTGCGTGGTCGCGGCGGCCTCGCCGGCGGCCGCCGCGCGGGCGGCGTCGTCCGCCGCGTCCTCCTCGGCGTTCTGCGCGGCGACCCGCTGTCCGGCCCGGGAGCGGATGGTGGCGACCTTGCTGACGACCTGCTCGGACATCTCGTCGCGCTGCTTGCTCAGCACCACGTAGCTGATCGGCGCCGAGACCAGGCCGGCCAGCAGCACCAGGAAGACCATCCCGGTGGCGCCCACCACGGGGATGATCCCGAAGTGGCCCAGCAGCACGGAGACCAGCAGGCAGGCGAGGAAGATGCTGGCCCGCAGGGAGGTGTAGCGGAGCGTGGCGTGGGACTTGCTGCTGCTCACGGATGGCTTCCTTCGTCACGGGCGGTACGGCAGGCGGGGCGGGAGCCACCGGCGCCGGCGTGGCTCGACCTCCCAGTGAAGCATGCCGATCCGGGAGCGCGGCGCCCGGCCGCCACTACCGCGGCCGAGCGCGGCGCCCCGCCCACACCACCGCGGCTACCGCGACTACCGTGCCGCCGGGGCGCCCGGCGGCACGGTGGCGGCCGGGCGGCCGCGCAGCCCCAGGCAGAGCAGCACCGCCAGCGCGCAGAGGCCGCCCGCGCCGTCCCAGGCCAGGTCGTAGTTGCCGTAGTGGTCGCGCAGCGCCCCGGCCGCGGTGGCGGCGATCGCGCCGCCCAGCTGGTGGCAGGCCAGCACCCAGCCGAAGACGATCGGCGCGTCGGCACCGAACTGGCGCCGGCAGAGCGCGACCGTGGGCGGCACGGTGGCGACCCAGTCCAGGCCGTAGAAGATCACGAAGGCCAGGAACGGCGGCTTCACCGAGCCGGCGAACAGTTGCGGCAGCAGCACCAGGGACAGGCCGCGCAGCGCGTAGTAGACGAGCAGCAGGCGGCGCGAGTCGATCCGGTCGGTGAGCCAGCCGCTGGCCACGGTGCCGATCACGTCGAAGACGCCGATCAGCGCGAGCAGGCTCGCCGCGGTGGTCTCCGGCATCCCGTGGTCGTGCGCGGCGGGGATGAAGTGGGTGCCGACCACGCCCACCGTGGTCGCCCCGCAGATCGAGAAGGAGCCGGCCAGCAGCCAGAACTGCCGCACCCGCACGGCCTCGCGCAGCACCCGCAGGGTGCGCGACAGGGCCCGGTCGCCGCCGACGGCCTCGGCGTCCGGCTCACCGGGCCGTGCGCCGTAGGGCAGCAGTCCGAGGTCGGCGGGGCGCTCGCGCATCAGCAGCAGCACCGGCACGGAGACGGCGGTGGCGCAGAGCGAGACCACCATGACCGCGGCCTTCCAGCCCTCGTTCTGCACCAGCCAGGAGAGCACCGGCAGGAAGATCAGGTTGCCGGTCGCGCCGCCCGCGGTGAGCACCCCGAGCACCAGGCCCTGCCGGGCCCGGAACCAGCGCCCGCTGATCGTGGTGGCGAAGGCGCCGGCCATGCTGCCGCTGCCCAGGCCCACCAGGAAGCCCCAGCAGAGGATCAGCTGCCAGGGCCTGGTCATCAGCACGGTCAGCCCGGAGCCCACCGAGATGGTGAGCAGCGCGCAGACCGTCACCAGGCGCACCCCGAAGCGGTCCATCAGCGCGGCGGCGAACGGCGCGGTCAGGCCGTAGAGCACGAGGTTGACCGAGACGGCGATCCCGATGGTGGCGTGCGACCAGCCGAACTGGCTGTTCCAGGCGCCCATCATGAGGCCCGGTGCGGAGCGGAAGCCCGCCGAGCCGACCAGGACCAGCAGCGAGACGGCGGCGACGATCCAGGCGTAGTGCGGGCGGGTGGCGGGACGGCGGTCGGGACGGCGGTCGGGATGGCGGTCGGGGCGGCCGTCGGTGGGCGTGGTCAGCTCGGTGGTCACAGCGATGATTCTGGCGGCCCGGCGCGGCGGCCACGAGTGGCCTGACTGCCAGCTTCCGTCAAGATCGGGCCACCCCGCCGAACGGCCCGCGGCCCGCCACCGGCCACAATGAGGCGCATGACGGCACCTCATCGGGTCGCGGTCCTGGCCCTGGACCGCGTGATCGCCTTCGAACTGGGCATCCCCTCCCGCATCTTCGAGTCCGCGACGGCGGCGGACGGCAGCCCGCTCTACCAGGTCGCGACCTGCACGGTGGACGGCCGCGCGGTGGCCAGCAGCAGCGACTTCAAGATCAGCGTGGACCACGGTCCCGAACTCCTGGAGCTGGCCGACACCGTGATCGTCCCGGCCGCCCGGGACCTCGGGCCGGCCTTCCTGCACGGCGAGCTGAACGGGCCGCTCGCCGAGGCGATGGCCCGGATCCGGCCCGGCACCCGGATCGCCTCGATCTGCACGGGCGCCTTCGTGCTGGCCGCCGCCGGGCTGCTGGACGACCGCCCGGCCACCACCCACTGGCGCTACACCGAGCGCTTCGCCCAGCTCTTCCCGCAGGTGCGGCTCGACCCCGACGTGCTCTTCGTGGACGACGGCGACGTGCTCACCTCCGGCGGGGTGGCCGCCGGGGTCGACCTCTGCCTGCACCTGGTGCGCCGCGACCACGGCGGCGCGGTGGCCAACCAGGTGGCCCGCACCTGCCTGGTGCCGCCGTGGCGCGAGGGCGGGCAGCGGCAGTACGTCGAGGCGCCCACGCCGGCGGACGACACCGGCGACAGCACGGCGGCGGTGCGCGGCTGGGCGCTGGAGCACCTGGCCGAGCCGCTGACGCTGCGTCGGCTGGCCGAGCGGGCCCGGATGAGCGTGCGCACCTTCACCCGGCGGTTCCGCGAGGAGACCGGCAGCAGCCCGGGGCAGTGGCTCACCGTGCAGCGCACCGCACGGGCCCGGGAGCTGCTGGAGCGCACCGAGCTGAGCATCGACCAGGTGGCCAGGGAGTCCGGCTTCGGCACGGCGGCCTCACTGCGGCTGCAGCTGCGCGGGCACCTGGACCTGGCACCGAGCGCCTACCGGCGGACCTTCCGGACGCCGGCGGGCTGACCGTCACCGGGCACAGGAACGGGAACGGGGCCGGGAACGGGCGCAGGAACAGGAACGGGACCGGGCCGCGGACGCAGCACGGCGGCCGACCGGGCACCCCTGCCCGGGCGGCCGCCGGTACGGGCCCTGACCCGCACTACGGCGCTCCGCACTCGCCAAGGCTGCGGTGGCCGACCGGGTCCGCAGGCCCGATTCCCCAGGCCACCTGCTCCTTGGCGTCCCCTCGCGACGGAGAGCTGACCCAAGGGTGATCAGCTCGATACGTCACGTCAATGGGTTGTCCGAAATTCGGATTGGTTGCGCTCCGTTTCGGCCTGCCAACCACCCATTCCGGCCGTCGGGCCGCCAGGCCTCAGGCCGTCGGGTCTCAGGCCGTCAGGTCTCAGGCCGTCAGGTCTCAGGCCGTCAGGGCCCGTGCCTCGCGGACGGACTGCCCGCCGCCGGCCCCGGCCCGGTCGATCTCGCACCAGACGAGCTTGCCCGAGCCCTGCGGGTACCAGCCCCAGCGCGCGCAGAGCAGCTCGACCAGCTCCAGCCCCCGCCCGCTGGTGGCCGAGGCGGTCGCGTGCCGGGGCGCGGGCGCGGAACCGCTGGCGTCGGCCACCTCCACCCGCAGCGGTCCGGCGGCCGGCGGCCAGGAGAGCCGCAGCACGGCCGGCCGGCCGGTGTGCAGCACCGCGTTGGTCACCAGCTCGGAGACCACCAGGACCAGGGTCTCGGCGAACGGCGCGTCCGGATCCGCCCCGAAGGCGAGCACCTGCGCGCGGACCCAGCGGCGGGCCCGGCCGACCTCGGCGGGGTCGGCCGCCACCATCAGCTGCACCTGAAGCACCTGCACCGCTCCACCACCTGCTGCCTGACGAGCTACCGGTAGGACTGTCCACGACGTCGGCGGTCATCGCACCGGCGTGACGAAACCTACCGCCCCGTCCCCGGTGACCTGCGGCGGCCACGCGGCGAAACCACCCGTGCGACATATGTCCAACCGCGCTCGAACAACCCCCGGGAGTTCTTCAGATAAAAGCCCCTCAGGGCCTCCGGCACCGCTATACCGTGGAGCCATGACCGCACCGGACTGGGACCAGCAGATGCGGTCGCGACTGGCCCGCGGTGAGGAGAGCGCGCTCGGCGAGCTCTACGACCAGCTCGCTCCGCTGGTGCACGGCCTGGCCGGGCGGATCCTGGACGACGAGCAGGCCGCGGCGCAGCTCACCCGGGAGGTCTTCGGCCACCTGTGGGAGCACCCGGAGGAGTTCGACCCGGACCGGCGCTCGCTGCGCTCCTGGGTCGGCGAACTGACCCAGCGGCGGGCCGTGGAGCGGCTGCGCGGGGCCGACCTGGGCCAGCGGGAGATCGACGCCCGGGCCGCCGACGCCCAGGTGCAGTACGTGGTGGCCGCACTGCCGCCGCCGCTGCGCGAAACGCTGGAGACCGCCTGGCTGGACGGCGGCACCTACCAGGAGACGGCCCGCCGGCTCGGCATCAGCGAGCAGGCGACCAAGCAGCGCCTCCGCCTGGGTCTGCAACTGCTCGCCTCCGAGCTGGAGTTCGGGTCATGATGGCGACAGGCCCGCGACACCGGCGGGGAATTCGGCTGCGACGGGAGCTCGGCTCGTGCTGACGGAGCGGGAACACGAGGCGCTGCGCGGCCTGCTCGGCGCCTGGGCGCTGCGGGCCTGCCCGCCCGAGGAAGGCGCCGAGCTGGAACGGCACTTCGCCGATTGCCCGGACTGCGCCGAGGAGGGCGAACGGCTGCGCCGGGCCGCCGCCCGGCTGCGGGCCGACGACCCGCTGGACCAGCCCGACGGGCTGCGCCAGCAGGTGCTCGACTTCTGCCTGACCCGCCGCGTGGCCGATCGGCCGCTCGCGCCCTGGGCCGCCCCGTACGCGGCGGAGACGGCCAAGCTGGACGCGCTGCTGCGCGACCTGGGCCCGAGCGAGTGGCAGGAGGTGGCCGAACTGCCCTGGCACGGCGGGGCGCTGCGGCACCGGCCGGCCGACGTGCTCTGCCACCTGGCCGCGGTGGACGGGCTGCTCGCCCGGGCGCTGGGCCTGCCGGACGTGCTGCCGCCGGCCGCCGAGGACCGGGTGCCGGCCCAGGGCGGCGAACGCGGCGGGCCGGCCGGTCCGTTCCACGAGCTGGTGGAGCGCAGCGAGCGGCTGAGCCGCGCCGAGGCCGGCGCCACCCCGCACGCGGTGCGCACGCTCTGGCGGACGCAGGCCCAGGCACTGCTCCGCGAGGCCGCGCCGGCCACCGCCGGGGTGCCGGTGGACTACGGCTTCGCCACCGTGCCGGTCCGCGACGCGTTCATCGACCGGGCCTTCGAGACCTGGATCCACGGCGAGGACGTGGCCCGCGCGGTGGACTACCCGTACGCCGTCCCGGCCCCGCCGCACCTGCGGCAGATGGTCGACCTGGCCGCCCGGATGCTGCCCACCGCGCTGGCCGGCCTGCGCCAGGCCGCCTACGCCGGCTCCGCACCCGCCCCCGGGCCGGGCCGCACGCTGCGGCTGGTGATCGAGGGCCCGGCCAGCGGCGAGTGGCTGATCCCGCTGGACGGCGGGCCGCCGGACGCCACCGCCGCGGCCGCCCTCGCGCCGCCGGGCGACCCGGTGGCCGAGGTGGTGATCGACGGCGTGGAGTTCTGCCAGCTCGCCGCCGCGCACCGCGACCCGGAGCGCCTGCCGGTCGGCGAGCACGGCGACCGGGCGGCGATCCGCGAGCTGCTGGCGGCGGTGCCGCTGCTCTCCCGCCCGTAGACCCCGCCCCGGGCGAACGGCCGGACGGAGCCGGGCAGGCGGGGCAGGCCGGGCAGGCGAGGGGGTCAGGGCGTCACGGGGTCACGGGGTCACGGTCAGGCGAAGACCACGGTGCGGGTGCCGTTCAGCAGCACCCGGTGCTCGCTGTGCCACTTCACCGCGCGGGCCAGCGCCTGGCACTCCACGTCCCGGCCGAGCGCGACCAGTTGCTCGGGCGTCACGTCGTGCTGCACCCGGGCCACCTCCTGCTCGATGATCGGCCCCTCGTCGAGGTCGGCGGTGACGTAGTGCGCGGTCGCGCCGATCAGCTTCACGCCGCGGGCGTGCGCCTGGTGGTAGGGCTTGGCGCCCTTGAAGCTCGGCAGGAAGGAGTGGTGGATGTTGATCACCCGGCCGGAGAGCGCCTTGCAGAGGTCGTCCGAGAGCACCTGCATGTAGCGGGCCAGCACCACCAGCTCGACCGACTCGGCCTCGACCAGCTCCAGCAACTGCCGCTCGGCCTGCGCCCTGGTCTCCCGGGTCACCGGCACGTGCACGAAGGGGATGCCGTAGGAGGCGGTGAGTTCCTTGAAGTCGGTGTGGTTGGAGACCACCGCGGCGATCTCCACCGGCAGCGCGCCGATCGAGGCGCGGAACAGCAGGTCGTTCAGGCAGTGGCCGAACTTGCTGACCATCAGCACCACCCGCATCCGCGCCTCGGCCGGGTGGATCTCCCACTCCATGCCGAAGGAGGCGCCGATCGCGGCGAAGCTGGCCCGCAGGCCCTCGGCGCTCACCGGCGCCTCGGCCGAGAAGTGCACGCGCATGAAGAAGAGCCGGCTGTCGGTGTCCCGGTCGCCGAACTGCTGGCTGTCGATGATGTTGCAGCCGGTCATGAAGAGGTAGCTGGAGACCGCGTGCACGATCCCCTGCTTGTCCGGGCAGGACAGCGTCAGCACGTACTGGGTCGGCTCGCTCGGGATCGGCTCGCTCGGGATCGGCTCGGTCGCGCTCTGCTGCTCCACCACTGGTCCTTGGTCTCTCTTCGGTCGCCCGGCTCTGAGTGCGTCAAGGGTGGCACAGCCGGGCGCGGGTCAGCTGATCCGGGTGAGGATCCTCAGCACTTCGAGCGAACGCGGCGGCGTGTGCGGATCCTCGCCGTCGTTGACCGCGAGCAACTCGTGCGCGGCGGCCGCCGCCGCCACCGCCTCCGGCCAGTCGGGGTGGCCGAGGTAGGCGGCGGCCGGGGCGTCCGCGCCGACCTCGTGCAGGATCCGCAGCACCCGCAGCACGGCGGCGTCCACCAGAGCCGCTTCGGCGGCGTCCCGGACGATGGTGCCGATGTACTTCTCGGCCGACCAGCGGTCCAGCCAGCTGTCCTCGACCAGCCGGTAGACCGCGTCGGTGATGTCGCCGTAGCCCGCGCGGCCTTCCGCCCAGTACTCGTGCTGGAAGACGGGGTCGGCGAGCATGTGCAGGGCGGAGCGCAGCCGGGCGCGCCAGCGCCACCAAGGCAGATCGTTGAGCGACATGCCGCCCATGGTGCTTGAGCGGCGCCCCGGACGAGAAGGGTTTCGTGGAGAGCTGTTCGAAGTTTCTGCGCTGACCGCCATGGGAAGCGATGCTACGTTCCCGCTCCATCCGGATCTACACGCGTCCGCACACTGAGTTCATGCCTCGTTGGCGGCTCGTTCCGTTGTCCGCCCTCTGCCCGTGCGAACCCCCGTCAAGGCTGGTGGCCCACCACGTCGATGGCAAGGGATGGCCGAGATGACCGACGCACCTGGGGCGCGGCCGGAGCGGACCGGGCGCCACCGCGCGGCGGGGCTGGCCGCCGCGGCCGCGCTGCTCCCGGCCCTGCTCGCCACCGCCGGCTGCGGCGGTGCGGCCGACGCCAGCGCCAAGACCACGCTGACCGTGATGACCTGGGCACCGGCCGACACCGGCTCCACCGACCGGCCCGGCATGACCGCGCTGGCCACCGCGATCGGCGATGAGGTCAACACCCAGGGCGGCGTGGCCGGACGCCGGCTCAAGGTGCTCACCTGCAACGAGCACAACACCGCCGACGGGGCCGCCGCCTGCGCCCAACAGGCCGTTCAGGCCGGCGCGGTCGCGGTGATCGGCTCCTACAGCCAGTACGGCGACAGCTTCATGCCGCCGCTGGAGGCCAAGGGCATCCCCTTCATCGGCGGCTACGGCCTCTCCAGCCCCGAGTTCACCAGCCCGATGTCCTACCCCGTGGCCGGCGGCACGCTCGCGCTGATCGCCGGCAGCGGGCGGCAGCTGGTCGCGGCGGGCTGCCGGACGGTCGCGCTGATCCGCCCCGACACCCCGGCCGGCGACGGCCTGGTCGGCGAGCTCGGCGCGGCGCTGCAGCCGGACGGCGTGAAGCTGACCGACGTCCGGGCCAAGGAGACCTCCTCCGACTTCACCGCCCAGGCCCAGCAGGCGATCGGCGCCGACCTGCCGGGCAACTGCATCACCGCCGCCCTCAGCCCGACCCCCACCCTCAACCTGCTCGACGCGCTGCGCCGCCAGCCGCGCCGCAACACCCGGCTCGCCTCGGTGATCGGCAGCTTCCAGCAGTCCGTGGTGGACTCCACCGGCGGCGACGGCGGTCCGCTGAGCAGCGCCTTCGCGACCGGCTGGTACCCGCCGGAGGACTCGAAGGTCTGGGACCCGCTGCGCGACGTGGTGAGCACCCGGGCCGCCGCCGGGCTGACCACCATCGACGTCTCCGACCCCGGGGTGGAGACCACCTGGGTCGCCTACCAGGTCTTCCTGCAGGCCGTGCAGCACCTGGGCGACCAGCCGGTGACCACCAAGTCGCTGCGCGACCAGCTGGAGAACGGCGCCCCGATCAGCACCGGCGGCGCCACCCCGCCGCTCAGCTGGACGCTGACCAGCATGCTGGCCAGCGCCGACGCCCCGCGCCTGGTGAACACCTCGGTCACCTTCCAGCAGGTGCAGAACGGCCGGCTGGTCCAGTCGCAGCCGGGCTTCGTGGACGTGCGCTGGGTGCTGACCGGCGGCAGGCCGCCGGCCGGGCCCGGCACGTCCTCACCGTCCGCCTCTTGAGCCCCGCCTCCTGAACCACCTGCTGAACCACCTCCTGGGCCGCCTGCTGAACCACCTGCTGGGCCGCCTGCTGCCGCCGCTCGGGGTTCGCTCGCGCGGCCCTGGCCCCGCTCAGAGCGGCGGCGCGGCCGGGGCCGGGCCGAGCGTCGTGGTGCCCGGCGCGGCCTGGTGCCCCAACCCGCTGCGGTAGACGTCCAGTGCCGCCTCCAGCCGCCCGGTGCGGCGCAGCAGGTCGCCCAGCAGCCGGCACAGGTCCGCCAGGTCGGCCGCCGCACCCGCGCCGGCCAGCAGCTCCAGCGCGGTGCGGTAGTGCGCCTCGGCGGCCGCCGCGTCGCCCTGCTCCTCGGCGATCCGGCCCAGCAGCCGGTGCGCGGCGCCGCCGTGCACCGCGCCGCGGCCCGGGTGCAGCGAGTCCAGCAGGTCGGCCAGGAGCGCCGTCGCCTCCGTCGAGCGGCCGGCGCGGCGCAGCACGTCGGCCAGCTCGACGTCGATCTGCTGCAGGTAGAGGGTTGCCTGACCCCGCGCCAGCAGTTCGCGCGCGGTGCGCAGTTCGCGCTCGGCGGCGGGCAGGTCGCCGTCCTGGGCGCGCAGGTAGCCGCGCATCCAGTGGCAGTGCGCGAGTTCGGTGCGGATCCGCAGCTGCTGGTAGAGCTCCTGGGCCTTGGCGAGCGAGGCCTCGGCCTCGGCCGCCCGGCCCTCGGCGAGCAGCGTGCGGGCGACCCCGCGGTGCAGCCGGGCCACCAGCGCCGGGTCCGCCACCTGCGGGGCGAGCGCGAGGGCGAGGTCGGCGGCCTGGGCGGCGCGGCGGTGCGCGCCCAGGTCCATGTAGGGGGCTATCACCGCGGAGTAGAGCAGCAGCAGGGCGTGCGGGTCGGCCAGGCCACCGGTGTTGAGCTGGTCGATCGCGCTCTCCAGCAGGTAGCACGCGTACCGCAGGTCGCCCGCGAGCAGGTGGGCCACCGCGCGGCCGCGCAGCGCGGGCACCCGGGCAGGCAGCGGGGCCTCCCGCAGCAGGTCCTCGGCGGCCTGGAAGTGCTCGATCGCCTGGTCGAGTTCGCCGGTGTCCAGCGCGCAGTCGCCCAGGCCCAGCAGGGCCGCCGACCACTGCTCGGCCAGGCCGTGCCGCTCGGCCTCGGCGGCGAGTTCGGCGAAGCGCGGGGCCGCCTCGGCCGGCTCGCCGGCGCAGAGCAGCTGGCGGGCCTCGGCCAGGCGCAGGCCGAGCTCGGCGGCCAGGTGCGGCGGCCGCCCGGTGGCGAGCTGCTCCACGCTGACCCCCAGGCGGTCGGCCAGGTAGCGCAGCGCCGTCCCGGAGGGGCGGACCCTGCCCGCCTCCAGGGTGGAGATGTACGCGGCGGTGTAGTCGGGCTCCGCGAGGGCGCGCTGGGTCAGGCCGCGCTCGGTGCGCAGCCGCAGCACCCGCGGGCCGATGCCGCTCTGGTCCGTCAGCTCGTTCATTCTCGTCACGCTCGCACAGGGTATTGCGGGGCGGGTCCGTCGGCACTAGCTTAACCGCCAACATAAGCAGATGACTTAACCAGGCTTACATTCGTACTTAAGTCGCTGCTTCCGGACTCCCCCGCACCCTCAGCGCCCTCGCACGCCCTCAGCAGCCCCGCCGCACCCTCGGCACGCCCCTGTCACATCCGCCGCACCCTCGGCACCCCCAGCACACCCGACACCCGCCGCACCCTCGGCACCCTCCCGGAACGGAACCCCCATGCGCATACGCCAGGCCCTCGTCAGCGGCGCCACCACCCTCGCCGCCGCACTCAGCCTGCTGGCCGCCGCCCCCGCGGCCAACGCCACCCCGGTCACCGCGGCCGCCACCACCCCCGCGACGGCCGCGCCCAGCCCGGGCCCGCTGAGCCCGCCGCTGGTCAACGGCAGCGGCCCGGTCTGCTGGTTCGGCTCCTGCTACGACTACGTGTCGGGCCGTCAGGTGACCGACACCGACGGGGCGACGGTGCGGATGCTGCAGGCCGCGCCCGCGATCAAGCCCGGCGACACCGACTCGCACTCGCTCCAGGAGCTGGCGCTGCAGTCCAGCGACCAGAAGTCGACCGTGGAGATCGGCTGGACGGTCGACCTCGGGCTCAACGGCGACGTGCTGCCCCACCTGTTCGTCTACCACTGGGTGGACGGCGCCACCAGCTGCTACAACGGCTGCGGCTTCGTCCAGGTCTCGCGGACCGCCAAGGCCGGCATGGCACTGCGGCCGGGCACCCCCGCCCGGTTCAGCATCCAGAACGTGGCCGGCGACTGGTGGCTCTTCTACAACGAGCAGGCCGTCGGCTACTTCCCCGGGTCACTCTGGAACGGGACCTACACCCGGGCCCAGGTCGTCACCGCCTTCGGTGAGGTGGCGCACGCCACGGGCAGCACCTGCGAGCAGATGGGCGACGGGCGCCCGGGCACCGCGCGGAGCGCCGGTTGGATCTCCGACTTCCACCTGCTCGGTGCCACCGACCGCTCCAGCCTCACGGTGGCCGCCACCAGCCCGGCCCTCTACTCCGCGGGCGCGGTCACCCCGACCTCGTTCCGCCTCGGCGGCCCCGGCACCGGCCCCTGCTGACACCCGCTCAGGCCGTAGGCCGCCGAGCCCTCACCGGCAGTAGGCCGCCAAGCCCTCGGCCGTAGGCCGCCGAGCCCTCACGGGCCCGGCGGCCTACAGCTGTGAGGGGCCGAGCGAGGGCAGGCCGGCCTGCTGGGCGATCGCGTTCCACAGGGTCGAGGCCTGGCCCTTGGCCGTGGTGGCGGTGCCGCTGGCCTGGTCGCCGGCCTGCAGGTTGGGGTCCTGGCCCACCTTGGTCGGATCGCAGCTCTGGGAGAAGTCGCCGGCCCAGGCCGCGTAGGAGTCGTCCGCGTTGGCGGAGGCCTGCCAGGCCTGGTTGAGCTGGGTGACCAACTGGGCGCCGGTCGGCAGCTTGTCCACCTTGAGCGCGGCGAGGCTGGTCACCAGCTGCTTGCGCTGCGTCGAGGCCTGGGTGAGCGCGGTCTGCGCGGCGCCCGGGTTGTCGCACTTCTTCACCGCGCCGACCGCGCCGATCACGGCCTGGCGGCTCGCGTTCGCGGTGCCGAGCAGGGTGGAGAGCGCCTGGGCCTGGGCCTGCGCGTCGGGGCTCAGCGCACTGCCGCCGGCGGAGGCGCCGGCCGAGGCGCTGGGCGAGGCGCCGGTGCTCGCGGCCGCCGTGTGCTTGGCCTTCGGCTTGGCCTTGGCGTCATCGCCGCTGCCGCTGGCCAGCACCCCGACCAGGATGCCGCCGACCACGCAGGCCGCCACCACGCCGCCGACCACGGCCTTGCGGGAGAAGCGCCCGGCGGGCTCGGGCTCGGGCAGCGAGGCCCGGCCGAGCCGGGTGGTCTGCTCGTTGGGGGGCGGGTAGGCGGGCCCACCCTGGTAGCCGGGGGTGTGCGGATACTGGGCGGGGTCGGTGAAGCTCTGCTGGCCGCCGAAGGTGGCCACCGGCTCGCTGGTCGGGTAGGGCGGCAGGTACTGCGTCTCACCGGCCGCGACGGGGGCCGGCTCGGCGGCGTACCCGGTCGGCTGCTCGCCCCAGGGCGCCCCGGGCGCGAGGTACTCGGGGCCGCCCTGGTACTCCCCCTGACCCTGGTAGCCGGGCCCGCCGTGCGGCGGCTGCGGCCCGGCCTGCTGGTGCGGCGGCTGCTGCGGCGGCTGCTGCTGCTGCTGCGGGGCGGCCGGCTCCGGGCGGAACAAGTCGTCCAGGTTGAAGTCACCGGAGTTGGGGTACGAGCGGCGCTGGCTCAACGCGAATCCTCACCTGTGCACGGCCGTAGGCACAGCGGTACGGTCAGCGGCGGCCGGGCGGTCCCTCTGGTGGCGGACCGCCCGCGCTGTCTGTCCGGTGTGCGCACCCGGGCCTTCCTCGGTTCTGCCGCACGCTCGGCTGACGGCGGACCACACTTCTGCTGGAGTTCCTCGGAACGTCCGGCCCACGCTACCGGTTCACCGCTACGGGTGACCACGCGGGCGGGGCGTGACCTTCGCGACCAGGGCCGCGTCCGGCTCCCCCGCGGTGCGCGGCCGTCAAATGTCCCTCACGCGGCCTCCACCTCCGCCCGCTGCTGGAACTCGCGCACCACCCGGTGCTCCCGGTACGGCTCCAGCCGCCGCCGGAAGTCGTCCAGGTACTCCACGCCCCGGTTGGAGCGCAGCCCGCCCAGCAGCCGCATCGCCTGGGCCCCGGTCTCGCAGGCCCGTTCGATCTCGCGCTGCTGCAACTGCGCGGTGGCCAGCAGCACCAGGTCCACCGCCCGGCGCCGCACCCGGGTGACCGGGTGCAGGTCGAGGGCGATCCTGGCCTGCCGCTCGGCCTGCTTGGCCAGCTCCAGGTCCCGGTAGCAGTGCGCCAGTTCGTCGGCGAGGTAGGCCTCGTCGAAGTGCGCGATCCAGTCCGGGTCGTCCTGCGGGTTGCGCTGCTCCATCGCGGCGACCGCCTTGGCCGCCACCAGCTCGCAGGATCGCACGTCCCCCAGCAGCGCGTGGCCGCGCGCCTCGGCGGCGTAGAACATCGCCATCGCGGTCGGGGTGGCCACCGAACGGGCGCCCTCCTGCGCGGCCCGGGCGAGTTGGGCGATCTCCCGGGGGTTGCCCAGGGTGGCCGCCAGGTGGCTCATCGAGGCGGCCAGCACGTAGCCGCCGTAGCCCCGGTCGTCGGCGGCCTGGGCCAGGCGCAGCGCCTGGATGTAGTACCGCTGGGCCAGCCCGGGTTGGCCGGTGTCCACCGCCATGTAGCCGGCCAGTTCGGTCAGCCTGGCCACCGCGCCGAACAACTGACGCCCGGTCTCCTCCCGGTAGCCCCCGCTGAGCAGCCCCGAGACCACGCTGTTCAGGTAGTGCACCACCACCGGGCGCACGTGCCCGCTGCCGAAGCGGTGGTCCAGGTCGACCAGCATCTCGGTGGTGGCCCGGATCGCCGCGACATCGGCCGGCCCCACCCGCGGGCCGCCGGTGCGGGCGACCACCGGGTCCGGCGGGGTGATCAGCCAGTCCCGGCTGGGCTCGACCAGCGCGGAGGCGGCCACCGTGGCGCCGCCCAGGAAGTCGCGGCGGCTGACGTCGCTGCGCCACAGCTCGCAGACCTGCTCCAGCGCGCCGCTCAGCGTGGGAGCGAACTGCAGGCCCACGCCCGAGGTCAGGTTCTTGCCGTCGGCCATGCCGATCTCGTCCACGGTCACCCCGCGGCCGAGCTTGCGGCCCAGCGCCTCGGCGATCACCGCCGGTGCCTGGCCGCGCGGTTGCTGGCCGCGCAGCCAGCGGGCGACCGAGGTCTTGTCGTAGCGCAGATCGAGCCCGTGCTCGGCGCCGCAGAGGTTGACCCGGCGGGCGAGACCCGCGTTGGAGCAGCTCGCCTCCTGGATCAGCGACTGCAGACGCTCGTTGGGCTGTCGTGCGACGAGTGGTCTCGCGGCCATGGGCTTCGCCTCCCCAGCGCCCCCCGGTTCCGGCCGGCGGGCGTCGACTCTGCTGCTCTGGTGCCTGCCCGCCGGGTGGGCCCCGCGAAGGGGCTCCGACGGCGCGCCGACTACCCGGCCAGTGAAGGAACTTGAGGCCAGGTTAGCGATCAACGACACCATCGGGATACCCATGCGGACGACCGGATCAGCGTGCGCGCCCGGCTGAATGCTCCTGTGCGCCCCCGCTGCGCCCACCCGGACGACGGGAGGCGAACGCCAGGGCAACGCCGCGCCAACGCCTGCGGAGCGCCACCTTCCGCGCCAGGGCGCGCCACCTCATCGGGCGCGCGGGACCGGGCCGGGGGACCACTCGTGCGGCAGCGCGGCCCGCACCGCCGCTCACCGGTTCGGGTGACATTGGCGGCTCACGGCCACTGTCCCCGCGCCACCCCGTAACCCGCCCCACCAAGGGCAGTTGTGCAGCACGTGGAAGAGACCCCAGGAGCCCCGGAACAGGGCAGTGACGGAAAACCGATCTCCCCGCTCTTGATCGAGGCGGCCAGGTACGCGGAGGAGCGGCACTGGGAGATCGTGCCCGGCACCCACCTGATCGAGGGGGACGGCCCGGCCCGCTGCTCCTGCGGCGTGCCGGACTGCCCGCTGCCGGGGGCGCATCCCACCACCCAGGACTGGCTGCGGCGGGCCAGCGCCGGCCCCGGCGTGATCCGCCGCTGGTGGACCGAGAACCCGGCCGCCTCGATCCTGCTGCCCGCCGGGCGCTCCTTCGACGTGCTGGACGTCCCCGAGGTGGCCGGCTGCCTGGCGCTGGCGCGGATGGAGCGGCTGGAGCTGCAGCTCGGCCCGGTCCTCTCGGCGCCGGCCGCGCCCGGCCTGCGCGGGCGGCGGCTGCTCTTCCTGGTGCTGCCCGGCGCACTGGCCAAGCTGCCGGAGATGCTGCGCAAGCTCGGCTGGCAGCCCGGGCGGCTGGATCTGACGGTGCGCGGCGACGGGGACTGGGTGGTCGCGCCGCCCTCCCGGGTCGGCCCGTACAGCTTCGCGCAGTGGGCCAGGCCGCCGTCCGCGCTCAACCGCTGGCTGCCGGACGCCGCCGAGCTGATCAACCCGCTCGCCTACGCCTGCGGCCGGGACGCGCCCGCCGCCCGGCTGGTCCCGCCGCCGGGGCCGCAGCAGCAGGCGGCGCCGGTGCGCTGAGACCGCCCGGCCCCGGCCGACGCGGCGTCAGATCGATGGGCGGGCCCGGTCGCCGGGTCCGCTCTCCGGCATGCCGCCTACCCGGCGGACATCGGGGCAAGCCGCTCGGACGAGTGACAGGACGCGGCGGTTGGCGCCTACCACCCAGGGGATGAATGGGGCAGGCAGCGATCAGGCAAATCCGAGCGAAAGGGACAACGAAAAGGACACAGCCCAGGGCGAGGAGAACCGGGGACACCAGGACCGGGGGAGCCGCAGGGGAGGCCTGGACGGGGAAGCCGGGCGCGGCACGGGGGGAACCTCGGGGGGAAAGGCGGGGGGAGAGTAAGAGCGGGGGAACAGGGGCGGGAAGGGTGGGGGAACAGGGTGGGGACCCGCTGAGGCCCCGGCGCGTGGGGACGCGCCGGGTCCTCAGCGCGTGCGCCGGCTCAGGGGTGGGCGACGAAGACGTGGGCGGCGATCTCCTTGCCGAGTTCGGCGGACTCCCCGCCGCTGCCGACCAGCACACCGCCCACCGCCGCGTTGACCTGGATGGTGGCCCCGGGACGCACCCCGGCCCTGCGCAGGGTGCGCATCAGCTCCTCGTCCGTCTGGATCGGCTCACCGATCCGGCGGACCACCACGCTGGCACCGGCGTCACCGGGGCGCAGCGAGTCGAGGGTCACCAGGGCGGAGTCGAAGCCCTCACCCTCGGCCTTGGTGTCACCGAGCTCGTCCAGCCCGGGGATCGGGTTGCCGTAGGGGGACTGGGTGGGGTGGCCGAGCATGGCGAGCACCTTGCGCTCGACCGTCTCGCTCATCACGTGCTCCCAGCGACAGGCCTCCTCGTGCACCTCCTCCCACTCCAGGCCGATCACGTCGACCAGCAGGCATTCGGCGATCCGGTGCTTGCGCATCACCCGCACCGCGAGCCGACGCCCCTCCTCGGTCAGCTCCAGATGGCGATCGCCGGCGACCTGCAGCAGGCCGTCGCGCTCCATCCGGCCGACCGTCTGGCTGACCGTCGGCCCGCTCTGGTCCAGCCGCTCGGCGATCCGGGCGCGCATCGGGGTGATGCCCTCTTCCTCCAGCTCCAGGATGGTGCGAAGGTACATCTCAGTGGTATCGATCAGCCCAGACATCGTCGCCGGCTCCGTTCCTCGGTGTCCTCACCGCCAATTCTGACGTACCGCACTGACAACCGAGTCCGCGCACGGGCGCTTCCCGCGCGGTTTCGTCCCTGTTGACAGCGGACCGGGCCAGGCTCCACGGTGCTCGCCGTAGCTTTCTCCACTGGCGGTTAGGGAAGATCTCTCATGGACGACCTGGTCGGGCAGTACTTCGAGGCCGCGGTGGCGCACCTGCGGCGGGCCCAGGCCGAGGAGGGGGAGGCGATCGAGCGGGCCGCCGAACTGCTGGCCGAGGCCGTCGCCGAGGGCCGGCGGATCTTCGCCTTCGGCGCCGGGCACTCCTCGCTGGCCGCGCAGGACGTGGTCTACCGGGCCGGCGGCCTGGTGGTGGTCAACCTGCTCAACGTGCCGGGGATGACCGGCGTCAACGTGATGCCGGCGCCGCTGGGCAGCGCGCTGGAGCGGGTCTCCGGCCTGGCCACCGCGGCCCTGGACCTGACCCCCGCCACCGCCGGCGACCTGCTCTTCGTCATCTCGCTCTCCGGCCGCCAGGTGATGCCGGTGGAGCTGGCCCAGCACGCCCGCGCGCGCGGCCTGCGGGTCGTCGGGGTGACCTCGCTGGCGTACCCGGCCCAGGTGGCCTCGGGCCACCCCTCCGGGACCTTCCTCAAGGACCACTGCGACGTGGTGCTCGACAACAAGATCGCGGTCGGCGACGGCGAGCTGACCCACCCGGGCGCCGAGACCAGCTTCGGGCCGGTCTCCACCATCGTGACCAGCGCGCTGATGCAGGCGGTGGTGGCGGGCGCGGTCGGCCGGCTCGCCGACCGCGCCGTCCAGGGCCAGGGGGCCACGCCCCCGCTGTTCCGCTCCGGCAACGTGGACGGCGGCACCGACTGGAACGCCAAGCTGATGGCCGAGCACGCCGACCGGATCTTCTACGCCTTCTGAGGCGCCCGCCGCCACCGGGCGGCGAAACGGCTCGTACCAGACCTGTCCGCGGCGTCCGCCACCGCTCATACTGGCCCAGTCGCAGGCGTACCGGGGCTCCGCCGCGGGCAGTACGTCAGCGTCCAGCGGACACCACGCGTACGGGGGGGCGGACTCGATGGCAGCCGGTGCGGGACCCATGGGGCCGGTCCGCGAGGCCGACCTGCTGCCCGAGTCGTTCCGGCACGCCGACGCCGCCTCGCTGCGCAGCCAGCGGCGCGCCACCCGGCTGATCCGCTGGCAACTGCTGCTGCTCACCGCGGCCGCCGCGCTGGGCTCGGCGCGCGGCCCGGCGTTCGCCTGGGCGGCGGCGGCGGCCTTCCTCGGCGCCGCCCTGCCGGCCCTGCGGGTGGGTCGGCACAACCCGCAGGGCCGCTGGTACGAGGGCCGGGCGGCCGCCGAGTCGGTCAAGACGCTGGCCTGGAAGTTCGCGGTCCGGGCCGACCTGGCCGGGCCGACCCCGGCCGCGCCGTCGGGGCCCGCGGCCCCCGACGACCCCGAGGGCCGCTACGCCCTGCAACTGCGCGGCGTGCTGGGCCTCTTCGGGAGCGGCACGGTGCCGCCCGGCGGGACCGGGTCGCCCGCGGGGGTGACCGCGGCGATGCGTGGTCTGCGCGAGCAGCCGCTGACCGTGCGCCGCGAGGTCTACCTGCGCGAGCGGGTGCGGGCGCAGCACCAGTGGTACCGCGAGAAGGCCGGCTACTGCGACCGGGCCGGGCGCCTGACCGAGCTGCTGGGCTTCGTGCTGCCGGTCCTCGGGCTGGCCCTCGCGGTGGCGCGCGCGCTCGGCTGGTGCTGCTACGACGCGCTCGGCACCATCGCGGCGGTGACCGCCTCGGTCACCGCCTGGGCCCAGTTGCGCCAGTACCGGCCACTGGCGGCCGCCTACCGGCTGGCGGCTGACGAACTGGAGCTGGTGCACGAGCAACTGGCCCGGCTCGACCCGAGCGCCGACGACTCCGAGGGGCTCTGGGCCAGACTCGCCCGGGACGCCGAGGACGCCGTCTCGCGCGAGCACACCACCTGGCAGGCCCGGCGCGAGGTGCGCGGCCCGGCCCGGTGAGCACGGTCCCGGTGCCACCGTCCCCGAGAGCACGGTCCCTGCGAAGCACAGTCCCTGTGGGCGCGGTCCCCGTGGGCACAGCCCCGGCGAACGGCGCCCCCGTCCCCGAGCACTGGAGGTCCCCGGCGTGCAGCCCCGACTGGTGAAGACCGCCGACTGCCGCAGACTCGCGGTGCAGACCTTCGGCAACCCTGCCGGCCGCCCCGTCTTCCTGCTGCACGGCACGCCCGGCAGCCGGCTCGGGCCGACCCCGCGCAGCACCGTGCTCTACAACCTGGGCGTGCACCTGATCGCCTTCGACCGCCCCGGCTACGGCGGCTCCGACCGGCTGCACGGCCGCCAGGTCGCCGCCGCCGCCGCCGACGTGCGGGCGGTCGCCGACGACCTGGGCCTGGAGCGCTTCGCCGTGGTGGGCCGATCCGGCGGCGGGCCGCACGCGCTGGCCTGCGGCGCCCTGCTGCCCGAGCGGGTGCACCGGGTGGCCGCGCTGGTCTGCCTGGCCCCGCACGACGGCGAGGGCCTGGACTGGTACGCCGGGATGACGGCCGCCAACGTCCGCGACTACCGGGCCGCGGAGCGCGACCACCTGCGGATCGCCGCCACCATGGCGCAGCGGGCCCGCCGGATCAGGGACGATCCGGCCACCCTGCTCGCCGGGCTGCGCCAGGAACTCTCCGGCCCCGACCGGGTGATGATCTCGGACGCGGGCCTGCGCCGGGAGCTGCAGCGCAACTACCGGGAGGCGTTCCGGCAGAACGGCGACGGCTGGATCGACGACGTGCTCGCCTTCACCACCAGCTGGGGCTTCAAGACGCAGGACGTCACCACACCCACCTGGCTCTGGCACGGCGCCGACGACATGTGGTCCCCGGTCGAGCACTCGCGCTGGCTGGCCGCGCACATCCCCGACGCCACCCTCTTCCTGGAGCCGGGGGCCGCGCACTTCGCGTCCTTCCGGGTGCTGACCGCCGCCCTGAAGTGGGCGGCGGCCGAGCCGGACTGAGACGGAGCGGGCCCGGCCCGACCGGCCCGACCGGCGGCCGGGCCGAGCCGCCGTCAGACGGGCTGGGGCTCCAGGTCGCGGTTGATCCGCTTCCAGCCCCGGGCCGAGACGGTGTTGGGGTGCTCCTCCCCCAGTTGGCGGATGAACTCGGCCACCGCGCGCGACCGCAGCTCGGCGGCCTGGTTCACCTTGCCCTGGGAGCGCAGCGTCACGGCGAGGTTGGCCTGGCAGGCGACCGCGTCCGGGTGGCGCGGGGTGTAGCGCTCGCACAGGCCCCGGTAGGCGGCCTGCTCAAGCTCCTCGGCCTCGGCCAGCCGGCCCTGGTCGCCGTAGGTGTTGGCCAGGTTGATCTTCGCGTTGAGGGTGTACGGGTGGTCGGCGCCGAGCACCCGGATGAGCGTGCGCACGGTCTCGCCGCCGAGATGCGCCGCCTCCTCCAGCCCACCGCTGCCCCGCAGGTAGATCACCACGTTGTTGGCGCAGGCCAGGGTGAACGGGTGCTCCGGCCCGAAGAGCTGCTGGTGGCCGACGAAGACCTGCCGGGCCAGGTCGCGGGCGGCGTCCTTGTCGCCGCCCGCGCTGTAGTCGGCGGCCAGGTTGAGCGCGCAGGCCAGCGTGTCGGGCGCGTTCTCGCCGTAGCGCTCCAGGTAGCGCTCGTAGGTCTCCTTGGTGAGCCGGCGCGCCTCGGCCTGCCGGCCGGCCTTGCGCAGCGAGACGGCCAGCGACTTGGCGTTGCGCAGGATCTCCGGCACGTCGATGTCCAGCACCTCGGCGTAGGCCTCGACCACCTCCTGGTGGATCGTCACCGAGCCGTCGTAGTCGCCCTGCTCGCGCAGGTCGCGGGCGAGCATGGACTTGGTGGAGAGGGTGTAGGGGTGCTTGGGGCCCAGCACCAGCGATCGCCGGTCCAGGGTGTCCTGGTCCAGCTCCTGGGCCGCGTTGCTGTTGCCCACCAGGCGGTGGTCGATGGCCAGGTTGTTGGCGATCGACAGGGTGCGCGGGTTGTCCTCGCCGAACTGCTCGCGGAACCGCTCCAGGGTGTCCTGGTCCAGCTCCAGGGCCCGGGAGAAGTCCCCCAGCGCCCGCAGGTCGGCGGCCAGCGAACCGGCCGTCATCAGGGTGTACGGGTGCTGCTCGCCCAGCACCCGCTTCTGCCGCTCCAGGGTGCTCTCGTCCAGGGCCAGCGCGGCCGCGTACTGCCCCTGCGAGCGCATCACGTTGGCCAGCTGGAAGCGGAGCAGCAGGGTCTGCCGGTCGTCCTCGCCGAGCTTGGCGGTCCAGGCGTCGTCCAGCAGGTGGCCCATCCGGCGGGCCTGGGCGAACTCCCCGCGCTTCCAGAGGTAGCGGACCCGGTCGATCATCAGCTGCCGGGTGTCCGACTCGTCGCAGTCGTGCGCCCGCGAGGGCGACAGGTGCGGCCAGATCTCCTCGAAGGCGGGCCAGTTGGCCGGGTCGTCGGTGTCCCCGACCACCGGGCGGGCGCCGATCAGGATCCGGTGCACCTCGTGCACGGTGTCGATCTGCTCCACCGCGGTCATCTCCGAGCGGATCACCTCCTGGACCAGCCGGTGCACCTGGATGCTGTTGGCCCCCGCGTCCACCTTGGCCAGCGCGTACCGGCCGATCGCCTGGATCACCCGGCCGAGCAGGAACTTGTCGCTCAACCCGGAGTCGAAGGGGACCAGCGCCCGGATCATCTGGTCGCTGTAGAAGAGGTTCATCGAGATCGGCTCGGGCGCGAAGTACGCGCACAGCTGCAGCATCCGGGCGGCGGCCGGGGACTGCTGGCGCAGCCGGGCGATGGAGACCCGCCAGGTGGCGCCGACCGTCATCGGGTAGTCCACCGGGCGGCCCAGCTCCAGCACCCGGGCGGCCTCGGACTGCAGCGCCGCGATGTACTCGCCGACCGGGGTGCCGGTGGCCTTCAGCCACGCGCCGGCCACCTCCACGGCCAGCGGCAGGTCGCCGACCGCCTCGGCCACCGCGTCCGCGTCCGGGCGGCTGAGCGCCCCGCCGGTGCGCCGGGTCAGGTGGTCGATGCTCTCGCCGCGGGTGAAGACGTCCATGGTCAGCGCCTCGGCGTGGGTGGCCCAGGCCTGGTTGCGCGAGGTGACCAGGATGTGGCCGTTGCCGCCGGGGAAGTAGCGGCGGATCTCGCCCGGCTCGTCCGCGTTGTCGAAGATCAGCAGCCAGCGCTTGACCCGCTCGCCGCGGCGCAGCGCCTCCAGCGCGATCTCGGTGGCGAGCGCCACCGGCTCGTTGCTGGCCCGGCCCATCTTGCGGGCCAGTTCCGCCAGTTGGCCCTGGATCTCGTCCTCCTGCTCGGCCGAGACCCACCAGACCAGGTCGTAGTCGGCCATGAAGCGGTGCGCGTACTCCAGCGCCACCTGCGTCTTGCCGACGCCGCCGAGCCCGTAGAGCGTCTGCGGCACCGGCAGCACCACCGCGGCGCCGCCGCCGAGTTGGTTGCGCAGCCGCTCCAGCACCTCGGCGCGCCCGGTGAAGTAGCTGTTGCGCGGCGGCACGTTCCAGATCTCCGGCTGGGTGCCGGGGAACCGGGGGCCGCTCGCGGTGTCCACGGCCGGCACCTCCTCCCGGCCCAGCGCCTTGACCAGCGCGGCGAGCGCCTGCGGCTCCTTGAGGTTGACCAGGTCCACCGGGTTGCGGCTGCTGAACGGGGCGGCCAGCGGGGTGGCCCCGACCCGGACCGGGATCAGCTGGCGGCGGGTGCCCGAGGGGTCCGAGCCGACCACCGACTCCCACAGCGCGCGGGCCTGCGGGGAGCGCAGGTAGGCCGGGGAGAGCACCGCCACCGTCCGGTAGGCCGCGTCCACCGAGCGCTCGGTCTCGGCCCGCGCGTCGGCCCCGGCGCCCACGTCCCGGGGCAGCACCCGGAACCCGGCCGCGCCGAGCACGAACTCGATCCAGTCCGCCCACATCCGGTCCTCGGGCACGTAGCTGAGGTAGATGTCGGCCGGCACGGTGGGACGGCGCCGGGTGAAGGCCTCGATGTAGCGCAGCCGCACCTCCTCGTCCATCGGCGGCAGCGCGTTCACCCGACCCTGGGTGATCATGTCGGTGAGCCGCTCGCAGGCCGAGAGCATGCTGGTGGGGGTGCCCACCTGGTCGCCGAAGGTGGCCAGGATCTCCTCGTAGGCGTAGAACGGCCGGTACGGGATCTCCACCGAGCCCCAGTAGTGCACCAGTTGCTCGCCGGACAGGCCCGAGGGCAGCCCGTCGAAGCGGATCCGGGCCAGCGCCCGCCCGGCATCGGCCTTGTCCTTCTCGAAGTCGTCGATCCGCATCGGCACCGGCAGGATCCGGATGCCGCGGTCGCGGTAGCGGTCGTCGATGTGCTGGGCGATCCGGGAGGCGCCGTCGATGCTCTGGTCGCTGAGCGTGAAGCAGACCACCAGGTCGTCGGGCATCTGCACGGTGCAGATCTCGGCGGTGTCGGAGAGCCCGGTGCGGCTGTCGATCAGCACGTAGTCGTAGCGCTTGCGCATGTCGGCGCGGAGCGCGTCGAAGAACTGGCCGCCGTCGAAGCGCTCGTAGAAGAGGTCCCAGTCCAGGCTGCCCAGCGTGCCGGAGTAGTCCCGGTCCTGCCGGCCCGCCGCCAGGAAGTCGATGCTGCCACCGGCCGGGAAACCGCCCCAGGAGAGCGGCAGCGCGTGCCCCGCCACCTTGGCGAAGCCCAGGTGCCAGCCCGGGTGGTGGCCGATCTCGCGCAGCTCGCGCTGGTAGCGCTCGGGCTCCAGCAGCGCGTCGGCGTGCAGCTCGGTCTCCCGCAGCGCCTCCTCGCGGTAGTCGTTGATCAGCGTCATCACGCCGGGCGCCTCGGCGAGTTCGGCCGCGTCCAGGAACGGGTGGAAGAACTTGGCCAGTCCGGGCGCCTCCAGGTCCCAGTCCACGGTGAGCACCCGGAAGCCGTTGGCGGCCAGGATCCAGGCGGTGTTGGCCAGCGCCATGGTGCGCCCGGTGCCGCCTTTGTAGGAGTAGAAGGTGATGATCCGCCCCTGGCGGTCCTCGTCACCGTCCATCCGGGTCGGCGCCGGGCCGGCGGCGGCCTGGGCCGGGGCCGGACCGCGCCCGCCCACCCGGAGGTTGCGCGTCCGGTCAGTCGTCATGGTCTCCTCCTTCGTCGTCCTCGTCGTGCCGGTCGCTCTCTGGTCCGAACTCTGATCCGAACTCTGATCCGAACTCTGGCCCGAACTCGCCGCGGCGGCCGATCGGCGGCCGCGGGTCGTCGAAGGCACCGCTCAGTCGGGGCCGGCCCTCGCCGGTGGCGGGCGGGCGGGGCAGCGCGCGCTCCTTGAAGGCCTTCTGCGCGCGGATCGCGGCGTGCTGGAACACCAGGCCGAAGTCCGTCGCGGTGGGCACCCCTTCCGGATCGGCCGGGTCCCCGGCCGCGGGGCGGAAGGAGGGCCGGGCCGGGGCCCGGCCACGCCCCAGCACCTGGTTGCTGAGCGCCAGCAGCTCGGCGGCCCGCGCCACGCACTGCGGGTCGTCCCGGTTCCACGGCTCGACCACCGCCACCCAGGCCGGGTTGCGCCGCGCGAACTCCCGCACCAGCTCGCGCCGTCCGGGATCCTGCAGCACCCAGCGGTCCAGCAGCACCACCCCGGGGCCCTGCGGCCGCTCCAGCTCCATCAGCCGCCCGGCCGACAGGTCGAACTCGTGCACCGTCGGGTTCAGGTCGCACTGCCGGGCCAGCTGCATCGCCTTCTCGGCCAGCGCGGTGTCACCGCCGCGCAGGTAGGGCTGCCAGTCGGTGCGCCGGGCGCCGTAGTAGCCGGCATCGCGGTGCGCGGGCACCTCGCTGTCCTTGAACGCCAGCACCGCGATGATCAGTTCGTCGGCCGGGGAGCGGCCGGGGAAGGCCGAGGGGTTGGTGGTGAAGTCGACCGGCTCGACCACCGGGACCACCGTCTCCAGTGCCACCTCGACGATCCGCCGGGCCAGCTTGTAGACCACCTTCTCGTAGAGGCCCTGGTGGTGGCGCTGGGCCATCAGCGCGTACAGCCCGTCCTCGGCGTAGGCCCGTGGGAAGCTCGGGTGGTTGTACTGCACGGCGTGCGCCACCGGCGGCAGCGCGCCGTCCTGCATGCCCACCCAGAGCACCGGCACGATCGCGCTGTTCTGCGCCGCCCCACCGGGAGCGTTGGCCGCGCGCTGGGCGAAGGTGTACCACTCCTGCCCACACGGGGTGCTGCGGAAGAGCCGCGGGTGGTACAGCGGCACGAAGACGCGGCAGGTGGCCAGCGCCTCGGAGATCTTCGCCGCCCAGTTGTCGCCCTGGTGCATGGTCTCGTCCATGAAGCCCACCGGATCGGCGGTGGGCAGCGGGGTCAGCTGCAGCACCGCCTCGCAGAGGTCCTCGTAGAACTGGCTGACCCGGGCGTTCGGATTGCGCGTGCCGACCGGCGGCATGTGCGCGTAGCTGAGGAAGAAGTGCGGCTTCGCCGAGGCCTTCCGCCCGCCTTCAGCGTCGTTCACGCAGCCTCCCCCGCGCCGACCGCCCGTCCCCCGCAGGGGCCTTCAGTGTAGGAAGCCCGGCTTCCCCAGGGGAATACCGCGAGCCGCCCCACTCACTGATCATGCGTCAGGTCGCGGTCAACTGTCAGGCCTTTGCGACGATCTCCCCACCGGAGCCGGAACCGGAGCCCGAGCCGGCACCGGAGCCGTGGCCGGCCCCGGGCCCGGCCCCCGTCCGGCCGGTCAGCTCCGCCAGCAGCCAGGCCCGCGCGGCGTCCACCGCGGGCCGCACCGGCAGCAGCACCGCCTCGGCCCCGCCCACCAGGCCGGTGGCGAGCGGGCCGAGCCCGGGCGAGATCCGCGCGAGCATCCGCGGGAAGTGCGCGTCGTCCAGGTCCACGCCGTCGAAGTGGACCCAGCGCGCCGCCCCGTCCGCCGCCCGCACCACGCACCCGTAGCGCTTGCGCGGCGGCGCCGGCACCCGGTACTCGGCCAGGTGCAGCACCGTGCACGCGGTCAGCGGCGCCCCCAGCATCAGCACCTGGGCGCCGGCCCGGTAGAGCGCGCCGACCGGCGAGGCCTCGCCGAGGTGGCACTCGTAGGGGTGCTCGGCGGTCAGCTCCGCCGCCCGCGGGCCGAGCGCGGCGAAGGAGGTCTGCGGGTGCGCGCTGCGCCGCGCCCCCTCGGCGCGGCGCAGTTCCTCGGAGAGCCGGCCCACGGTGGGCGAGCAGGGCGTGCGGCGCGGGTCGAAGGGGGGCATCGCGGCCAGGTGGGCGGCCCGCTCGGCCGGCGTCAGGCCCGCGGTGGCCTGGACGTGCAGCCGGGAGGTGAGCGAGTTCTCCGGCGTCGCGGTGTACGCCACCAGCGTGCCGCCGGGGCCCAGCGCGGCCCGCAGCGCGGCCAGCACCTGCGCCGAGTCGCCCGCCGCCGGGGCGAGCGAGCGCAGCGCGGCGTGCACCAGCAGCACACCGGTCCGCGGCCCGACCCCGAGCCGGCGCAGCTGCGCGGTCAGCCGTGCGACGGCCGGCCGCTGCTCGGGCCGCACCTCAGGGGCTCGTCAGCGCGGCGGGGGCGGCGCGCTCGGCCTCCCGTTCACCGCTCCCGGACGCGCTCTCGGGCAGGCTCCCGGGCAGGCTCTCGGACGCACTCCCGGACTCGCCCTCGGACGCGCTCTCGGGCAGGCTCTCGGCCACGCTGCCGGAGCCACCCGCGCCGACCGGCACCGCCAGCCAGGGCGCCACGGTGGCCCGCATCCCGGCCGCGAACCGCTCGCCGAGCGCGGTCAGCGAGCCCGAGCCGAGCAGCGTGTCGACGGCCCGGTCGGTGTGCCCGCGCCAGAGCGCCAGCTGCCCGCGGGCGAACTCCGCCGCCTCGCCGCCCACCCCGTCGTACGCCGCCACCCTGGTGCCCCAGAACTCGGTCACCGCCAGGTGCGCGTAGGTGCCCTGCAGCAGGCCCTCCAACGGCCGCGGGTCCTCGCGCCACGGCGCGTGGTAGTGCCGCCGGTCGGCGGGGTCGTACAGGTCGTGGAAGTCCAGCACCGCGCCCAGCTTGACGTGCTGGAACTCGTGCGCGATCAGCAGCGCCAGGACCGGCGCGGTGGCCGGGCGGGCGATCCCGACCGCGCCGAAGGCCTGCCGGGCGGCCGCGCTGATCTGCCGGCCCGCCCGGGAGGGGCGCAGCGGGGTGATGGTGCCGAGCCCGGCGGCGATCCCGGCGGCGTACCGCGGCAGGTCGCGCCGCGTCAGCTCCCACGCCTCGCGCAGCGCGCCGGTCCAGTCGGCGAGCAGCTCCTCGGTCAGCCGCTCCTCGACGGGCCACTGGTGGCTGTCGCGCTGCGGATCGGTGTCCTCCAGCGCCACCGTCCAGCCGCCCGCCAGCGCCACCCGGCGCACCGGCAGCCAGCGCTCACCGGTCGATCCGTCGAAGCCGACCACCTGCTCCGCGCCGCCGGCCGCCCGCACCGTGAAGCCCTCCGAGCCGCCGCGCACCCGCGCCTGCCCGGCGCCGCCGACCAGCACCCGGCCGAGCGTGGGCAGGTGCACCGCGCCGCCGCGCACCGGGACCGCCAGCTCCTCCTCGCGCCCGGCCCGCAGCAGCGCGGCCGCGGCGATCTCGGCCAGCCCGCCGAGGTCGGCCCGCGGGCCCTCGGCGTCCGCCCGCAGGCAACGCACCGCCCAGGCCCGGACGTAGGGGTGGGCGAGCACCGCGTCCACCGCGCGCGGTGCCTGGGCGTCCAGCTCGGCGAGCAGCTGCCAGGACTCCCCGGCCGCCGGGCCGACGGCCGCCAGCAGCCGGCGGGTCAGGTCGAGCTGCCCGGCGGCCAGCGCCGCGATCGTCGCCGCGTCGCCGTGGCCCCGGGCCAGCTGGTCGAGCTGATCGCCGGTCAGCACCGCTGGGGCGGACGGGACGGGCGGGGCCGCCGCGACGGTGGCGGGGGTGGTGATCCGGTCCCGGATGGTGGTGATCAGCCGCATGAGGTCTCCGCAGAAGACGGACGGGTTGTCGAAGCCGGCGCCCTCGCGCCAGCGGTGCGCGTAGAGCCCGCCGCCGCAGCTGCGGACCACCGGGCAGGCCCGGCACGCCTGGCTCAGCCCGGCCAGGCCGGACTGACGGGCCATCATGCCCGGATGCCGGGCCACCTCGTCCAGGCTGTTCGCGAAGAGGTCGAATCCGGTCGCCGGCGCACCGTCATAGGCCGTTTTCAGACTGTCCGCCTGCTCGAACGAACCGTCGGTCTCGATCACCACCAGATCGGCCGGATCGAGCCCGAGCGACTCGGTCAGGCTGGAGTGGCCGCGCAGCGTGCGGGCGATCGAGTCGAAGGTGCGCACCGGGACCGGGCGACCCAGCGCCAGCCAGTGCTGATGGACGGTCAGCAGCCAGTCGGCGTAGGGGTGCTCGCCCAGCTCGGCGGGACGCTTCGGCGGGGTGTCCCAGGTCGCGTGCGGCAGCAGGAAGTCGATCCGCGGCGGGTCCAGCGCCAGCAGCGCCTCCAGCACCCCGACCGGCTCGTTCGCCACGTCGATGGTGCAGAGCAGCCCGGCGTACAGGTGCCGGAACTCCGGCATCCGCAGCAGCTCGACGGCCGCCAGCACCTGCGGGTGACTGCTGCGCCCGTCGGCGAACCGCCGGTGGCGGTCGTTGGCGGCCCTCCCGCCGTCGAGCGAGATGCCGACCTTGATCCCGAGCTCGGCGAAGAGCTCGCAGAACTCCCGGTCCAGCCGCACCCCGTTGGTGTGGATCCGCAGGTCGAGCGCGCAGCCCTCGGGCAGTTCGGCCCGCAGCCGCTCGGCGGCCCGGCGCAGCAGCACCGGGCCGGCGAGCAGCGGCTCGCCGCCGTGCAGCACCACGTGCACGGCGGGCAGCCGGTGGGTGCGCGCGTGCTCCGCGATCCGCCGCGCCGCCTGGTCGAGCACCCGCTCACCGACCGCCCGGGGCCGGGCGCGCCAGCTGGTGTCGGCGTGCTCGTAGACGTAGCAGTGGTCGCAGGCCAGGTCGCAGCGGCTGTGCACCTTGAGCACGAACTGCCCGAAGGGCACCAGGGCCTCTGGGGAGTGGGTCATGTCCGCCGCTCGCGGCTCGGGGGACGCGTGGAGTCCGCTGCTGACTGGTGGTCGGGTCGGTCCGGCCTCAGATCGAGGAGTTGAAGGCCGCGACGGCGATCTGGCCGGAATCCGCCCCCGGCAGCGCGCGATGCAGCGCGGCGGTGAGCTCCTCGGCCCCCAGGGTGGCCAGTTCGTCCAGCGACACACGGGCGCCGACCGGCAGTTCGGCGGGGACGGCGGGGGTGGGGGCGAGGGTCGTCGTCATGTCGGGAGGTCCTCTTCGGGGGAGCCGCGGTTCAACTGCCGCGGGTGTGGGTAAAAGGTAGCCCCCCGCAAGGGCCATAGCAGGCCCATCGGCGCAAGTGGCGCGGGCTGCGCCAGGTCGCTCCACCCCCGGCACCGGCTCCGAGCTGCGACGACCCGCTGACAGACCGTCCGAAGAGGTTCGCGGACGTGGCAAAGACCACCCGGGCGGGCTACATCGTTTCGCGTAGCGGGGTGCCGTCCGAGCGCTCCGCGCGTCTAGCTGGCACCCCGCGCGCGGGGGGACCCCGTCACGAGCGGAGCCGCCACGGGCAGCCGTCACGGGCAGCCGTCACGGACAGAGCCGCTCCACCGTCCAGCCGCCGCCCTCGGCCGCCGTGTACCGCAGCCGGTCGTGCAGCCGGTTCGGCCGGCCCTGCCAGAACTCCACGCTGCGCGGCACCACCCGGTAGCCGCCCCAGAACGGCGGCACCGGCACCCCCTCGCCCTCGGGGTAGCGGGTGGCCAGCTCGGCGAAGCGCTGCTCCAGCACCTCGCGGGAGGCGACCGGGCTGGACTGCTCGCTGGCCCAGGCGCCGAGCTGCGAGCCGTGCGGGCGGGTGCGGAAGTAGGCGGCGGTCTCGTCGCGCCCGGTCCGCTCGACCGCGCCGCTGATGATCACCTGACGCTGGATCGGGTGCCAGGGGAAGAGCAGCGAGGCGTGCGGATTGGCCGTCAGTTCGGCGCCCTTGCGGGAGCCGTAGTTGGTGAAGAAGACGAAGCCGCGCTGGTCGAAGCCCTTGAGCAGGACGGTCCTGGCGCTGGGGCGGCCCTCGGCGTCCGCGGTGGAGAGCACCATGGCGTTGGGCTCCACGACCCCGGCGCGCTCGGCCTGCGCGAACCAGCGGCAGAACTGGGTCACCGGGTCGGGCGCCAGGTCCGGCTCGGCCAGGCCCTCCTCGGCGTACTGGCGGCGCATCCGGGCGACGTCGGGGGCGGAGGTCTGGTGCGCGGGCTGGGCGCTGTCCGGGGTCTGCACATCAACATCATCCCGTACGACAAGCGGCGGACCGTGCTCGCCTATGGAATCTCGACATCGAGAGATATGGTGTCTCGCCAACGCTTTCGCCCCTTACGGTCCGGAGGATTGTCCGGAAACGACCGGTTCACACCGGAAGATCCCCGGCTGTCGCCGGGTGCGACGTGAGGTCGAGCGGCCCATGGGGAAACATCACCGCAGTGGTGTATGGCGCAATGCACCCAGTGCCTGCCACTCTGGCACCGAGTGCCAAACACCAAACGGTCACCGGCCATGCCGCCCCACCTCGGCGGCCGGCCATGTCACGTAACTGAGGAGCCGCGTGATGTCCGATTTCGTACCCGGGCTTGAGGGAGTCATCGCTTTCGAGAGCGAGATCGCCGAGCCGGACCGCGAGGGCGGTGCGCTGCGCTACCGCGGCGTGGACATCGACGAGCTGGTCGGCCACGTGTCGTTCGGCAACGTCTGGGGCCTGCTGGTGGACGGCAAGTTCAACCCCGGCCTGCCCTCCGCCGAGCCGTTCCCGATCCCGGTGCACTCCGGCGACATCCGGGTCGACGTGCAGTCGGCGCTCGCCATGCTCGCCCCGGTCTGGGGCCTGAAGCCGCTGCTCGACATCTCCGCCGAGCAGGCCCGCGACGACCTCGCGCGCGCCGCCGTGATGGCGCTCTCCTACGTGGCCCAGTCGGCCCGCGGCCAGGGCCTGCCGATGGTCCCGCAGAGCGAGATCGACAAGGCCGAGACGGTCGTCGAGCGCTTCATGATCCGCTGGCGCGGCGAGCCGGACCCCAAGCACGTCAAGGCGATCGACGCCTACTGGACCTCGGCCGCCGAGCACGGCATGAACGCCTCCACCTTCACCGCCCGCGTCATCGCCTCCACCGGCGCGGACGTGGCGGCGGCCCTGTCCGGCGCGGTCGGCGCGATGTCCGGCCCGCTGCACGGCGGTGCCCCCTCGCGCGTGCTGGGCATGATCGAGGAGATCGAGCGCACCGGCGACGCCACCACCTGGGTCAAGAACGCGCTGGACAAGGGCGAGCGCCTGATGGGCTTCGGCCACCGCGTCTACCGCGCCGAGGACCCGCGCGCCCGCGTGCTGCGCCGCACCGCCAAGGAGCTCGGCGCGCCGCGCTTCGAGATCGCCGAGGCGCTGGAGAAGGCCGCCCTGGAGGAGCTGCACAACCGCCGCCCCGACCGGGTGCTCGCCACCAACGTGGAGTTCTGGGCCGCGATCATGCTGGACTTCGCCGAGGTCCCGGCGCACATGTTCACCTCGATGTTCACCTGCGCCCGCACCGCCGGCTGGTCGGCGCACATCCTGGAGCAGAAGCGCACCGGCCGCCTGGTCCGCCCGGCCGCCCGCTACATCGGCCCGGCCGCCCGCAGCCCGCGCGAGATCGAGGGCTACGCGTCGATCGCGGACTGACCCGGTCTATCGCGGACCGACCCGGTCGATCGCGGACCGATCACCCGTCAGCCCGCTCCGGGCCGTCCGGCCGCTGAGGTGCTCATCTCAGCGGCCGGACAGCCGTCCGGGGGCCCTCACGCGGCGCAGTAGGCTGCGCGCGTGGCCCAGATTCAGATCCCCGCTGACCTCAAGCCCGCCGACGGCCGTTTCGGCTGCGGCCCGTCCAAGGTGCGCCCCGAGGCACTCAGTGCCCTCGCCGCCACCGGTACCTCACTGCTCGGCACCTCGCACCGCCAGGCTCCCGTCAAGAACCTGGTGAAGCGCGTGCGCGAGGGCGTGAGCAGCCTCTTCTCGCTCCCCGAGGGATACGAGGTGGTGCTCGGCAACGGCGGCTCCACCGCCTTCTGGGACATCGCCGCCCTCGGGCTGGTGCGCCAGAAGTCGCAGCACCTGAACTTCGGCGAGTTCTCCTCGAAGTTCGCCTCCTCGGTCAAGGCCGTGCCGTGGCTGGACGACCCGAGCGTGATCAAGAGCGAGCCCGGCACCCACCCGCTGCCGGTCGCCGAGGCCGGCGTCGACGTCTACGCGCTGACCCACAACGAGACCTCCACCGGCGTCGCGATGCCGATCCGCCGCCCGGCGGGCACCGCGGGCGACGGCTCGCTGGTCCTGGTGGACGCCACCTCGGGCGCCGGCGGCCTGCCGGTGGACATCACCGAGACCGACGTCTACTACTTCGCGCCGCAGAAGTCCTTCGCCTCGGAGGGCGGGCTCTGGCTGGCCGCCTTCTCGCCGGCCGCCCTGGAGCGCGCCGCCGAGATCGCCGGCTCCGGCCGCTACATCCCGCCGTTCTTCGACCTGCCGACCGCGATCGACAACTCCTCGAAGGACCAGACGTACAACACCCCGGCGATCGCCACCCTCTTCCTGCTGGCCGACCAGCTGGAGTGGCTGAACGGCAACGGCGGGCTCGACTGGGCCGTCGCCCGTACGGCTGAATCCTCGGGCCACCTCTACGGCTGGGCCGAGAAGTCCGCCTTCGCCAACCCGTTCGTCGCCGAGCCGGCCGAGCGCTCCCAGGTGGTCGGCACCATCGACTTCGACGAGTCGATCGACGCGGCCGCCGTCGCCAAGGCACTGCGCGCCAACGGCATCGTGGACACCGAGCCCTACCGCAAGCTGGGCCGCAACCAGCTGCGGATCGCGATGTTCCCGGCGATCGACCCCGCCGACGTGCAGGCGCTGACCGCGTGCGTCGACTACGTGGTCGACCAGCTCTGACCAGCCTGACCAGCCTGACCTGACCCGCCTGACCTGCTCTGACCTGCTCTGACCTGCTGAGCAACGGCGAACGGGCCGCCGCCCCTCGGGGCGGCGGCCCGTTCGCCTCTCCTGCGGCGCTACCTCTGCACCAGGGCGCCGATCAGCACGCCGACCAGGATCAGCAGGAAGGCGCCGGTGACGATGCGGGAACGAGTCTTGGGATCCACGTTTCGAGCGTACCCGGCGCACCTGAGCCCGCTCAGAGCCGGGAGCCCCCGGTGGCGTCCAGCAGCTGGCCGGTGACCCAGCGGGCGTCGTCCGAGGCGAGGAACGCCACCACGTCGGCCACGTCGGCGGCGGTGCCCAGCCGGTTGAAGACCGAGTAGGCCTCGGCCCCGGCGCGCGCGGCCGGGTCGGCCAGCCAGTCGGCGTTGGTGTCCGTGTCGATCACCCCCGGCGCCACCGTGTTGACCGTCACACCGCGCTCGCCGAGCTGCTGGGCCAGGGCCGCCGTCAGCACCTCCAGGGCGCCCTTGGCGGCCGCGTAGGCGATCAGGCCGGGCGTGGCGATCCGGGTCGCGCCGGTGGAGACGTTGACGATCCGGCCGCCGTCCCGCAGCCGTGCCAGCCCCTGCTGGAGGATGAAGAACGGCGCCTTCACGTTGACCGCGAAGACCCGCTCGTACGCCTCCTCGGTGACCTCCTCGATGGTGCCCCGGGCCGCGATCCCGGCGTTATTGACCAGGATGTCCAGGCCGGCCGCGTCACCCCGGGCCGCCAGCGCCCCGTCGAAGGCGGCCCAGAGCGCCGCCGCGTCCCCGGGCACGCCCAGCTCGGCGCCGATCGCGAACGCCCGGCCGCCGGCCGCCTCGATCTCGGCCACCGTCTCCTTGGCCGCCGTCTCGTTGCCGCCGTAGTGCACCGCCACCAGCGCGCCCTCGCGCGCCAGCCGCAGCGCGATCCCCTTGCCGATCCCCCGACTGCCGCCGGTCACCAGTGCCGTCCTGCCGGAAAGTCCGCTGCCCATCGCCCCTCGCCTTTCTGTAGCGGTCGCTATGGAAAGAACGTAGCACGGTTTCTGTAGTGGTCGATATAGAATCTGGACATGACGACATCCCCGACCCGTGGCCGCCCCCGGTCCTTCGACCGCGAGGCGGCGCTGGACGCGGCCACCCGGCTGTTCTGGGAGCAGGGCTACGAGGCCACCTCGATCGCCGACCTGACGGCGGTGATGGGCATCCGGGCGCCCAGCCTCTACGCGGCCTTCGGCGACAAGCGGACGCTCTTCGAGGAGGCGGTCGGCGCCTACCGCGACTCCTACGGCGCCTTCATGGCCCGCGCGCTCGCCGAGGAGCCGACCGTGCGCGGCGGGGTGGCGCGCCTGCTGCGCGAGACGGCGCGGGAGTTCAGCGCGCCCGGGCGGCCGCACGGCTGCCTGGTGATCAGCGCTGCGGTCAACTGCGGAGACCCTGAGGTGCGGGCTCGGCTGCGGGCGATCCGGGAGGGCAACACCGCCGAGATCCAGCGGCGGATCGCGGCGGCGGTGGCGAGCGGCGAGGAGCCGCCGGAGGCCGACCCGCGCGCCCTGGCCCGGCTCACCGGCGCGGTGGTGCAGGGCATGTCGCAGCAGGCCAGGGACGGGGTCGGGCGGGCGGATCTCGAACTGGTCGCGGCGGCGGCGATGCGGGCCTGGCCGGCGGCGGTCAGCCCGGCGGCGGCGGGGTGAGCGGAGGGGTGAGCGGAGGGGTGAGCGGCCAGCGGTCGACGGTGGTGTAGCGGGCGCGGCCGCTGTCGAAGTCGCTGCGCATCAGCCGGAACTCCGCCGCCGGCCAGCCTGCGCCCTGGAACCCGGCCAACTGCTCGGCGGCCGTGCGGATGACGGTGCGCCCCTCGCGACCGTCGCGGGCCAGGGTGAGATGGGGGTGGAACCCGGACTGCTCCGCCGCGTCCAGCACCTCGGCCGCCGCCCGCGTGACGCCCTGGGCGAGCGAGCGGAGCACCCGCGTCTGCCCGGCCACCCCGGCCCACAGGACGCGGTCACCGAAGTGGCCACCCCCGGCCAGGCACAGGCGGTGCGGGGGCGAGCCGAGCGCGGCCCGCCCGAGGGCGGCGCGCAGCGGGGGCAGTTGGTCCTCGGGCACCGACCCGAGGAACGCGAGGGTGAGGTGCCAGCCCTCCTCCGCCGTCCAGCGCAGCCGCTCGGCTCCGGGCAGCGCGCGCAAGGGGGCGACGGCGGCGGCGAGTTCGGCCACCGCGTCGGCGGGCGGCAGGACGGCGACGAAGAGTCTCATGGGCGGGCGCTCCCCGGCGGTTGCCGCGAACTCAGCTGGACGGCGTGACCGGGGACCGCAGGCCGAGCCACTGTTCGGCGTCCCAGGCGTGGTACCGCTCCACCTCGGTGAACCCCAGCTTCGCCGCGAGGCGCATCGAGCCGGTGTTGGCGGTCTGGGTGGCGAGTACCACCGGCTCGCCGGGAAGGGCGCCGTCGAGCCAGTCGAGCGCCGCCGCGCACGCCTCGGCGGCGTATCCGGATCCCCACGCCCGTGGCAGGAACAGGTAGCCGAGATCGGGCTTCCCCGCAGCAGCCGGGCGATGCTGCTCCGACGCCCTCCTGAGCAGGATCTGGCCGATCATCACCCCGTCGAGGTCAACGACGAAACTCCCCGGCCACCGCTCGGGCACCTCGGGCAGCTCGCGCTCGAGCTCGTCACGCGACCGGGGGCCGCCGAGGTAGGCGTGCACCTCCGGCGACGCCAGCAACTCGACGAACGCCGCACGGTCCCGGGCCTCGGACTCACGGAGCAAGAGCCTCTCGGTCCTGATCGGCTCAGGCGGCCAAACCACGGGTCCCAGTTCCATCCGCGCACGCTAACACGTGGTCGAACCAGCCGAACGGGGATGCCTGGCTCCACCTGGATCCGAACCCCGAACAAGGCCTGGACGTACTGGCCCGTGAGGTCCGGGCCTCGACTCCCGGGGGCGGATGGCCCAGCTCCAGTCGTGGATCGTGGCCTGATGCCGCTCATGCGCCCCGGCGCCCGCAGCGCGATCGAGATCAGTTGACCTGGCCGGCGGGCCGCACAACGAGGTGATTGACGTCCACGCCTTCGGGTTGATCGACGGCGAACAGGATCGCCTCGGCGACCTGCTCGGCGGTCAGTGTCGGCGCCGCTGCGGGTGATCCACCGCGCTCGTCCCAGAACGGGGTGTCCACAACCCCTGGGGCGACAAGAGTGACGCCGACGCGGTCCTTGGCCACCAGGAGCCGGACGTTCTCGGCCAGGGCGTGCGCGGCCCACTTGGTGACGGAGTACAGGTTGCCGGGCGTGTTCCTGGTGCCCGCGACCGAACCGACGATCACGATCCGGCCCTTGGACTTCCTCAGGTGTGGCAGTACCTCGCGTACCAGCAGAGCCGGGCCGAGGACGTTGGTGAGAACCATGGCACGCATGGCCGCAGGGTCGTGGTCCTCCAGCGTGCCGGGCAGGGAGAACCCGGCGTTCGCGATCACCGTGTCCAATCGGCCCCACAGGCCCACGACTTGACGCACGGCATCGGCGACATGGCGCTCGTCGCCGGCGTCACCGATGATGGTCAGCAACCGCTCGCCCGCTCCGGTGGAGGTGGCGAACGCGGCCAGGCGATCGGCATCGCGGCCGGTGATCGCCACGCGGTGGCCTTGCTTGAGCAGGACACGGGCAGTGGCCGCACCGATCCCGCTCGAACCGCCGGTGATCAACGTGACGGGTTCCATGGCACGGCCTCCTTGGTGACGGCGGTATCGGCGATGCGCCAGGCTCCAGGTGTCGATGAACACCGAGTTGGCGGACGCAGGCTACCCGATAGTCATGATGTCGTGAGGCAACACGAATATCGGGCGGCCCGCGCTGCGAGTACCGGCAACAACGAAGATCACGATCTACGACTGGAGCACTCGGATCGACCGCCATATGAAGGACTGTCAATTCACCGGCCGCGACGGCGTGGAGCTGGCGTGCCGCGAGACCGGGCCCGGGTCCGGTCGACCGCTGATCCTGCTGCACGGCTTCATGGGCGCGGGTTCGCACATGCTCGACGGCTGGGCCGACACATTCGCCGAGCGGGGGCGCCGCGTCATCGCGCCGGACTTCCGTGGCCACGGGCAGAGCACGCGGCCGCACGACCCCGCCGCCTACCCGCCGGACGTCCTGACCGATGACGTGCTCGCCCTGGTCGAGCACCTCGGTCTCGGCGACGGGGAGTACGACCTCGGCGGCTACTCGCTCGGCGCGCGGACCGTGCTGCGCCTGCTCGCCCGGGGCGCCCGGCCGGGCCGCGCGATCGTGGCCGGGCAGGGACTGGCGAAGGTGACCGGCCCCCAGGGCAGGGCGAGTCACACCGTGCTCACCGCGCTCGTCGCCGGGGAGCCGATCGAGCCCGGCTCGCGCGACGCGCTCATCGCGCAGTGGATCACGAAGCTCGACGCCGACCCCCTGGCGCTGCTGCTCGTGCTGGACTCGCTCCTCCCGACCCCGGCGGACGCCCTGCACCGGATCACCGTCCCGACCCTCGTCGCGATCGGCGACCGGGACGACCGCGCGGACGCCGACGAGCTGGCGGCGCGCCTGGGCGACGCCCGCTTCATCCAGGTGCCGGGCGGTCACCAGAGCGCCTTCACCGCGCCTGAGCTGCTCGCGGCCATGGCGGAGTTCCTCGGCGGGGGGGTGAACCAGGACGAACGGGACACCGAGGGAATTCGGTTGTGCCCGCCACCAGGGCGGATGCCAGAATCAGCGGATGACGCACATCATCAGGTCCGTACGGCAGGACGACTGGACCAGGGCCAAGGCGCTGCGGCTGGACGCGTTGCGGGATCCGATCGCGCACCTCGCCTTCCTCGACACCTACGAGCAGGCCGCCGCCCGCCCCGACGAGTTCTGGCAGGACCGTGCCGCCGGAGCCGCCGAGGGCAGGACCAGCCGGCAGTTCGTCGCGGAGGCCGCGGACGGGCGCTGGCTCGGCACGGTCTCCGTGCTGGTCGAACGGTCCGGCACCGAGACCTTCTTCGGCGACGTCCCCGAGGTGTCCCAGACGCACATCGTGGGCGTCTTCGTCCGGCCCGAGGCGCGCGGCACCGGGCTCACACAGGAACTCTTCCGAGCCGCCCTGGCCTGGTCCTGGTCACTGGCCGAGCCGCGGATCGACCGCGTACGGCTCTTCGTGCACGAGGACAACCCCCGAGCGGAAGCGCTCTACGCCAAGGTCGGATTCAAGCGCACCGGCTTCTCGATCTCCGCCGCCAAACAGCCCACGAGCAGCGAGATCGAACTCGCCCTCCTCCGCGCCTGACAGCGCCGCGATCAACTCCTGCGGAGCGCCCCTGCCTTGACGCCGTCCACAAAAGCGGAGAAGGAGGCAGCGGGGAAGACGAGGGCGGGGCCCGCCGGGTCCTTGGAGTCACGCACGGGGACGAGGCCGTGGGTAGCGGATTGCGGGGCGCACTCGACGCACTGGCCGCCGCTCCCATCCGAGTAGCTGCTCTTGACCCACAAGAGGCTGGTCATCCGTCATTCCCTCCATAACGCTTCGAACCAACTCTGCCGAAGCTGCAAGTGGCAGAGCCTGTGCGCGGACCCGATCATACGCATCGACACACCTGCTCACCCGGCGCGCATCGTCAATGAAGTGCCCCTGCTCGAAGCTCTCGGAATAGACGCGCTTCTGGCCGCTTCCCTGCTCAAGAATGATCATCCCGCTCATAGGGAGGCGCGTCGCCTCCCCGTCACCGAACGGCAGCACCTGGAGCACAACGTTGGGCAACTGCATCATCGTGAGCAAGTGAGACAGCTGCTGCTGCATCAGTTCGCGACTCCCCACCACCCGCCGCAACGCCGCCTCGTCGACCACACAGACCAGACCGAGGCCGCCTGGCTCAAACAGCCTCCCCCGCCGGGACATTCTTTCCCGCACTCTGTCAGCGATCTGCTTCTCTCCCTCCCACGGGTTGTGCGCGGCGAATAGCGCCCGCATGTACGGCTCGATCTGCAGGAGGCCTGACAAGCGACCGGTAGACAGGTCGTACGACCGCACAGCCTTCGCCTCGGCCTTCCGATACTCCTCATACGCATCCCAGTTCGGGTGCGGCTGCGACAGGTACGGCTCCACCAGCTTGAACGCCGTCCACAACCGCCCACCCGCACCCAGCGCCTCGTCCAGCCGTCTCGCCCACTGCTCGTCCGGCTGGCTCTTGCCCAGCTCCAGGTGGCTGATCATCGTCTGATGTGTCGTCAGCAGGTCCGCCAGCTGCGCCTGGGTCAGCCCCCGCTCCTCCCGGATCATCCGCAGCACCCGGCCCCACGTCATCGGGCCCTCGTCCGACGCTGCCCCACCGTCAATGACTTCCAGCTCAACAGCCATGATCATCCCCTCAACAGTCTTGGCAAGTCTCTTGCCCAACCGCTTGTGACGCCATGGTCACACCACGAGACTGAAGTCCGCAGGGAAAATGGCTAAAAATCCCCGTTTTGCCCTGCTATGCCATGATCTGCCATCAGCTGCGGAGCCGATCTGCCATGAAGAGCCACGACCACCCCACCCACACCCCGCCCCCGCCCGTCATCGAGCGCGGCCTGCCCGAGTGCGAGTGCCCCGCCGAGTGCGGCGGCCGGCCCGAGCTCTTCCAGCGCCTCGCCCCGGCCTACCCGACCGTCGACCCGTACACCAGCAAGCCTCCCGAGCACCCCCACCTGCCCAGCAGGCGCGGCGAGTTGGTGCATGACACGCTCAACAACCGGTCCGGCGTGGTGATGGACCGCACCCGCGACCTCGTCTACCTGCGCCCCGAACGCGGCGGCCAGGAATGGGACGTCGACGTGAAGTGGCTGGTGAAGCCCTCGTGACCCACCCCCGCCGCCAAGCGGCCGCCGCCCTGGCCGACTTCACCGGCGCCCTCACCGACGCGGACGTCGACCTCCCCGACCTCGGCGACGGCTGGCGCATCACCCCGGACGGCACCGTCCTCGTCCAGCTCCGCCCACTCCACCTTACCGAGCTGCACCAACTCGCCCGCGCCGTCCGCCCCGTGAACATCACCCCGTGAAAGTCGGCCCGCCCGACGTCCCCTCCCCTCCCCTCCGCCGCCGAGGACCCCGATGCTCCCCCGCCTGCTCACCGTCCGCGCCGTCCTCACCCACCCGCACGACGCCACCGTCCTGCTGCTCGACCTCGCCGCCCGCCCGTGCCGCCAACTCCCGGGCGGGCCGACCGATCCGGACGACCCCCCGCACCTCGCCGCCCGCCGGTACGTGCGCACGCAGCTGGGCCTGGACCTGCGCTTCACCGGCACCGACCTGGCGGCCGTCGACTACACCGCCGCCGACTTCCACACTCCGGAGACCGTCACCCTCCTCTTCACCAAGCCCCTCACCACCGCGCAGACCACCGCCGCCCGGATCCCCAGCGCCGCCGCCCACACCGTGCACGGCTACGCCTGGGCCGACCCGGCCACCGCCGCCCCGACCCCCTGCGAGCGCGACCCCCTCCACCACGCCGCCCTCGCCCTGGCCCGCACCCGCTCCCCCACCGCCCCGACCTACTTCGTGGCGGGCCACCCGCCCGACTGACCGGTGCGGCCGGACCAGCAGCTGGAGCTGCTCCGGCCTGGCCACGGCCCATATTCCTACTCATTTGATAATCACGACCCATGACTGAGACGCCCTACAGCATCGGCGCGGGGCCGGCCACCAGGGTCAGCCTCTCCCTGCCCGAAGGTACGGCCGAGGCCATCCGCCAACGGGTGGGCAAGCGCGAGTTCTCCGCGTTCATCACGGCGGCCGTCGAGCGGGAGCTGCGCGGGCAGATCCTGGACGAGTACCTGGCCGATTACGAGCGTCGGCAGGGACCGATCTCGGCGGCGGAGCAGGAGCGCGCGCGGCAGGTCTTCGACGGCGTCTTCGCCGAGGAGGGCGGATGGCCCGTCGCAGGCTGACTCACGAGGGCACCTTGGTGCTCGACTCCGAGGGTCTCTCCAAGCTGCTCAGTGACCACGAGCCCGTCGTCGCGCTGGTCGCGGAGGGCCGGAAGCGGGGGATGGAGGTGGTGACCAGCGCTCTGCCCATCATCGAGGCCGTGCCCGCCCGCACCGACCAGGCCCGTCTCCGGTGGCTCCTCTCCGGGCTGCGGATCGCCCAGGTGGGGGACGAGGAGGCCCGAGCGGCCTCCTCGATGCTGATCGCGGCAGGCCTGCACGGTCACAAGTACGCGATCGACGCGGCGGTGGCCGAGCTGGCACTGCGTCAGCAGCGCCCGGTGGTCCTGCTGACGTCGGACGTCGACGACATGACCAAGCTCTGCGGGGATCGCATCCGGCTCATCGCCGTCTGACGGCTGCCACCCGACAGATCGGCGGCCCGCCGTCCTCGCCCTCCACCACGCCGCCCGCACGCCCACCGCCCACCGCCCCACCGCCCCGGCCTACTTCGCGGCGGGCCGCCCGCCGAACTGAGCCCGCGCCGCCTGCCTCAGCTGCGGCGGGCGGAGGCCGCGAGGCGGTCGGCGAGGGCGGCCACCAGGTCGCGGAGTTCGTCCGGGCGCTCGACGGCGAACGGCAGGTCGAGCGAGGCGAGCAGCGCCGGGAGCCAGTCGAGCCGCTCAACCCGCAGCTCGACGCGGTGCCAGCGCTCGGCCTGCGGCGGCTCCTCGCCCACCGCGAGCGGGTCCTCCTCCAGCCGTGCCAGCCCGGCGGGGAGCCGGGCCCGGATCCGCTCGACCGTCCCCTGGATCCGCACCACCACCTCGTACCGGTACGCCGCACCGGCCAGCCCCGCCAGCACGTGCCGCGCCGGATCGAGCCCGGCGGGCGGCTCGAAGGAGCCGGGCAGCGCCCGCGCGTCCGCGATCCGGTCGAGCCGGAAGGTCCGGTCCTCGCCGATCCCGGGGTCGGCCCCGGTGACGTACCAGCGGCCCGCGTGGGTGACGATCCCGTACGGGTGCAGCGTGCGTTCGCTGCGCCGGCCGTCCCGCCCGGTGTACCGGATCGAGACCGGCCGGCGGTGGCGCACCGCGTCGGCGACGGTCAGCAGGATCCCGGTCTCCGGAACGGCGCCCTCCTGCGGCGGAGCGGTGAACGAGAGGGATTCGAGGACGGCGTGCAACCGGCGGGCGAGCCGCTCGGGCAGCACCCGCCGGATCTTGGCCGCCGCCGTCTCGCTCGCCGCGCCCGCCGCGCTCGCCGCACCCGCCGTCGCCGGTAGCCCCGCCCGGCGGGCGGTCAGCAGGCCGAGCAGCACGGCGAGCGCCTCGTCGTCGTTGAGCATCAGCGGCGGCAGGCGGTACCCGGGGCCGAGCCGGTAGCCGCCGTAGCGGCCGCGCACCGACTCGACGGGCACGTCGAGGTCGATCAGGTGGTCCACGTACCGGCGCACGGTGCGTCCTTCGACACCGAGCCGGTCGGCGAGTTCGGCCACCGTGCGGGTGCCGCCGGACTGCAGGAGCTCCAGAAGGGTGAGCACGCGGCCAGTGGGTCGAACCATGGTGCCGAGCCTAACCCCGATACCGGACCGTTTCTGTCCACTATGAGGTCTAGCGTGCGAAGGGCAACAGCACCTCCGAAACCAAGGGAGCCCACCATGGACCTCGTCTCGATCCGTGTCATCACGGACGACGTCGCCCGCCTCGTCGCCTTCTACGAGCGCACCACCGGAGTGCGGGCGCACTGGTCCACCGAGGACTTCGCCGAGCTCCGGACCGCCGGCGGCACCCTCGCGATCGGCAGCACCCGCACGGTCGCGCTCTTCGCGCCCGGTGCCGCCAAGCCGGCGGCCAACAGCAGCGTGATCATCGAGTTCCTCGTCGACGACGTGGACGCCGTCCACCGCAACCTGCTCGACTTCGTCGAGGAGTTCGTCAACGAGCCCACCACGATGCCCTGGGGCAACCGCTCGCTGCTGTTCCGCGACCCGGACGGCAACCTCGTCAACTTCTTCACGCCCGTCACGCCGGCCGCCATCGAGCGGTTCGCCCGCCAAGCCCGGTAGGGCCCTGGCGGAAAAGGACGACCGCGGAGCGGCGCGCCCGGGGTAGAACAGACCCCATGAAGATCCGCACCGCCACCCCCGACGACCTCCCCGCCGTCCTCGCCCTCGGCGACTCCGCCGTCGCCTGGCTGACCGCCCAGGGACGGACCGGGCAGTGGGGCAGCAGGGAGTGGTCGACCCACCCCGCCGACGTCGAGCGGATCGGGCGCTACGCCCGCGACTACCTGATGCGGCTCGCCGAGGACGACGAGGGCCGGGTGGTCGGCGTCTGCGTGCTGGCCCAGGAGCTGCCCGTGCACGTCACCCCGGCCGAGCTGCCCGAGCTCTACATCCGGCTGCTGATCACCGACCGCGCGCGCAAGGGCAGCGGGATCGGCGCGGCGCTGGTGGCCGACGCGCGGGCGGAGACCGTCCGGCGCGAGCTGCCGCTGCTGCGGGTGGACTGCTACCGGGGCGACGACCAGGCGCTGGTGCGCCAGTACCTCGCGCTCGGCTTCACACCCTGCGACACCTATGACGCCGTGCTCGCGGACGGCACGTCGTGGCCCGGCCAGGTCCTGGAGATCAGGCTCTGACCGGGCCACCCACCTGACGTCGCGTCAGCAGGCCGTGGCCAGCTCACGCTGTGGGGCGCGCTGGCGCGGCACGAAGGCCACCACCCGGCCGGCGCGGCCGCGGTGCAGGTCGACCGCGAGTCGCAGGTCCGCGCAGCGGGCCAGCACCAGGCCGATCACCGCCGCCGCCAGCGCCGAGACCACGCCGCAGGCGAGCATGCCCAGCCGGGGCCCGTAGGCGTCGGTGACCCAGCCGACCAGCGGGGCGCCGACGGGCGTGCCGCCGGTGAAGACCAGCACCATCAGGCCCATCACCCGGCCGCGCATCTCGGGGTCGGTGGCCAGCTGCACGTACGAGTTGATCGCCGTGTTGAAGGTCAGCCCGAAGATCCCGATCAGGGTGAGCAGCACCGCGAAGCTCCAGTAGCCGGGCGCGAAGGCGCCCAGCACCTCCAGCAGCCCGAAGCCCAGCGCCGCACCGGTCAGCCAGCGCAGCCGCGGGTTGCCCCGGCGGGCGGCGTAGAGCGCGCCGGCCAACGAGCCGAGCGCCATCGCGGTGTTCAGCAGGCCGTAGCGGCCCGGACCGACGTGGAAGGTGTCGTGGGCAAAGCCGGAGAGCAGGGTGGGGAAGTTGAAGCCGAAGGTCCCGATGAAGCCGGCCAGCACCAGCGGCCACATCAGGTCGGGGCGCTCGCGCACGTAGTGCAGCCCCTCGCGCAGCTGGCCCCTCTCGCGCGGGATCCGCTCGACCGGGCGCAGTTCGCTGGTCCGCATCGCCAGCAGGCCGCCGATCACCGCCGCGAAGGAGAGCGCGTTGAGCGCGAAGGCCCAGCCGCTGCCCACCGCCGCGATCAGCAGGCCGGCCACCGCCGGGCCGACCAGGCGGGCGGTCTGGAAGTTGGCGGCGTTCAGGCTCACCGCGTTGCTCAGGTGCTCGGGGCCCACCATCTCGGAGACGAAGGCCTGGCGGGTCGGCGTGTCGACCACGGTCACCAGGCCGAGCAGCAGCGCGAAGGCGTAGACGTGGTAGGCCGTCACCACGCCGGAGATGGTCATCGCGGCCAGGCCGGCGGCCAGCAGGCCCATCGCGCCCTGGGTGGCGATCAGCATCCGCCGCTTGGGCATCCGGTCGGCGAGCACTCCGCCGAAGAGGCCGAGCAGCAGGGTGGGCAGGAACTGCATGGCGGTGGTGATGCCGACCGCGAGCGGGCTGCCGGTGAGGCTCAGCACCAGCCAGTCCTGGGCGATGCGCTGCATCCAGCTGCCGGTGTTGCTGACGATCTGCCCGGCGAAGAAGTACCGGTAGTTGCGCACCCGCAGCGAGGAGAAGGTCCCCGTGGGGCGGGTGAACCGCGTGGAACCCGCGGTCCCCAGTGCGGCGGTCTCAGCCGCCGCGGTGCGTTCGCAGGGGTCGTCGTCGCCGGGCGCGGTCACCGGCGTGGCCACCGCAGTGGCGAGGTTCGTGGTCGGGATGGTGGTGTCGTCGGGACGGGTGATGGCGCCGGCTGCGCCCTGCGGTGTCACGTACTGCTCCCCTCGTGGCGCGGCTCCGGTCCTGGCCGGAGCCGCGCTGCTGGTCTTCCTGATCGTTCCTGCGGTGATGCCGTTGTCCTCTCTCCGGTCCGACGTGTCCTGGTGCGGCGCGGCGTGGCTGCGCTACAGGTGCGCGAGCTTGTACAGCGCGGGCGCGGCCGCCCGTACCGTGGCCCATTCCTCCTCGGTCAGCTGGGAGGCGAGCTCCGCGAGCCAGGCGTTGCGCCGCCGGCGGCTCTCGTCGAGGATCTCCGCGGCCTGGTCGGTCATGCTGACCACCACCTGCCGCCGGTCCTCGGGATGCGGCTCGCGCCGCACCAGCCCCTTCTCCTCCAACATCGCGATGATTCGCGTCATCGACGGCGGCTGCACATGCTCCCGCCGCGCCAACTCCCCCGGTGTGGCGCTCCCGCACCGGGCCAGCGTCCCCAGCACCCCCATCTCGGTGGGGCTGAGCGACTGCTCCACATGCTGGTGTCGCAATCTGCGCGCCAGCCGCATCACGGACGACCGCAGCTGACTGACAGCGGCGAGGTCGCCCTCGGACATCTCGGACATGATCCTTAGACTACGTCATTACTCTCTCTAATTAAAATCAGTATCGCTCGCGCCCCACCAGCACCCACCGGCACCACCGGCACCACCGGCACCCACCGGCACCCACCGGCACCGCTGGAGCCCACCGGCACCCACCGACGCCGACCAGTGCCGACCAGTGCCAACCGGCTGACACCCTGCTGGCACCCGTCGCGGGTCGGGGCTCCGCCCTCCGGGGCCGCTGGCACGATACGGCCATGGCACCCAGGGCAGGCACGCGCGAGCGTCCCGCGACGGCCGGGCTCATCCTGCCGACGCTCGCGGCCGGACAGTTCCTGATGGCGCTCGACAGCTCCGTCATGAGCGTCTCCATCGCGACGGTGGCCGACGACGTGGGCACGACCGTGTCCGGGATCCAGGGCGCGATCACGGCCTACACGCTCGTGATGGCGATGCTCATGATCCCCGGCGGCAAGGTCGGCGCGCTCATCGGCCGCAAGCGCGCGTTCATGATCGGCTGCGCCATCTACGGCTGCGGCTCCCTCACCACCGCGCTCGCCCCGAACCTGCCCGTCCTGCTGATCGGCTGGTCGTTCCTCGAAGGGGTCGGCGCGGCGCTCATCCTGCCCGCGATCGTGGCGCTGGTCGCCGGAAACTTCGCCGTGGAGCGCCGGCCCGCCGCCTACGGGCTGGTCGCCGCCGCCGGGGCCGTGGCGATCGCGCTCGGACCGCTCATCGGCGGCGTCGCCACGACCTACTTCTCCTGGCGCTGGGTCTTCGCCGGCGAGTCCGTGATCGTGCTCGCCATCGTCCTCCTCGCCCGCCGGATCGCCGAGGCGCCGACCGACCGGCGCCCGCGCATCGACCTCCTCGGCGCCGTCCTCTCCGCCCTCGGACTCGGGGTCTTCGTCTTCGGCGTGCTCCGCTCCAGCGCATGGGGCTGGTTCCGACCGAAGCCGGACGCGCCCGCCTGGCTCGGCCTCTCCCCGGCCGTGTGGCTGATGCTGGCCGGCCTGCTGCTGATCTGGCTCTTCCTCCGCTGGGAGGCCCGCCTGGTGGAGCGGCGCGCGGAGCCGCTGGTGGACCCGGCCCTGCTGCGCAACCGGCAGCTGACCGGCGGCCTGACGATGTTCTTCTTCCAGTACCTCATCCAGATGGGCGTGTTCTTCGTCGTACCGCTCTACCTGTCGGTCGCGCTCGGCCTGTCCGCGCTCGCGACCGGCGCCCGCATCCTGCCGCTCTCGCTGACGCTGCTGGCCGCCGCCGTCCTGATCCCGCGGCTGCTGCCGGACGTCTCACCCCGGCGGGTGGTGCGGCTCGGCATCCTCGCCATGCTCGCGGGAGCGGTCGTCCTGCTGGCCGCGCTCGACACGCACGCGGGCGCCGAGATCGTCACCGTCCCGCTCCTGCTGATCGGGCTCGGCATGGGCGCCCTGGCCTCCCAGCTCGGGGCGGTCACCGTCTCCGCCGTCCCGGACGAGCAGAGCGCGGCGGTGGGCGGCATCCAGAACGCCGTCACCAACCTCGGCGCCTCGATCGGCACGGCGCTGGCCGGGTCGATCCTGATCGCCACGCTGACGACCGCGTTCCTGACCAGCGTCGAGCAGAATCCGGCGATCCCCGCCGAGGTCAAGAGCCAGGCGACCGTCCAGCTCCAGGGCGGTGCGCCCTTCCTGTCGGACGCCCAGCTCAGGGCCGCCCTCGATCAGGCGGGGGTGAGCGAGGAGACGGCCGCCGCCGCGCTCGACGCGAACGCGGCGGCGCGGCTCGACGGCCTGCGCGCCGCACTCGCCGCCCTCGCCTTCAGCGCCCTCGTCGCGCTGTTCTTCACCCAGCGGATCCCGACGAGCCAGCCCCGGTCGACAGAGCCCTAGCGGCGCACCGAGGGCGCCCACCCGCTGCCGCACCCGGCTCCGGCGGCGCCGACGCCCGCCCGCCCGCCCGCCCGCCCGAATTAACCCGTATGACACGCGATCAGTGCAAGAAGAACCGTTTCTCCTACTTGGCCCTACCTTACGTTGATCCCCGATGTCACCTTCATCGAAAGGGATCACCCTCATGCGTCTTCGCCACACCGTGGCCGCCGCCGGTGCGCTGCTGCTCGTGCTCTCCGTGCCCAGCTCAGCCTTCGCCGCCACCGGCGAGTTCGACTACCGCCTCCACGACGGCAAGAAGGCGGCGCTGAGCGACCCCGCGAGCAGTGAGTGCATCAACCTGGAAGGATCCGACGCGGACCACGCGGCCCACTCGCCGGAGAACTTCACCGATGCCACCGCCACCGTCTTCCTGGACAGCGACTGCAACGGCGACACGTACTACGTACTGAAGCCGGGCAAGAAGCTCGGCGAGAAGCTGAAGATGCGCTCGGTCATCTTCTCCTGACCCGGCGTCGGCGCTACTGCGGAAAGGCCCGCCGAGCCCGCCAGCTGGTGTGCTCGCGGGCCACCGCGTCCTCGACCTCGCCGGCCAGCCGGGCCCAACCGGCTTCGGCGTCCGGCACGTTCAGGTCCAGGGTGGAGAGCCTCCCCCAGACCTGGTCGAGTTCCCTGGCCGCGAGCTGGTAGGCCGAGACCAGCGGGCGCAGCTGCTTGAGCTGCGTCCACGCGATGACCGCGGCCGCGGCCGCCGAGCAGGCGCCGAAGATGCTCACCGAGATCGCGCCGAGCGCCTGCGCCACCGCCGCGGCGCCACCGACGATCAGCAGCGCCACCGTGCCCAGGCCCCAGGAGACGGCCTGCGACTCGCAGGCGTCCGCCTTGGCCAGGTACCAGGTGCGCTGGCCCTGCACCCGCAGCCGCAGGTACATGGTGCGGCGCGCGGTCAGGTCGGCGGCGCGCAACTGCCGCATCCCGTCGGTGATCTCGGGCGCCGCGTCGGGCGGGAGGGAGCCGCCCGCCTCGAAGGTCCGCAGCACCCCGGCGACCTGCTCCCGGTACCACTCGTCCACCTCGGGCGAGTCGGCCGGGCCGTCGAACGGGTGGGCCCGCACCGTGTACTTCCAGGCGAGCGTCTTCACCGACTCGGCGGCGGCCCGCGCCTCGTACCACCGGGCCTGCGGGTTCGCCCGGCGCAGCCTGGCCCAGAAGTACCCGGCCAGCAGGAAGGCGGCCACCGAGACGAACGGCGCCGCGCTGCCGTGCCCGCTGCTGCTCGGCGCGATCACCGCGCTGACCGCCGCCGCGACCACCAGCATCAGGATCATGCCGCGGTACCAGCGCAGGGTCTGCCGCTGTGCCTCGACGGACGCCTGGTCAGCCGTCCGGAACGGCTCCGGCAGGAAGTCCGCCTCGTCGATAGCGGTTGGATCCCATCGCGTCATCGGTCAGTGCCCCCTCACGACTCCACCGGCAGTATGCCCAGCCCCAACTGGGCTACACAGCGCGGTTTCCGGTCGATCACGGTCAACGGGCGCCCCGCCTCGATCGATACCGGTCAGCGCGGCTCAGCGCGACCCCGGGCGGGAGCGCGGCGCCCTCGCCCGGCGCCTGGGCCCCCGCCCGACGCGCGAGGCCGGGGCGATCGCCGCCACGAGGGCGAGCACAGCGCCGAGCAGCCCCAGCTCGGCGACGAGCAGCAGCGGCCCGTCCAGGGTGTGCGCCCCCTGCGGGATCGGCGCCGCCCAACCGCGCAGCGTCGACCACGTCCCCTCCACGCCGGCGCTCAGCGCGAACACGAGGACCGCCCCCACGACGCTCACCCGCACTCGCGCCCTCGACCGGACGCTCCCCCTCGCTCTCCGCATGGCACCATCCTCCCGCCCCGGGTCCACCCCGCGGAATCGGGATTACCCCCCAGCCGACCCTGACGGTTCCCCTACCGGGGCCACCCCACGTCCTACGCTTCCAGAATGACCGAGCCGCTGCTCTGGTACGCCGCCTACGGCTCCAACCTGCACCTCGCCCGCCTGACCGCCTACCTGGCCGGCGGCCGGCCCCCCGGCGGCGCCCACGAGCACCCCGGCTGCCGCGATCCGGGGCCGCCGCGCGACATCCGCGCGATCCAGCTGCCCGGCCGGGTGCACTTCGCCCTGGAGTCACTCCAGTGGACCGGCGGCATGGCCTTCTACGATCCGCTCGACCCGGGCCCGACCCCGGCCCGCGCCTACCTGATCACCGCCGAGCAGTTCGCCGACCTCGCCGCCCAGGAGATGCGCCGCCCGCCCGGCACCGATCTCGACCTGCGCGAGGCCCTCGCCCACGGCCGCGCCGCCCTGGGCCCCGGCCGCTACGAGACCCTGGTCCACCCCGGCACCCTCCAGGGCCGCCCACTGCTCACCTTCACCGCCCCCTGGCGCACCGCCGAGGCCCCCCTCGCCCCGCCGTCCGCCGCCTACCTGCGCCACCTGGCCGCCGGCCTGCGCGAGTCCCACGCCTGGGACACCCCCCGGATCGCCACCTACCTCGCCACCCGCCCGGGCGCCGCCGGCCACTGGACCCCGGAAGCCCTGGCCGAGCTGCTCACCTGACGCGCCTGCCGACCCACCCACTGCCGACCCGATCATCACTGACCAACCTTCAATTGAGAGCGTTGTGGTGAACCGTGCGGCGTTCGAGGTTTGCAGGTGGGGAGGGTGAGCGTTCGCACGCAGGTGCCCGTGACCGCTTGGGCGTGAAGCAACGGGCCCCTTGGTAGAGAGCTGGTTGTCGAGACCGCTTTCGCCCGAGGAGGCCCGTTGCCCAACCAGTTCAGCACTCCCGGTGCCGGCGAGTCCACTGCGCTCACTCCGGGGTGTGACTGCTACGTGCACCTGTACGGGGCGATCGGGGAGGGGCACCGCGCGCCGCGCTACGACAGCGACATGACGGACGCCGAATGGGCGGTGATCCGCGGCGCGATGCCGATGCCCGCCTGGCTGGAGGGGAAGGGCGGACGCCCTGAGGCGCACTGCCACCGGGGGGTGATCGACGCGGTGCGCTATCTGGTCGACAATGGCGTCAAGTGGCGCAATCTGCCTGCGGACTACCCCTTCTGGCGGGCGGTGTACGACTTCTTCCGCCGCTGGCGCCGCCACGGCTACATCCGCGAGCTCTACCAGCGCTTGCGCCGCACCGAGCGCAAGAAGCAGGGCAAGGCGACGGAGCCGAGCGCGGGCATCATCGACTCTCAGTCCGTGGACGGCTCGGAGACCTGTCCGGCCACCTCACGCGGCTTCGACGGCGGCAAGCTGCGCGACGGGCGCAAGCGCCACGTCCTGACCGACACCGGCGGACTGCTGCTGGAGGTCACCGTCACCGCGGCCAACGTGCACGACTCCAAGGCCGCCCCGGAGTTGCTCGAGGCATTCATGGCCGAGCCCGGACGGCTGCTCGAACTCGTGTGGACGGACTCCGCCTACCAGGGCCAGGAACTGGCCGACGCCTTCGCCGCGCACGGGGTGAGAGTGGAGGTGGTCAAGCGCACCGACGGAACCAAGGGGTTCAGGGTACTGGCGCGCAGGTGGGTGGTGGAGCGCACGCTCGGCTGGCTCTCGCGCTCGCGGCGCCTGAACCGCGACCACGAGCGCCGCGACGACCACCACGTGCAGATGGTGTGGTGGGCCGCCTCGATCACCCTCGGCCGGCGGATGGCCCGCCAGCGCCTGCACTGGCCCGAGTTCCGCCCGCACCGGCTCCCCGCGCCGGGCCCGGCGCGGGGATGAACAACCCGCCCGGCACCCGCCCCAGCCAGCCCCTGGCCTGCAGCGCATAGGCCCGGTGACGGACCTTCTCGATCTCCTTCAGCCGCTCTGCGTCCCGCCCCAGCGCGACAGTCAACGCCTTGACCGCCACCGGGGCACCCGCACCCGCGACCACATCGAAGACCTGCCGATAGGCCCCGGCCAGCACCTCCACGCCCAGGCCCGGCTGCCACGCAGGCGGCCGCGGATCGTAACCCGTCCGCAGGACCGAAGGCACCGCGGGCACTGCCGGCTCCGGCACGCCGTCCCCCGCCTCGTGCGGCGGCTGCGGCGGCACTTGCGGTGCCGTCACCGGCGCCAGCGCGCGAGCGGTGGGCGTCACCGCAGTCAGCGGCTGCACCATCACGGCCTCGGCCTCCTCCGCCAGCGCACGCAGCACCTCCTCCCGGCCGATCCGCGCACACTCCAACCGCTCCTGATGGACAGCCACCTGCTCCTGGGCCTCGCGCAGCAGCTCCTGCCAGGCATCCAACTCTTCCCGGGCCCGCGCCTCACGACGCTCCAGCAACGCAATCACCGACGGCACGAACGACACCTCCACCACCGACCCAACCAACCGTCAGCTGGCTGCCCTGAAGAAGCCATCCACACACCACCGTGCTGAGGAAACCGCAGCTCATCGAGCTACAGAGCGGTTCACCACAACGCTCTGAGACTCGTGTTATCTCTGTTCGGCAATCCGACCATGGAGCATCCACTGCGCATCGCGCTGCCCGACAGGGTCACGGCACTCTCCGCCCCGGCCCGTCCGGGCTGCTGTACGCGACGACCACCCACGGCCAGGATCAGAAGGAGACGGTGGTCGCCGCGCTGGACCTCACCGGCGCGACCCGCTGGCAGCGACAGTTCCCCTTCAGCGAGGCGCCCCGCTCCCGGGTCTCCGTCGACGGCACTGCCCGGGTGCCGTGCCTGCGGAAGTCCGGGACAGACCTCTGGGGCCACTGGCTCCCCGGCCTGGCACCACGGCGAGGGCAACCTGCGCGGGAACCCCTGCGTGTGACGGCCGGTGGCAGCCCACAGCACACAGAAGGCGATGGAGCCCACCAAACCCCCCGCGCCCATGCCAAGCGCCCCAGATCCCCTATTGGAAGAGCCGGTAAGCACCGGTCGACGGCGGCCTACGACCTGGACTCGAACAGCAGGCGGCCCCTGACCGAAGGTGCTGGTCAGGGGCCACTGTTCAAAGGCGCGAGCAGCGGAAGGTCCGGTCCAGGTTCCGGGGCTCCAGAGTGAGAGACCTTCCAAACGGTGCTCGTCTAGCACATGTAGATCGGAGGCGTCTGGAAGTTGCCCTGGTCCACGACGGCCAGAATTCCGACTACCTGAGGGCACCCGGGGAGACCAGTGTTGTACCAGGTGTAGTACTTTGTCTGACCCTTGTTCTCCGTGAATGTCCCCTCGTCGTTCTGAATTCCACTGCCCGAGTTGTACTGGAAGTCAGCCGAGATCTGCCCCCCGCCCGTCTTGGTGTACCAGTCGTTGATGTCCCAATTGCCCCAGGTGTTCGCGTCAGGCGTTACGCTGAGATACAGCGTGCCATTGCTCAGGCTGGTGCACGACTGGTCGGGCTCTCCGCAGTTGCCACCGTAAATATTGGGCCTCACGGCATTCGGCTTGGCAGCGTGCTGGGCGTGGGCCGGGGAAGCAGGGGCAGTGGGCTGACCTTCAGCGGCATTGGCGGCGCCAGCGGAAGAGATCAGCGCAAGGCCAGAAACTACGATTGCAACCATTCGACTCGCGGTTTTCATCTACGATCACCTCGGATTCGAATACTGTGAGCGGCCCTTTCCGCTCTGTGCCATGAGCATGACATCAATTCCCCGGACAGGCAATACCTATCCCAGCACCACCGAAGGCGATTAGTATCCGAACCATTCGGACGGGCTCGATACATAATTCCTTGCATTGGGATAATCTCGCCACCGGCGTGTGACAGCCATCCACGCATGACAGGATCGGCGCGCAAGCACACGACAGCGGCGCCCTGACGACCCACCTGCCTGTCGCGGGTCGAGCCGACCGCCCGCACACCGGGCTCTCCGCCGGCCACGCAGACACCCTCTTGTCAAGCGCTCTACGGCTGGGCCGAGCTCTGCACCATGACTCCCGTCGCTGCGTCAACTTCGTAGGACACGCCCTTCGCATCGGTATCAGTCGACACAGCGACCGTCACGGCCCAACAAGGCCGCCACTCCCCTCCCACCTGGGCGGCGAGGAGGAAGGCGTTCTGCACACCGCCCGGATGAGCCGTGGTGACGGTCGCAACAGCAGCCTCGCGGGACACGGTTACCGGAGCCAGCTGTGGGTCAGCGACGGATCGCGAACTGAACATGGCGATCTGCCCGCCCGGGTCCACCTCGATGTCCAGGCGCATGGGTTCCAGCAAGCCATCGGGGCGGAATCGGCGGTACTCGACGGTGCGCCGACCCTTGGCCGGGTCCACCTTGTAGACCCGCACGGTGGCGGCGACGATGTCCTGCGAGAACCACTGGTGTGCGAAGGCGTCGGCAGCGTTACGGGCTTCCGCATCGGAGCCCCCGTCAGCCGGCAGCCCCAGGCCGTTGACGGTGCCGCTGTAGAGCTGTCCGGACGGCCACTCGATGCTGAGCTGTTGCGTCCTGGTGGTGGCAATCAGCACCTCGGGGGTCTGCCCCAGCGCCGCTTCGTCCTGCACGTTCACCACCTCGGTACCTGGCCCGAAGACGAGTCCTGCGTCTTTGATGGCCAGAGTCCGCTTGTCCGAGGACTCGACTTTGGTCAGGCCACCCCCTGCCCACTGCGGGCTCACTGCCACGCTCTGCACGACAAGGAGGATGATCATCCCGGCGGCCAGGGGCATGCCACTCCGAAAGACTTCCCGCCCGGTCGGCATCACGAACGTGCCTCGCAGGCTGCGCCATGCCACGGCCAGGGCGACCCCCAGAAGAGCGCCGGTGGCGTTGGTGACGAAGTCCTGGGAGTCGCAAGCCCGTCCGATCTCCGGAAGCAGGGCCTGAGCCGTCTCCGTCGTGGCGGAGAGCAGCCAGCAGCCGGTCAGCATGATGAGCGGCCTGTTGACGAGAAGGACGCCGAGGAACGCCAGGGGCACATACATGACCACGTTCAGCAGCCCCTGCTGATCGGCGAACGCGCCGAGGAAGTCCTTGCTGTAAGAGCAGACGTCAGAGGCCGGCGAGCCATGCCCAGTGGGGTACAGCGTCGCCGTCACCTCCCCCGCCAATGAGACTGAGAACAGCACCGCGACCCAGCGGGCAAGCCTCCAGCGAGGGGCTAATAGCCACGCTGCCGCGCCAAGGGCTATGGCGACAATGAGGAAGGCCGGTAGCAGACCTGTATTGGCACGCAGGATCGCGCGGATCATGAGGCGCCTTTCTGATGTGACGACACGCGGGACGGGCCCACTCCCCCGCAGGGGGGTGGGCACCGAAGAAGACTTTCACGTTCAGCACATGTAGATCGGCGGAGTCTGGAAATTGCCCTGTCCCTGCACCGCCAGGATCCCCACGACCTGAGCACAGGAGCTGAAGTACTGGTAGTCCCACTCGAAGTACTTGCTCTGACCCGACGACTCCTGGAAGGCGCCCTGGTCCACTTGGATACCACTGCCCGCGTTGTACTCGAAGTCAGCCGTGATGGTGCCGCCACCGGACTTGTAGTAGTTGTCGATGACGGTGTACGGAGGCTCGCCTTGTCCCTCCCCGATGAGCGAAACAGTGAGCTTGCCGTTGGTCAGTGAAGTGCAGGAGGCCGTCAGGCCGCAGTTCCCGCCGATATCGGGCTTCATCCCCTTACCCGCGGCCGGAATGGGGGTGGAGGCGGTGCCGATGACGCGCTGGTTGGGTGTGGCATCGGCGGTGCCACTGACAGTCAGGAGCGTGGTGGCAGCGACGGCTAAGACTGCAACCGCGGCAGTGATGCGCATGGCGACCTTCTCTCGTGGTAGTAGGCAGGAGGATCACAGCCACGGTCGTGGGCGATCCGTGGGCCCCCGAACGATTCTCGGGGAATCCGACCGCCGTCGGCATGCGGAACCGGCCATGGGAGAAAAATCTGACGGTCCGTCACTTTCAGTTCGTGCCGGGCGCGCCCCAAGTGAGACGAGAGCGGACAAGGCGCCCGACGACGGTTCCGTACTGTCATGATCCTTTCATCGATGAGAGATTCATCACAGGCCTGGTTCAGTTGCTCACGCATGCAGGCCGAGAAGCCCCCTGGTGGGCGCCCCACGGCTTCGGGATTCCCCGCCTGACGGGTCGCCCACAGTGTCCAGATCGCGACTGCGGGGTGTCTGACCGTCACGCCGGGATTGATGCGGCTGTGCCACGAGCGGCTCCAGTGACGCCCGGTACTCAGCGGCCAGGATGCTCATGGCGCTCTGTCGCCTGGGCTCTGAAGGTCCGTGTCAAACGCGGCCCTTCCAAGCGGACCCGCAGACGACCCGCAGTGCCGTGACAGTCGCCGACCTCGTCGCTCGGCCGCTCGGATTCCAGACGCCCCAACTCCGCTCCGGTGGTCGCCACTGGTGCCTCCCTCCAACCCTGCCGACCGGTGAGGAGACGAGACCCACCTGCCGGGAGAAACAGCGGTACAGGTGCCACCGCGTGTCCAACCGGTCGTGGCTGGCCAAGGCCCCGACGAGCCACTGCCCAACGCGGCACGGCGATACCAGGCTTGTCCAACCGGACGAGCAGCAGGGGGACTCCACCTGTCTCGCATTGGCAGGGCGTGTGCACCAACTCCCGGCAGAGCCGACGAGGTCATCTCCAGCCGCGGTGGATCGCGAACATGAGTGTCATCGAGCGCATCGCGGACGACCGGGGATTCCCGGGCCATCTACCAGACTCGTTCCCTGGGCGTTGGAGCACGCCAGGTCCGCAAAGCCTCTGCCGATCATGATGACCCGTCAGGCGATGGAATCTCGGAGAGCAGAGGCCACCATGCCCAACAGCGAGGTCGACAGACTTGTCGGCATCGCGGCCGGCATTTGGACCACGCCCGCTGTTCTGCGCAGCGGGTTCCTGCCGAAAGGCGCGAGAACCGGTGCCGCTACTGCCCGATCCCCAGCGCCGGCATCATGTAGTAGAAGGCGAACACCGCCGCCACCCCGTACAGCGCCACCGGCACGCTGCGCCAGCGGCCGGTGGCCACCCGCAGCACGCAGAAGGCGATGAAGCCCATCCCGATCCCGTTGGTGATCGAGTAGGTGAACGGCATCAGCACCATGGTCAGGAACGCCGGCATCGCGATCGTGTAGTCGCTCCAGTCGATCGCCCGGATCGAGTTGGCCAGGATCAGGAAACCGACCGTGATCAGCGCCGGGGTGGCCGCCTGGGCCGGGACCATGGTGGCCAGCGGGGTGAGGAAGAGCGCGAGCATGAAGAGCGCGCCGGTGACCAGGCTGGCGAAGCCGGTGCGGGCGCCCTCGCCGACGCCGGCGGTGGACTCCACGAAGCAGGTGTTGGCCGAGGAGGAGGTGGCGCCGCCGAGCACGGTGGCCACGCCGTCGACCATCAGCACCCGGCTGATGCCGGGCAGGTCGCCCTTCTCGTCGAGCAGGTGGGCCTCGTCGGCGACGCCGAGGATGGTGCCCATCGCGTCGAAGAAGCAGCTCATCAGCACGGTGAAGACGAAGAGGATGCCGGTCAGCAGGCCCACGTGCTGGAAGCCGCCGAACAGGCTGACCTTGCCGACCAGCCCGAAGTCGGGCGTCGAGACCGGGTTGCCGGGCCACTTGGGCACGGTCAGGCCCCAGGCGGCGGCGGGCAGGTTCGCCAGCTTCTGGATCACCAGCGCCACCACGGTCATGGTCGCGATCGAGATCAGGATCGCGCCCGGCACCTTGCGCACCACGAGCACCATGGTCAGCAGCACGCCGAGCAGGAAGACCAGCACCGGCCAGCCGTGCAGGTGGCCGCCGGTGCCCAGCTCCAGCGGAACGGTGGTGTGGGCGACGTCGGGGATCCGGCTGACGAAGCCGGAGTCGACCAGGCCGACCAGCGTGATGAAGAGGCCGATGCCGATCGCGATCGCCTTGCGCAGCCCGAGCGGCACCGCGTTCATCACCCGCTCACGCAGGCCGGTGGCGACCAGCAGCATGATGCAGAGGCCGGCCAGCACGACCATGCCCATCGCGTCCGGCCAGGTCATCTTGGGGGCCAGCTGGAGCGCCACGATGGTGTTCACGCCCAGGCCCGCGGCCAGGCCGATCGGGACGTTGCCGATCACCGCCATCAGCAGCGTGGTCAGCCCGGCGGTGAGCGCGGTGGCGGTCACCAGTTGCGGGAAGCTCAGCGCCTGCTTGTCGATGTCCACGGCGTTGGACAGGATGATCGGGTTCAGCACCAGGATGTAGGCCATGGTGAAGAAGGTGGCGACACCGCCGCGGATCTCCCGGGGCACGGTGGAGCCGCGCTCGGAGATCCGGAAGTAGCGGTCGAGGGCCGCGGATGGCATGCGTATGTCCTCTGGTGGGGGCAAAGGAGAAACTTCAGTATGTGTTCACCGGTCGTGCACGCGCCATCTTCGCGCGTAGAACAACCAGGTGAGCACCCCGGCACGCCGTAGGCTGAGCCCCATGCCGAAGACCGCCCTGCGCCCCTCACCGCCGCCGCTGGAAGCCAATGACGTCGCGATCGTCGGCGGCGGCACGGTGCTCTGGTTCCTGGGCTTCCTGGCGCTGCTCCCGTTCCAGCACGCGCTCTCCGAGCACGGGCACGGCAGCTGGCCGTGGATCTGCCTCTCCGGCGGGCTGCTCGGCCTGATCGGCCTCTGGTACTGCCGGGCCCGGCGGGCCGCGATCGAGCGCGACCGGGCCATCGCCGAGCGCGCGGACCAGGACCTCCCCGAGCAGGAGTAGCACCCTCCACCCGGTCGGCGGGACCGGGACGTCGAGGGGACGCACTGGACATTTCGCCCCCGTAGAGTCGGTGCCATGACGCACCCCGCGGACCGGACCGCCCCCGACAGCGGCGCCAGCGCCACTGGCCTCGTGCCCACCCGGCACGGCGGTCTGACGGCCGCCGAGGTGGCCGAGCGGGTGGCGCGGGGTCAGGTGAACGACGTCCCGGTGCGCTCCTCACGGTCCGTCAGCGAGATCGTGCGGGCCAACGTCTTCACCCGCTTCAACGCGATCATCGGCGTGCTCTTCGCCGTCATCCTGGTGGTCGGCCCGATCCAGGACGGGCTGTTCGGCCTGGTCATCGTGGCCAACACGGCGATCGGCGTGATCCAGGAGGTACGCGCCAAGCGGACCCTGGACAGCCTGGCGCTGATCGGCGAGGCCCGCCCGGAGGTGCGCCGCGAGGGCCGGACCACGCAGGTCGCGGTCGCCGGGATCGTGCTGGACGACACCGTGCTGCTCGGCATCGGCGACAAGGTGATCGTGGACGGCGCGGTCACCGAGGCCGAGGGCCTGGAGATCGACGAGTCGCTGCTCACCGGCGAGCCCGACCCGGTCCTCAAGCACCCCGGCGACGAGGTGATGTCCGGCAGCTTCGTGGTCGCCGGGTCCGGTGCCTTCACCGCCACCAAGGTCGGCCGCCAGGCGTACGCCGCCCGCCTGGCCGAGGAGGCCAGCCGGTTCACCTTGGTCAAGTCGGAGCTGCGCACCGGCATCGACACCATCCTGCGGTTCATCACCTACCTGCTGATCCCCACCGCGATCGGCCTGGTGATCAGTCAGTGGACCGTCGAGCACAACGACTGGCGCGAGGCGGTGCGCCGCACGGTGGCCGGAATCGTGCCGATGGTGCCCGAGGGCCTGGTGCTGCTGACCTCGGTGGCGTTCGCGATCGGGGTGGTCCGGCTGGGCCGCAAGCAGTGCCTGGTCCAGGAGCTGCCGGCGATCGAGGGGCTGGCCCGGGTGGACACCGTCTGCCTGGACAAGACCGGCACCCTCACCGAGGGCGGCATGGACGTCCAGGAGCTGCGCATGCTCGACACCACAGGCGGAACCGCCGACACCACCACCGGCACCACCGCCGACACCACCGCCGACACCACCGCGGACGGGGAGCGGCTGCGCGAGGTGCTCGGCGTGCTGGCGGCGGCCGACGCCCGCCCCAACCCGAGCATGCGCGCGCTGCTGGACGCCTACGGCACCCCGGCGGAGGACGGACCGTGGCGGGTGCTGGAGGCGGTGCCGTTCTCCTCGGCCCGCAAGTGGAGCGGCGCGCGACTGCGGGAGCCCGGCGGCACCGAGGCGGGCTGGCTGCTCGGCGCGCCCGACGTGCTGCTGCCCGCCGGACACCCGGCGCTGGCCGAGGTGGACGAGCTGGGCGGCCAGGGCCTGCGGGTGCTGCTGCTCGGCCGCACGACGGCGCCGCTGGACGGGCCCGACCCCACGAAGGACCTCGACCCGCTCGCCCTGGCGGTGCTCAGGCAGCGGCTGCGCCCGGACGCGGCCGCGACGCTGCGCTACTTCGAGGAGCAGCGGGTCCAGGCGAAGGTGATCTCCGGAGACAGCGCGGTCTCGGTGGGCGCGGTCGCGGCGAGCCTGGACCTGCCGGGCGCCGACCACCCGCTGGACGCCCGCACCCTGCCCGCCGACCCCGAGCAGCTGGCCGACACCGCCGAGCACACCACCGTCTTCGGCCGGGTGACCCCGCAGCAGAAGCGCGAGCTGGTGGGCGCGTTGCAGTCGCGCGGACACCACGTGGCGATGACCGGCGACGGCGTCAACGACGTGCTCGCGCTCAAGGACGCCGACATCGGCGTGGCGATGGGCTCCGGCAGCGAGGCCACCCGGGCGGTGGCCCAGATCGTGCTGCTCAACGACAGCTTCGCCACCCTGCCCTCGGTGGTCGCCGAGGGCCGCCGGGTGATCGGCAACATCGAGCGGGTGGCGACCCTCTTCCTGGTCAAGACGGTCTACTCGGTGCTGCTGGCCCTGCTGGTGGTCTGCACCCAGGTGCCGTACCCGTTCCTGCCCCGGCACTCCACCGTGCTGAGCGCGCTGACCATCGGCATCCCGGCCTTCTTCCTGGCGCTGGCGCCCAACAACGAGCGGGCCAGGCCCGGGTTCGTCCGCCGGGTGCTGCGGCTGGCCGTGCCGGGCGGCCTGATCGCGGGCGCGGCCACCTTCACGGCCTACGAGCTGGCCCGCGCCGACCAGGCCACCGACCTCAAGGCCGACACCAGTGTGGCCACCCTGACCCTCTTCCTGGTGGCGACCTGGGTGCTGGCGATCGTGGCCCGCCCCTACACCTGGTGGCGGCTGCTGCTGCTCGGCGCCATGGGCGGGGCCTTCGCCCTGGTGCTGGTGGTGCCCTGGCTCTCCGACTTCTTCCAGCTCAAGCTGATCGGCACCCAGGACGCCTGGACGGGGGTGGCGATCGCGGTGGCGGCCGGGCTGGTGCTGGAGGTGATCTGGCACTTCGTCAGCCGCACCCAGGACCGGGACACCCGGGCCTGAGGCCCTGACGGGACACCCGGGCCTGAGGCCCTGACGGGACACCCGGGCCTGAGGCCCTGGCGGGACACCCGGGCGCGGCACTAGCTCGCGAAGAAGGTCTTGGCCCGGTTCAGCGCCCCGTCGTCCTCGGCTATCTGCCCCGGCCGGTTGGCGGAACCGAGCAGCGCGCCGCCCCACCGCATGCCCAGGTACTCGCCGCTGAGCCGCACGGTGGTGACCAGCGCGTCGGCGGCCTCGGCCGCGGTGGCGAGCGCGGTGACGGACCAGATCGTCTTGCCGGCCATCCGGGGGCGGAAGTCGTAGCCCGGCACCCGCATCCAGCCGGCCCAGTGATCCAGGTAGAGCTTGGCGTCGGCCGAGACGCTGTACCAGTACAGCGGCGAGGCGATCACCAGGTCGGTGGCGGCCAGGGTGGCCTCCAGCAGCACCCGCTCGTTCCCCTCGGGTTGCGGGTAGCCGCCGTCGCCGTCGTGCCGGCGGTCCACGAACGGCGCCAGCGGCAGCTCGCTGAGCCGCAGCCAGCGCTGCTCGGTCCCGGCGGGCAGTTGCTCGGCCGCCCGCCGGGCCAGCGTCTCGGTGTTGCCGTCGAGCCGGGAACTCGCCAGCAGGAACAGGAAGCTGCGTTCAGCGTTGTCGATCATGGCTGCCAGCCTAAATCTGCCGTCAAACCCCTTTCGTTCGCACGCGGAAGGGGGTTCGACGGCAGGCCCTGGAGCGGGGCCCGACGGCTGTCAGCCCTCGAAGTCGCGGGCCGCCGAGAGCTCGTAGGCGCGGTCCGGCTCGGTGAGCGCGGCCAGCACCTCGAACCGCCGGTGCCACTGGCCGACCGACCAGGCCAGGCCCGCCGCCAGCCCCTCCGGGGTGGCCGCGTGCAGCAGGCCGGGCACCGGGGGGACGTCGAACTCCTCGTCCTCATCGGCGGGGTCCGTCGACTCCGGGTCGTAGGGCAGCTCGGGGGCGGCCGCGGCGGTGTCCCAGCGCCAGTCCACCGCCGCCTCCTCGCCGTCCGGACCGACCACCAGCAGCTCGTCGTGCTCCTCGTAGGCCAGGGGGCAGCCGGGCAGCAGCTCGCGGACCACCGCCGGCACCCGGTGCAGCGCGCCCTCGGAGAGCACCCGGCCGCCGGCGATCTCGCTGGCCAGCGAGACGTGCAGCCGCTCGGCCAGTGCCGGGGCCAGCGCCGGGGCGACCGGGAGCAGCGGATAGGGGTGGAGCAGTTGCACCAGGTCGGGGGCGTCGGCGATGACGGCCTCGGTGACGTCCACCACCACGGTGTGGCCGGGCCGGCGGCCGGTGTCCGGATCCAGCGGGGGCAGCGCCCGCACCACGTCGAGGGGGTCGAGGTCGCCGACGGCGGCCAGCGCGGTGTAGATGCCGTGCAGCTGGCGGTGGGTCACCTCACTCGCGTCGTCGGTGAGGTGGTCCAGCAGCTCGTCGGGGCCGTGCTTCTCGGCGAGCAGCGCGGCCAGCGTGGTGCGCACCCCCAGGGCGTGCAGGAACTGCTCGTCCAGGGTGGTGCGGGCCTCGTCGTAGAGCCCGCGCAGCAGCCAGTCGGCCCCGGCGGCGCGCAGGCCGACCGGCTCGCGCCCCGCCAGCACCGGGTGGTCGCGCAGCCACCAGGCGGTGTACGGCGGCAGGTCGGTGTAGCTGCCGTCGGGCAACAGCACGCGCACCGGGGTGACCACCGCGTCCCGGTAGGGCGGGCGGGCCAGCAGCGCCAGCGCCTGCGGCCAGGCCTCCTCGTCCACCAGGTCCAGGTCGCGCACCACCAGGAGTTCGGCGGCCACCGGCGGCACGCCCACGCTGTCGGCATCGTCCGCGTGCAGCGCCTCCAGCACCTCCTCGGCCCAGTCGGCCAGCCCGTCCGGGGCCTCGTCCAGCAGCCCGGTCGGGGTGCCGCCGACCGCGCGGTCGGCGGGCGCGGTCGGGTCCAGGCGCTCAAGGTCGTCCGGGTCGAGCACCGCGTCCTCGGCCCGGACCAGCACGAAGCCGCTCAGCACCCCGGCGGCGCCCAGCACCTCGGGGCCCCAGCGCTCCAGCAGGTCCTCGTCGACGAAGGGCGCGTCCTCCGGGCGGGCCAGCTGCGCGAACGGGCTGTCGGGCAGGATCAGCTCGCCGGCCCGGGTCAGCTCGCCCTCGTCGTCGAGCAGCGCGAGGCGGGCCAGCCAGGGGTGGTCGCCCACCCGCGCGCCGGCCGCCCGGACCAGGCCGAGCACCGCGTCGGCCAGGTCGACGGCGCCGTCGAAGTCCTCCTCGCCCAGGTCCAGCGAGCGGGCCACGGCCGCGCGCAGCTCGGGGGTCGCCAGGATTCCGGTCGGGGTCGCGGTGGCGGCGCCGAGCTTGGCCAGCAGCGGGTGCGCCGCCTCGGGGTGGGCCAGCCGCAGGTCGAGCAGGTCCAGCGCCTCGGCCAGGGCCTCGGGGTAGCCGGGGAAGCCGGCCCAGTCGGCGTCCTCGGAGGGCAGCAGCACCCGGCGCGGGCCGGTGACGATCCGCCCGGTGGCCAGCGGCACCGGCAGCGCGCCGAGCGCCTCCGGGTCGGCCCCGGCCAGCGCCCCGTACAGGCTGCGCCACCAGGCCGGCTCCCGGTCCAGGCCGCCGAGCTGGTCGACCACCTCGGCCAGCGGGACGCGCCGCACCTGGAGCGCGCGCAGCTCGGCCCGCCGCTCCAGCCCGGCCGGCAGCAGGCCGGGGAAGATCGGCGCCAGCGCCTCGACCACCGAGGAGTCCGCGCCCTCCAGCAGGGTGGCGTCACGCGGGCGCAGCGCGGGGGTGCCCTCCTCCACCGGGGCCGGGTGCGGCAGGAAGGCGGTGCCGGGCAGCCGGGAGAGGATCGCGGTGCGCAGCGCGTTGTCCAGCGCGCCCTGGCCGAGCGGGCCGGGGACCAGGACGAGCGAGCCGAGATCGGCGCCGCGGGCCCGCAGCAGATCGGTGTAGGCCTCGGCGGCCCGCTCGGTCAGGAAGTCGGTCAGCGGTCCCGGCGCGACGTGGCGGCGGGTGGAGTCCAGCGGGTAGGAGGCGATCAGCAGCGCGGGCACGCCGAGCGGCTCCTCGCTCGGGGTGGGCGCGTGCAGCACCGGGGCCACCGGGAGCGGCTGCGGGGTGCCGGCCGCGGAGACCGGCACGGCCCAGGTCACCGTCCAGTACGGGCGGGCCCGCTCCTCGACCGGGCGGTCGGCGAGCAGTTCGGGGGTCAGCGCGCCGGTGGTGGTGACGGTCTGCCAGAACGACCGGGAGCTGCCCTGCCCGTCCTGCTCGGTCAGGACGACCTGCCCCAGGCCGGCCTCGGTACGCTCGGCCGCCGATCGGGTCAGCGTGCGGGAGCCGCCGTCCGGGGTCTCGATGACGATCTCGGCCAGGCCGGGCAGGGTGAGCAGCAGGGCGTCGTCCACCCCGTCCAGCAGACGGCGGGTCAGGTCCTCGGCGGCGCCGTCGCGCAGCGGGAGCAGCACCGCGGTGTCGTAGCCGGCCGGCGGCTCGCCCTCGGCGGCCAGCGGCAGCCGCAGCAGCGGGACGTGGCCGTCGCGGCGGCGCAACTCCTCGGCGAGACCGGCGTGTTCGCCGGCCACCCGATCGGCCAGCTCACGCGCCTCGGCCAGCGACCAGCGGGCTCCGCCGGCGTGGCCGACGATGGCCGGCTCGTCACTGACCGCGAGCACGGCGGCGAAACCGACGCCGAACCGGCCCACGGTGGGCGTGGCGTCGGCCCGCTTGGAGGAGGCGCGCAGGGTGGAGAGCGACTCGATGGCCGCCGCGTCCAGCGGCGCGCCGGTGTTGGCGGCGGCCAGCACGCCGTCGCGCAGGGTCAGCCGCAGCCGGCCGGGCCCGCGCCCGGAACGCCCGGCGGCGTCCGCCGCGTTCTGCGCCAACTCGACCACCAGGCGATCCCGGTAGCCGCCGAGCGCCAGCTCCTCCTCGGCGTTGGCGTCCTCCCGGAACCGGGCCGGCGAGGCCGCCCAGGCGTCCAGGACGCGGCGCCGCAGCTCGGCGGTGCCGAAGTGGTCGGCCGCCTGCTCGTCGCCGCCGTTGCCGATGATGCGAGGCTCCACTGGACCCGCCGCCTTCCCCAACCGTCACACGAGATCCTTGGGGGGCATTCTCTCCCCTTTTCGGGACCCGGTTCGCCGCCGGGCGCGCCGGGGCTCCGCCGCCGGGCCGACGGGCTGCCACTGCGGGGCGCGGACACGGCCGAGCCCCAGGAGCGGCAGGGCTCCTGGGGCTCGGTGACGCGGGTTCGCCCGGTGACGCGGGCTCAGGAGTGGCCGAGCTCCTCGGCCGGGGCGTCGGGCTCCACCGAGCCGCCGGTGCGGTCGGGGTGCAGCTGGAGCGGCTCGACCACGGTCTCGTCCAGGATCAGCTCGGCCGGCACCGGCGGCGCCGGCAGCACGGCCGCCTCGGAGTGGCCGCCGCAGCCGTAGGCGAGCGAGACGATCTGGCCGTCGGCCGGCCCGTACTCGTTGCCGCAGACGCCGAAGGCCTGGCCCAGCGAGCCGCCGATCGCGATCAGGAAGCCGCAGCTGGTGCAGGAGGCCGGGGCGGACTGCGCCATCGGGGTCTGCGAGCCGTGCGCCTTCTCCCAGCGGTCGGCGGCCAGGTGCAGCCCGAGCCGGGAGAGCACCCGGGGGCGGGCCATGCCGAGCTCGTCCGCGACCGAGCCGATCCGCGCGCGGGCCGGGGCCGGCTGCACCTGCGGGTCGGACAGCTCCAGCTCCTCCTCGCCGTCGAAGACGGCCGAGTTGGGCGCCGGCTCGTCCTCGCCGGTCCAGCCGGGCTCCAACCGCTCGTCGTCCGCGTCGGTGGGCAGCAGGTCGCCCGGGCCCAGGTCGCCGGGTCGCAGCCGCTCGCTCCACGGCACCCACTGCGGCGCGAGCACCGCGTCGGCGCCGGGCAGCAGCACGACCTCGTCCAGGGTGACCAGCTTGGCGCGCGGGGCGCGGGCCACGGTGACGGCCCAGTGCCAGCCGCGGTAGGCGGCGTCCAGGCACTCGAAGGTATGCGTGACGACCCGCTCGCCCTCGGCCCGGGCGCCCAGGTGGCTGCCGACAGCGGCAGCACCCACCGCCTCGACCGCTGCCTGCCTGGCGAGTTCGACAGCGTCGGCACAGAGCCGGTCGGGGGTACGGCTTCGAATCGCAGCACTCACGGCGTCGGTTCTCTCCAGTCTTCTTACCTGCAGCCTAATCGCCCGGTGGCTCGACCCGGGCCGTACGGGACCGTCGCGGCCGCCGGGTGCGCGCCCCTGTGGGCGTCGCATCGCTCAACCGACCGCCGGTACCGCTCGCTGGTGGTACCGCCCCTATTCTGCGTGACCGGGAGCCTTGCGGGGACCGGCCGCGCCGCCGTCGGGCCAGCCCGACCGGTGCGCCGCGCGCTCCACCGCAGCGGTCCGCACAGTGCAGGCTACCCGCCGGGCAGCTCCGCGCGACAGCCCGTAAGGCGGCGCCGAGGATACCAGGGGCTCCGGGCCGCGCCGAGCTACCCGCAATCCCTCGTCCTGGAAGGGATTGTCAGGCAGGATTGCCTGTGTGGCGGACGAAACTCCGTCGCAGCACGCCTCGCCCGTCGCCGTGCCGCGACAGCAGCTCGCGGTCCCCCCTGCGGACCACTCGGGTCCACAGCCGGAGGACGGGTCGCCGCTGCCCGATCCCGCCGGGCCCACCGTGCCGGATCTCACGAAACACCGGGCCGCGCCAGGGTCCGCCGCCGCCCCGGGGCCCGCCGCCGACCACGAGGCCGAGCCGGGGCAGGCGCCGGAACAGGCGCCGGAGCAGGCGCCGGAGCCGGAGCAGGCCCCCGAGGACGCCCCCCGCCGCTCCCTGCTGCTGCGTGGCGCCTCCGCGGCCGGGCTGCGCACCGGGCGGGTGGTGCACGGCACCGGGCGCCGGATCCGCAAGGCCACCTCGGCCGACGGGGCCGGCGAGTCGGGCCTGGCCAAACTGATCGAGCTGCACGCGCTGAACTCCTTCGGCGACATGCTGATCACCATCGCGCTCGCCTCCACCATCTTCTTCTCGGTGCCCACCAGCGAGGCCCGCGGTCGGGTGGCGCTCTACCTGCTGGTCACCATGGCCCCGTTCGCGCTGCTCGCCCCGGTGATCGGCCCGCTGCTCGACCGGCTGCCGCACGGCCGCCGGGCGGCGATGGCGATGTCGATGCTGGCGCGCGCGGTGCTCGCCTGGACGATGGCCGGCTCGATCAGCGACGGCAACCTCGCGCTCTACCCGGAGGCGCTGGGCTGCCTGGTCGCCTCCAAGGCCTACGGCGTGGTGCGCAGCGTGGTGGTGCCCCGGCTCAAGCCCGCCCGGGTGACCCTGGTGAAGGCCAACTCGCGGGTGACACTGGCCGGGCTGCTGGCCACCGGCCTGGCCGCCGCGGTGGGCGGGGCGCTGCACCTGGCCGGCCCGGCCTGGCCGCTGCGCGGCGCCTTCCTGGTCTTCGTGATCGGCACCTTGATGGCCTTTCACCTGCCGCACCAGGTCGACTCCGCGAAGGGCGAGCAGCGCGCGGTGCTGCACGCCGGCCCGCACCTGAACCCGGGCGAGCAGCCGCCGGAGTCCGAGCCGGCCCCCCGGGTCAAGGCGAGCCTGCGCACCGTGGGTCCGGCGGTGATCCTGGGCCTGCGCGCGGTGGCCGCGCTGCGCGGGCTGAGCGGCTTCCTCACCCTGTTCCTGGCCTTCCTGCTGCGGGTCGACCCGGTCGGCGGCGTGTCGCCCACCGTGGGCCTGGGCCTGCTCGCCCTGGCGGCCGGCGGCGGCAACGCGCTGGGCTCGGTCTTCGGCTCCTGGCTGCGCAGCCGGGGCGCCGAGGCCACCATCACCGCGATGCTGATGCTGGCCACCGGCGCCGCGGTCGCGTGCGCGCTCTGGTACGGGCTGGTCACCGTGCTGGTGGTGGCCGCCGTCGCCGGGATCGCGAACTCGCTGGCCAAGCTCGCGCTGGACTCGCTGATCCAGCGCGATGTCCCCGAGGCGGTGCGCACCTCGACCTTCGCCCGTTCGGAGACGCTGATGCAGCTCTCCTGGGTGGCCGGCGGCGCGCTGGGCATCCTGCTGCCGCTCGACGGCGAGCTGGGCCTGGCCATCGCGTCGGTGCTGCTCGGCGTGGCGCTGGTCTGGACGGTGCTGGCGCTGGTCCGGCTGGGGGTTCGCGGCGGCGCACCGCACCCCCGCGTCGCGTGATCGGCAGAGTTGGATAGCCTTCGTCCCATGAGCCTCAGTACCCGTGTCATCGCCGCCCTCGGCGCCGTGGTCGTGATCGGCGCCGGCACGCTCGGCGGCTCCATCGCCTACGCGGCGAGCCAGCCCGCGCCGGTCAAGAGCAAGGCCACCGTCACCATCGGCCGCTCCTCGACCGCGCTGTCCCCGAACCCGACCTGCTACAACGGCGGCAAGCCGCTGGACACGGCGGGGCGCCAGGCCTGCGCCCAGCTCTCCAACCAGCCGGCCGGGACCTTCCCCAAGCTGTCGATCAAGTCGAGCGACCAGATCGGCGTCGGGCTCGACCCGAACAGCGCGAAGAACGGCTGGCGGGCGGTGACCAACGGCGGCAACAGCCAGAGCGGCGCCGTGGTGTCGAACTTCCAGAAGGACAACACCTTCTCCGGTCTGCAGTCGGCCGCCAACGTGCTGACCACCAACCGCGACACCGCGCTGACCATCATCGAGTTCGACCCGAACAGCCCGGCGGGCTCGGCCAGCCAGGGCATCATCGCGGTCTGGTTCGTCGACCTGGTCAACTCCGCCGCCCCGGTGGCCTCGCCGCAGGACGCAAGCCAGGGTCAGGACCCCTCGCAGGGCCAGTGACCGGCCCGCAGGACACCGGCGAGCAGCCGGCCCCCGCCGCACCGGCCGGGGGTCGGCTGCTCGTCGTCGTCGCGGTGGCCGCCGAGGCCGAGGCCGTGCGGCGCGGCGCGCCGGCCGGCCTGGTCACCGTGGTGACGGCCGGGGTCGGCCCGGCCGCGGCCGCGAGCGCCACCGCCATCGCGCTGGCCGCCGAGCGCCACCCGCTGGTGGTCTCGGCCGGGATCGCCGGCGGCTTCGCCCCGCGCGCGCCGATCGGCACGGTGGTGGCCGCCGACGCGATCATCGCCGCCGACCTGGGTGCGCAGACCCCGGACGGCTTCCAGGACGTCGCCGAGCTGGGCTTCGGCACCGTCGCGCACACCCCGCCGCCGGGCGCGGTCGCGCTGCTCGCGCGGGCCACCGGTGCGGTGGTCGGCCCGGTGCTCACCGTCTCCACCGTCACCGGCAGCGCCGAGCGCGCGGCCGAGCTGGCCGCCCGGCACCCCGGCGCGGCCGCGGAGGCGATGGAGGGCTTCGGGGTGGCCGAGGCGGCTGCCCGGTTCGGTGTGCCGGCCCTGGAACTGCGCACCGTCTCCAACGCCGTGGGCCCGCGCGACCGGGCCGCCTGGCGGATCGGCGAGGCGCTGGCGGCCCTGGAGCGCGCCTTCGCCCTGCTGCCCCACACCCGTCTGATCGAGGAGGCCACCGGTGGCTGAGCCGCTGCGGATCGCGTACTCGCCCTGCCCCAACGACACCTTCGTCTTCCACGCCTGGGCGCACGGCCTGCTGCCGGGCGCCGAGGCGCCCGAGGTCACCTTCGCCGACATCGACGTGACCAACGGCCTGGCCGAGCGCGGGGAGCTGGACGTCCTCAAGGTCAGCTACGCGGCCCTGCCCTGGGTGCTCGACGAGTACGCGCTGCTGCCCTGCGGCGGGGCGCTCGGCCGCGGCTGCGGCCCGCTGGTGCTCACCCGGCCCGGGGCCGACGCCGGGGCGAGCCCGATCACGGCCGGCGCCGACCTGACCGGGAAGACGGTCGCGGTGCCCAGCGAGCGCTCCACCGCCTACCTGCTGTTCCGGCTCTGGGCGACCGAGGCGGTGCCCGGCGGGCTCGGCGAGGTGGTGGTGCTGCCGTTCGACGAGATCATGCCCGCCGTGCGGGACGGCCGGGTGGACGCCGGCCTGGTGATCCACGAGGCCCGCTTCACCTACCAGGACTACGGGCTCGCGAAGCTGGCCGACATGGGCGAGGTCTGGGAGGCGCGCACCGGGCTGCCGATCCCCCTGGGCGCGATCATCGCCCGGCGCTCACTGGGCGCGGCGCGGCTGCGCGAGCTGGCGGCGGCCGTGCGCGGCTCGGTCGAGGCGGCCTGGGCCGACCCGGCGGCCTCCCGGGAGTACGTGCTGGCGCACGCCCAGGAGATGGACCCGGCGGTGGCCGACCAGCACATCGGGCTCTACGTCAACGAGTTCACCGCCGACCTCGGCCCCGAGGGCTACGCGGCCGTGCGCGGCCTGCTGGACCGGGCGGCCGAGCAGGGCCTGGTGCCGGCCGTGGCGCCGGACGCGCTGGCCTTCCCGTAGCCGGGCGGGCCTTCCCGCAGTCGTACCGGCCTTCCCGCGGCCGCGAGGGCGGCGGCGGGAAGGCCCTCGGCCTCGGCCCTGCCGGTCTCAGACGTCGAACTGGTCGGCCACCGCGCGCAGCGCGGCCGCCAGCTTCTGGCCGACCGGCTTGGCCGGGTAGCGGCCGTGCTGCAGGCCGGGCAGCACGGTGTCCAGCATGGTGATCAGGTCCTGGACGATCGGTGCCATGTCATCAGCGCTGCGCCGCTGCGCGACGGCCACCGAGGGCAGCGCCTCCAGCAGGGTGACCCCCATCGCCTGGTCGCCGCGGTGCCCCGCGACCACACCGAACTCCACCCGCTGCCCCGGCTTGAGCGAGCTCAACCCGGCGGGCAGCGCCTTGCTGTGGACGAAGACGTCCTCGCCGTCGTCGCGCGACAGGAAGCCGAATCCCTTCGTCTCGTTGAACCATTTGACCTGGCCGGTGGGCATCTCGAATGTCCTCGGTGTGGGTGCGGGGGCGCCCCGGCGTCGTCGCCGGGGTGCCGTGAACTGGCAGGGGTGGTCCGGTCGCGCGGGCGTCCGGCGTGGTCGCGGTGGACGCCGGCGCGAGCCGGTGCAGGACGGTCCGCCGGCAGCAGGCTAGCGACCGCTCAGGGTTTCACTCGCACACGCCCGGCGGTTGGAGCCCGGCTCTGGCGAGGAAGGACGGCCAGGGCACGGCGGTACGGCCGGACGACGGAACCCGGTCGGTCGTCATGGCGGTCACCCCCTGGCCGGAAGCGGGGTCGGTCGACCCCGTGCGAGACCTGCATACCCTGCGCACCCGGAGTTCGAAACTCGCTGTCCCCGGCGAACCGCAGGCAGTGACGGGATCGAGATCCGCGCAGGTGGCGGGGGTCGGGCCGAGGGGCCGCGGACTCTGCGAGACTGGGGCGGTCGGTTCGAAGCGTGACGGTGCGGGTGAAGGAGGGCTGCCGTGAGCGGCAAGGAGTCGGGCGAGGGCCTGGTGCGGGTGGGCGCGGTGGTGTTCGTGGTGGGGGCGCTGGCCACGATCGCGACGTTCGTCCCGCTCTTCTTCCACCTCACCCCGCTGCCCACCCCCGCGTACTTCGCGAGCATGCTGATGCCGCTGGGCTTCCTGCTCGCGCTGCTCGGCCTGTTCCGCTCGGCCCGCGCCCAGCGACGCCGGGCCGACGCCGCCGCGGGCTAGCCGCGGGCCGGCCGCCGGCTAGCTGCCGGTGGCGCGGTGCCCGGCCAGCCAGGCCGGGAACTCGGTGAGGTCGGCGAGCACCACGTCCGCGCCCGCCTCGGCCAGTTGCTCGGCGCCGTACGGCCCGGTGGCCACCCCGACGGCCACCGCGCCGGCCGCGCGGGCGCCGATGATGTCGCCGAGGTGGTCGCCGACGTAGACGCTCGCGCCCAGCTCGCGCAGCGCGGTGCCCTTGGTCTCCGCCCACAGGTCGCCGACCAGCGCGTCGTACTCGATGCCCGCGTGCTCCAGGTGCAGCCGCGCGTTGGGCTCGTACTTGCCGGTGATCACCGCGACCCGACCGCCGGCCTCGCGCACCGCGGCCACCGACGCGTACGCGCCCGGCAGCGGGACGGTCGGCGCGAAGGCGTGGTCGCGGTAGAGCGCCCGGTAGCGGTCCAGCATCGCGGGCAGCTGCTCCTGGGCGAACCAGTTGGTCAGCTCGACGGTCAGCGGCGGCCCGAGCCGGGTGACGGCCAGGTCGGCGTCGATGTAGGTGCCGGTCTCGGCGGAGAGCGCCAGGTAGGTGGCCTTGATGCCGGGCCGGGTGTCCAGCAGGGTCATGTCGAGGTCGAAGCCGACGGTGAGCGGGGCGGGCACGGAGATCGCTGACATGCCCCTCAGCCTAGAGGCATCGCATAACGCCCTTTTCCCCCCATCTGGGACATCATTTCCCTGACCGGCCGTCAGAGGAGCCCCGATGCACCGTCACCCGTCGCGCCGCGCCGTGCTGGCGGCGGGCCTGGCCGCCACGCTCGGCGCCTGCGGGCCGACCCCGGGCCTGCCCGCCCCGCAGGCGGCGGTGGGCGCCGCCGGCCCCGAGCCCAGCGCCGTCGTCACGGCGGCCACCGGCGCGGTGGCGGTGCCGGGCCTGCCGACCCGGGTGGTGGTGCTGGACACCGCCGAGCTGGACTCGGCGATGACCCTGGGGATCACCCCGATCGGCGCCTGCCGGGCGGCGGAGGCACCGGGCCTGCCCCGGTACTGGCCGGCCTCCCGACTCGCCGAGGTGGCCGTCACCGGCACCATCGGCGCACCGGACCTGGCCGCGATCGAGGCACTGCGCCCCGAGCTGATCCTGAGCAGCCGGCTGCGCGACGGCGGCCGCTACGAGGCGCTGCGCCGGATCGCGCCCACCGTGCTCACCCGGACCACCGGCGCCACCTGGAAGGAGAACTTCCAGCTGCACGCCCGCGCGCTCGGCCGGCAGGCCGAGGCGGACGCGGTGATCGCCGCCTACCGGACCCAGCTGGCCGAGACCTCCCGGATGGTCGGCGGCCCGGGCGCCACCGCGGGCCGCAAGGTCAGCCTGGTGCGCTTCGTCCAGGGCGGGCGGATCCGGCTCTACGGCCGGCAGAGCTTCCCCGGCAGCCTCCTCACCGACCTGGGGCTCGGCCGGCCCGATGCGCAGAACGTCGACCAGTTCGACACCGAGGTCAAGCCCGACCAGCTCTCCGGGGCCGACGGCGACCTGCTGCTCTACTCGACCTACGGCGACCCGGACGCGGCGGGCACCACCGCGACCCTGGCCGGGCCGGCCTGGCGGGCGCTCGGCGCGGTCCGGGCGGGGCGGGCCTTCCCGGTGGACGACCAACTGTGGTTCGAGGGGATCGGCTGCACCGGCGCCGGCCTGGTGCTGAGCCAACTCCAGTGCCTGCTGGGCTTCTGAGCGCCGATCAGCGCCCCGTCCGCCCCCTTGTGACGCGCACCACACGGGACCACCATGACGATATGACGAACACTCAGCTCCGAGGTGAGTCACCCGCCGGGCAGGACGCGGCGGCCCGCCGCCGCAAGGCCGCCCTGGCCCACGCCTTCACGCTCGCGGCCGACGAGTACGACGAGGCCAACGGCGGCTTCTTCAATCCGATCGGCGCCCGGCTGGCCAGGCTGGCCGGGCTCCGCCCGGGCGACCGGGTGCTTGACGTGGGCTGCGGCCGGGGCGCCGTGCTCTTCGCGGCGCTCGCCGAGGTCGGCCCCGAGGGCTACGTGGTCGGGGTCGACCTGGCCCCCGGGATGGTCCAGGCGACCGCCGCGCAGGCGGCCGGGCGCGGGCTGCGCAACGTCTGCGTCCGGCTGGACGACGCCGAGGCGCTCGGGTTCCCCGACCGCTCCTTCGAGGCCGCGCTCTCCTCCTTCGCGGTGATCTTCACCCCCGACCCGGCGGCCGCGCTGGCCTCGGTGCACCGGGTGCTGGTGCCCGGCGGCCGGTTCGGCTTCACCGCCTTCGGCGCGGACGAACCCGGCTGGGAGCGGCCCGGCGCGGCGCTCAACGCCTTCCTCCCCGCGGAGGCGGCCCGGCTGCGGCAGAGCCGCGCGGCCCGGTTCAACCCGCTGGGCCGCAGCCCCGAGGAGGCGGCCGAGCTGCTGCACCGGGCCGGCTTCACCGACGTACGAACGGTCGAGCACCTCGCGGCCACCCACTACCCCACCGCCGACGCCTGGTGGCACGCGCAGCGGGCCGGCGGATGGCGCGGGGTGCTGGAGGCGATCCCGGCCGAGCGACTGGACGAAGCGCGGGCCGCCGCACTGGCGGTGCTC